>NZ_JAPNXR010000003.1:0-87529 GCF_030397615.1 Vibrio sp. 14N.309.X.WAT.E.F5 | reverse complement strand
GCGGTGTTCACGCGGTGCATACCAGCGCCCCAGTTGAATGAGTTTTCGCCCCAAAGTGGTGGCAGGTATGAGCGACCATCCGCCCCTTTAATGCCTTCACCATTTTGACCATGACAGGTTTGGCAGCTGGTTTGGTAAACCTTTTCACCACGCGCGATCGACGGCTCTTGTTCAGGGTTAGCAATCTTAGGGTAGCCACGACCTGCCAGCTTGCTGCGATCATCAATTGGGTATTTGCTTAACAGTTCTTCTGGAAGAGGGAAGCTCTCCGCTTTACCACCGACTTGCAAGTCTGCATCGCTGATCTCAGGAACGGGCGTGTCTTGCATGCCGTTTTTATCTAAGATGCCACCCATCGCCAACCAGTATGAGTAGGCCGTAAGCGCGACCATCTCTTTTGAGCCTACTGCTGGTGGTAAGCCATTCATTGAATAGGTAAAACAACCTTGGATACGTTCCGCGTAGCTGTTTACCTTGTCGTTTTTCTTACGGTAAGCAGGGTAAGCCATGTACGCTCCCCAAAGAGGTGCAGCATTTGCCTTCATGCCCGCTTGCATGTGGCAGTTTACACAGTTTTGTTCATTGCCTACGAACGTCCCACGCATCTGCTGAGAATCGACAAACAGCGAGTAGCCCAGTTTGACTTTGTCACCAAATTCCCCAGCAGGGATATCAACCAAGCCTCGTGGCACCAGATATTTGTTATCTTGAGGTTTCTCAACTGCTGGCAGCTCGGTTTGGCGATCAGGCAACTCTGCTTCGGCATAAGCGATTCCAGAGGCAAGGGTTGCGGTAATTAGAAGTAATGTTTTCATGCGAGCCCTTTAGTATCGGAAAGATGCGAAGTAGTAAGACAGGTTTTTGATTTCATCATCAGTCAACTTACCGGCGATATTGCCCATCATGTTCAAATCATCACCCTTACGAGTGCCGTTTTTCCAAGCGTTGAGCTGAGTTTGAATGTAGTCGGCGTGCTGGCTCGCTAGGCGTGGGAATTTGTCTACGCCCATACCACTTGGGCCGTGGCAGGTTGCACAAGCAGGAATGTTTCTGTCCCAATCGCCTTGGAATACAAGCTTACGGTAGGGATTATCAATATCAGCTTGTGAGCCGCGCTGTTCTAAATCGCTGAATTCGTATGAAGGTAGTGAAGCAAAGTACTCTGCTACTTCACGACGAATAGCAGGATCAGACACACCATCCGCCATGCCCTTCATGATCGCGCTTTGACGCTCACCACTAGAGAAAAGAACCAGTTGATGTTCAAGGTAGTCAGCATTGAGCCCAGCTAGCATAGGGGCAATGTTGGGCATGCCTTTACCGTCAGCTTGGTGGCAGCCACTACAGGTTTCTGCAGCTTCTGGCATTGGATTAGGCGCTGCTTGTGCAAAACCAGATAAAGAAAGGCTTCCCAGAGCTGCGATACAAAGCGTTAGTGTTTGAGTTTTAATTTTCAGCTTAGTCATGAGGCGTCGCTATTGGTTGTAGTGCACGCATTTTCGACATAATTGATTGTTCGCGCTATTGTGGATTTCCACATTAATTCACTTTGAATTTGAGGTGGGTCTCACATTAATAACCTCAACCACCATAATGGTATTGATGTGAATTCCGTCAGGCTAATCCAATCGCTGTTTACGAAATGCAAGGGAACTGCCATGTTCGCCTCGATGTAACTGCTTGTTAAGGCTCTTTTATGGCACCGATTGTATAAGCATAGCTGCTTTATAGAGGCGGGCTTAAAAAGTTGTGATGAAGAGAAGAAAAGAGAAGTGAAGAGTGTTTGTTGCGGGTTGGGTTGAATGTTGCGGATTGGATGTTGTCGATTGAATGCTGTCGATGTATTGGCTGCTAAAAAACAGAGCAACCTCGAATGACGAAGTTGCCCTGTTGTGTTCCTATTCAGGAATGACTAGGGATATATGTTGGATCACTGATTAGACTTTGTAGATCTTAGCCGGAAGTGCTTGTCTTGCTGCTGCTCCTACAACCCAATCTAACATGACGCCTTTGCCTTCTCTCGTCGGGTCAATCAAGCCTATATCATTGATGTTAACGCCATCGTTCGACTTCATCTTCACTGGTTGTTGTGTGTCACCAATCCAGTGTGCACGTTCACCGAGCTCTTTGTGTCCAAAGCCGTGTTCAAAGCCCAATGTGCCTTGTTTGATGCCATCAATCACCATCGCCAACGCGTGTGTGGTTGAACTCGGTGTTTCAATGGCAAATACGTCGCCTGTTTTGATACCAGCAGAAGAGGCATCTTTCGGGTGAATGTAAACTGGGTTCACGCCTTTGATAGACTCTAAGCGTGGTGATAAGTTAGACACCGCACTGTGAATGTTGGATTTAAAGTTGGTCAGAGTAAATGGCCAATCTTTGGTCGGGAACTGCTCTGCTAAAGGTGTGCCGTCTGCCAGCTTCTGTGGATACCATGTCGGGCAACCCATGTACTGTTCGCCACTGATGGTGTTGCGAGAGGTCCCCAGCTTTTCATTCCAGATAGCCAAAGGTTTGGTCCATTTGTATTTCATGGTTTCATTGGTGTAGGCATTGGTTGCGTCTTCAAAACGACCGCCACGTGCAAAAATGTACGCCACTTTGAGCATCTCTTCTGGCTTAAGCGTTTTGTTCATCACAGGCACTAGGCGCTCTAGACCAGACCAAACGATATCTTCTGCATCTACATTCGGCACTCCGCCTTTAACGAACGCTAGATTAGCCGCAGAGCGCAGGTAGAAATCTTCCGCACTATGGATACCGTGCCAGTTACCTTGGCTGTCTTTGATTACGTTATCGCCAAAGCCACCTAAGCCAAGTGTTTTCGCCACATCAATAAAGAAGTTCTCTAGGTTGATGGCACGTCCATCTTGAGTGCGTGAGGTTTTAGGTTCAACAATCGGCCAGCGAGCAGTGATCGCTTTGGTCGCAACACCATGCCAAGGTGTTGCCATGCCCCAGCTTTCGTAGGTAACCGTGTCTGGCACGAGGTAATCCGATAATGCTGTCGTTTCATTGATGAAGGCATCAATAGACACGATCAAGCCAAGCTGTTTTGGATCTTTAAGCTTTTCACCCAACAGGTTATCTAACCCCGGAACGCCATAAAGTGGGTTTGCCATGTGGTTGATCCACGCTTTTGCGCGGTAAGGATAGCCATCAATGGCCGCTGATAAATGCTCGGTTAAAAGCGGAGCTGAGATTGGGTACCAAGGTGCGCGTGTCGGGTAAGGTGATTCACCTGCAACAACACGGCGTTTGTATTCACTGGTCTTGTGATACGGGAATTTGCTGCGAGACAAGAACACACCTTGCGGCTTAGTCTTGCCTTTGAACTTGGTAAAGTCATAACGTGGGCCTGCAACCGAAGTTGGGTAGCCGCCTGCTTTCGCCATCGCCCCGCCTTTTGCATTGATGTTACCGATCAGCGCGTTCAGCATTAGGATAGAGAACGAGTTGTAGAAGCCATTGGTGTGCATGTTGCCACCGTGAGTATCAACAACTGCTTTTGTCCCGTAGCTGGTGAAGCGTTTCGCTAGTGCAATAATTTGGTCTTGCGGGATTTCACACTGCTCACTGTAGTAAGCAAGGTCATATTTGAAGGCTTCTTCCTTCAATCTTTGTAGAGAAGACTTAACACGAACGGTTTGACCATTAATTTCTACGTCTTGATCGACGAACAGAGCCGCTTCATTCACCTGTATATGCGATGATAGTAGTGACGTTGTCACATCGAGTGCGATGAATCCATCATCGTCAGACATTGGTTCGCCTGTTTCTATCAATCCGATATCCGATGCACGAAGCATGCGCCCGTTTTGTGGGTGTGTTTCGTCACTGATCACGAGGTGAGATGCATTACACCAGTGTGTGGTGCCTGCTTTCTTCATCGCTTGTGCGCTTGGGCGAGACAAGAAGTCGTGATTGTAGCGTTGGTTCTCGATGATCCATTGGATCATGCCCAATACTAATGCTGAATCGGTGCCCGGTTTGATCGGTAGCCAGTTGTTGCGATCGCCCGCAGCAAGGCTTGACGATCCTGCAGGAAGGCTCGGAGTCACTATGGTGTAACTCAGTTTTCCGTTGGTACGAGCCTCAGCCAGTTGTCTTGCTTGGCGCTTAAACGGGTTACCTGCTTGAGCCGGAGACATACCGATGAAAAGAATGAACTCTGCGTTGTTGAAGTCAGGCTTTAAGTGCGAGAATTTGTCTAGATCATTCATGATCGCACCAGAACCTGCGCGGAATGCGTAGCCACAATAAGAACCGTGGTGACCAAAGTTGCGAGTACCGTAGCTGTTGAATGCAAAGCGCTTCAAGATGTCATCACGGCCTTCATTACCGGCATTGGTCACAAGCAGTTGGTTGGCTTTTGGTCCGTATTCAGGGTTGTTCGGATCAAGTGGCGTTTCGATGTCGCGAATCGATCGTAAGCCTTCAACGTCACCTTCTCCGAATAAGTCACCACCCTCGGTGATCTCAGAGATCAGTTGTTCGTAGCTGATCGGCTCCCACTTGCCTTCACCTCGTTTACCAACACGTTTGAGTGGTTGAGTGATTCGGTATGGGCTGTTTTGAATCTCTAACATGCCGTTACCGCGGGCGCAGGCTGTCGAGCGATTGTCGATACCGGATTCACCAGATAAGCCAATGTAGGCATCTTTTACAGGCGTTTTGAACGGGAGCTGTTGGTCGCTTGATAGCGGGTGGTACGGGTTGCCTGAGATGCGCAAAATCTCGTCATTGCGATTATCGATACGCACACGCAAACCACACAATGTCCAGCAGCCAAAACACATTGATGGTGCAACGCGTTGGTTTGGATTCGGCGAGATCTTACCTTGCTCATCGACACTGTATTCCGTCTCGAGTGAGTTACCGTGATGGATGTGATTAGTTTTCTTACCTGCGGTGCCATCAATAGCACCGTGAACCATGTGTTTTGTGGTTGTCGCATAACCTGCAGCAAAAGCTCCAACACCACCGGCGGCAAGGCCTGTTTTCAAAAATTGACGACGTTTGTTATCCATGATGATTCCTCAGACTACAAGCTATGTGAGCGGTTAAGTGGTGACGGTGTGTTTTGGTTTGACTTAGATTTTGTCTTTTGTGCAGAGCCAGTTGTGCTTTTAGATCCAGTAGACACGATTTCAGAAGCGAACAGCGCAAGTGCTAACCAAAGGCCACACATACCAATAATGCCAAGTACCCCAGCGCTACCCATAGGCAGTTCATAAGGGAATGGGCCTACATCAAAACGTGGAATGGTTTGAACTTCCATCATGGTGACCCAACGTACCGCCCATGCTGAAATCATGGTCGCAAGTGCGACACAGATAATTCCTAGCTTGCTTTGCGATAAGCTTTGTAGAGGGAGAACTAAGATCATGCACAGCAAAATACTGGTGGTCATGATGCCTAGATTGATTCCCCAAGCGTTGTTCTCATAGAGATTGAAGTGACCATGGTTAGATGCCCAAATCGACGTGAGAATGATGGCAAGGCCACCTGTCAAGGTGATGGTTCTTTGTATCAGAGCTAGGTCTGTTGGTTTTAAGCTTGGCTTGTTTGAAGGCAGTAGAGCCCAAATCAACAGCGTTAAACCCGTTGCAGCAAAGAATGCGGTCGTGAACCAAAGCAGTGGAGAAGCCGGTTGATGCCAAAGCGGTCGGCTCGCCAAAATTGCAATCTCTGCGCCTGTATAAAGCGCGATGCTTAGGCCCGAAATAGCCGTCACAGCAGCGAGTGCAATCATCAGCTTTGACGATATTTGCCATTGACCTAGCGTCAGCCAAGCCAAACGTTTTAGAAGTGGGTTTTCACTTTCTTTAAGATGTGCGATGTCATCACGCAGGTAAACCCAAGCTGTCGCAACAGCCAGACCAGAGAATAGAGGCAGAAACAAAGAGCCTAACGACATCCATGACCAAGGAGTGATGTGGGCGTAGAAGTGCCAAGCACGTCCCGGTTGGTGCAAATCACCGGTTAATGCTAATGGCCCAACAATCGCGCCGATGGCCATCACAAGTACAAGGGCAGAACGGAATTGATGGCTGGTTGAGTTTTTGAATATCAGTGCAATCAAAAACAGAATAGCCGCTGCGTAAGCCGAACCGATGTAGAAGAAATATTGAACCGCCCACGGTAGCCAAGCGATCTCTTGAGCGGGAACTAACACCTCAGTGATATTCATGCTGTCTCTCCTTGTGTCGCGATTGCCAATTCTTGTTTGCTAGAGGATGAGTTATCGATGGCGGCTGGATCATAAATCGCAGGTTGGCCTTCAATGTGGCTAACGAATCGCTCGTTCATGCCGATATAGAAAACATGGGGGTTGGTATTCTGCTCTGGCTTAAGCACCTTGATGTCGTCTTGGTTTTCATTGAGCAGACGGTTGATCTCGCTGTTTGGATCTTTAAGGTCACCGATGACACGCGCGCCACCGACACAAGTTTCTACACAAGCGGGCAGTAAGCCGTCTTCAAGGCGGTGTGCACAGAAAGTACATTTGTCAGCGGTAAGGGTGTCGTTATTGATGAAGCGAGCATCGTAAGGGCAAGCTTGGACACAATAAGCACAGGCTACGCAGCGTTCGTTGTCGACCATCACTATCCCATCTTCACGTTGGAAGGTCGCTTGAACAGGACAAACCTTGATGCAGGGTGCGTTGTCACAGTGATTACATAGGCGAGGTAACATGAATGATTTCACGTCTTGCTGAGCTGTCGAACCATCATCAAGGGAGACTTCATATTGTTTTACGGTGGTTCTGAACTGGCCAATCGGCGCTTGGTTTTCAACGCTGCAGCCAACAGTGCATGCCTGACAGCCAACGCATTTACGTAAATCAATCGCCATCGCGTAGCGCTTGCCTACTTCGCCTTTGCGGTCAGGCTGGTTGTTATTGCGAATGGCTGTGCTCGCGACTGCGGTGTTGATTCCGGTAATGGGAATGAGCGCAGCGCCGGCGGAAACTTTACCAAATTGGCTGAGAAACCGTCTTTTCAATGAGTCCATAGAGGTACCTATAAATGGGTATTCGATCTGTTAGGCTCATTGTCAGTTTTTGACCGTTAACGGGGTATTGTGGATTTCCACATACCCAGATCAAAGTTGATCTAGAACAAATGTGGTTTTCGCTATCTAGCTGTTATGCTTTGTTTTAGAGGCTTATCTCAAGCGCTCTAAAGGGTGAGTTAAGCGTTGGACATGTCGTCAGCTTCAAGAAAAAGTGAAATGACGAGAGAATAAATCGAATAAACAATCTGCTTGGAGAAAGAGATTTCAGTGACAGTTCGAAACCTAATGACAGTCGTTAGCCTTTGTTGGCTGAGCCTAACCGCAGGAGTGTGTTTAGCGGCTCAATCAGAACAAGTGATAGCAGCCCCAAGCTCAAGCCCAAACCAAAACCAAAATACAGGTGAACCCGATCAGATTATCGAGGTTGGCGTGTTGGCGACCCGAGGAAAACTTGCGGCGCAGCAGCGTTGGCAGCCTACGATGGATTGGCTGTCTGAGCGTATTCCGGGTAAGCACTTTGTTCTCAAGCCTTTTAATTTGGAAGAGATGGCCGAAGCGGTGAAAGATGTGACGGTCGATTTCGTTATTACTAACCCAGGTCAGGCGGTTCGCTTAGGACGACAGTACGCGCTTTCTTGGATGGCGACTATGACCAGTCATAACTTCGAAGAGCCAAGTTCTAACAATACCCGCAGCATTGGTTCTGCTTTAGTGGTAAGAAGAATGTCGCCCTATATCTCTTTCGAACAACTTAGTGGTAAGCCGATTGCAGCGGTCTCGGAAAATGCATTTGGTGGTTACTTAACAATGCGTTATCAAGTGATGCAAGAAGGGCTTAATCCCAACCACTTTTTTTCCAATACGCAGTTCTTAGGTTTCCCTATCGATGCCAGCTTGTACCAACTGCGAGAAGGACACATTGAAGCGGCTGTGGTGCCAGCTTGTTTGGTCGAGAGCATGATCAGTGAAGGCTTGCTGGTGGCGGGTCAGTATCGTGTTATCGGTAATCAAGCGCCTGAAGGTTTTCGATGCCAAGTGTCTACGCCTCTGTATTCCAACTGGTCGTTTGCTAAAACAGAGCGAGCCTCTTCGGCATTAGCTAAGCAAATGAGTCAGGTGCTGTTTTCAATGCCAAAAAGCAGTGTGCCAGCCGTTGCTGCGAATGCTTCGGGTTGGACGTCACCCACAAGCTTGCTCTCAATCGACAAGCTTTATCAGCAACTCGACATGCACCCACTGCAACAACCTTGGTGGAAAGAAGCGTTAATCTGGCTTAAATACAATCAACAGTGGGCTTGGGCGTTCTTTATTTTTGTCGTGTTACTGAATGCTTACCACTTCTGGTTAGAGTACAAATTCAGCCGCAGTAAAAAACAGTTAGAAGCGACGCTACACAAGCTGAAAAGCAAGAGTGAACAGCTGGAACATTCGCAACGTATCGCGGTGGTTGGTGAACTGGGAAGCAGCTTGGCACACGAGATCAATCAACCTTTGGCGGCCATTCGCAACTACAGCGAAGGCGGCTTATTACGGATTTCGAAGAACAAACCATTGACCGATATTGAACCTGTGTTTGAGAAGATTCAGTCTCAAGTGGATCGTGCTGATGCGATCATTCAACGCTTAAGAAACATGATAAAGAAACGCTCATCAGATAAGTCTCAGACGGACATCGAGCAGTTACTCACAGACACCATTGAGCTGCTGCAATTTCGATTACAGAAACACAAGATAACCATTGAGCGCCACGCTGTAGGTAAGCCAATCCAACTGCATGTCGATCCTGTGGGATTGCAGCAAGTGATTGTAAACCTGATCAACAATGCTACTGACGCGTGTAACGCACAACAACACCGCGAACAAAGCGCTGCGTCTGATATTGATAACAAAAACAGCGAGCCACCAACAATTAAAGTGATTACCGAGTATCAACCGGATAAAATGATGCTGTCGGTTATCGATAACGGCACGGGTTTAGATTTCACCGAACAACAAGTCATTCAAGCCTTTGTGAGTAGCAAAGAAAATGGCTTGGGTTTAGGGCTTGCGATTTGCCAAGATGTGATTGAAGACCACAGTGGCCAAATGGCCATCAAATCATTGACTCCTCATGGCTGTCACGTCGCAGTGACGTTACCTTTTTCTCTTTCAAATGATTCATAAGGAATCTTGTTATGTCTGAACTTCATCAAACGTTACCGGTCTATGTGGTTGATGACGATGAGTCGATGCGTGACTCATTGGTGTTCCTATTGGAAGAGCATGATTTTATGGTGTCAGCTTATGAAGATGGCCCGAGCTTTCTGGATTCAGTGGATTTGAGTGCGCCGGGGTGCGTGGTGTTAGACAGCCGAATGCCTGAAATGAGAGGGCAACAAGTTCATGAATTGATGGTGAAAGCGCAGAGCCCATTGTCGGTGATCTATTTGACGGGTCACGGCGATGTGCCAATGGCGGTAGAAGCCTTACAAGCCGGTGCGGTGAACTTCTTTCAAAAACCGGTTAAAGGCAGCGAACTGGCTGAGGCGATCAAGCAAGGGCTAGAGGCTTCTGAAAAGCACTTACACATGAATGTGTACCGCCAAGCGTATGCGTCGTTAACTGAGCGCGAAATCGACATTCTTAAGCAGATCATCGACGGCAAGCGCAACCAGAAAATCGCCGATGAGTTATGTATCGCCATGAGAACGGTGGAAGTACACCGAGCGAGTTTGATGAAGAAGTTTTCGGCGAAGACGGTTGCCGAGTTGGCTTACATATACGGTCAATTGACCTAGGCATAAAGCTATTTCTGTATGCCATTTGAACTAGAGTTGTATGGCAGTTACACGAAATTGTTGATGAGAAAAACATCAATTGCGTCACCAAGCTTTAGGACTTTTCTGATGAAAGACAGCCTTCATAATTTATCTATATTGAAGCAAGATCACATCGTCTATGGACTGCATACGGATTGAACCCCCTAGGCTTCTTATCGCAATGTAATCCTGAGATACTGAACTAAGTTCATTTTAAGGCGGAACGTGTAAGTAACTGCACTTTTCCCTGTAATTCGAAACATAACATTCACTATGGGTAGAACACACTCTCAACGTCGAGTCTTGTATCTGCCGAGTTAGGTTAAAATATTTTATGAGTACAATGGGAATCGCAATTGGTGCGACGGCTCTTTCGTTAATACTTGTGGCCGTATGGCTGGTTTCTTTGTCGTTAAGAAAGCAGCGCGTGGAACAAGAACGTAAAGCTCGTGCAGTCGCTTACCGAAAGGCGATTGAAAAAGCACGCATACAAGAGCAAAAAGAGCGTAACTTCAAAGCCGAAACTGGACATGTTCCATCGATTCTGTATTTGGCGAAAGAGGCTGAACGTAACAATATTAAAGAAGCCTTATATTGGTACGATAAAGCCGCGCATTTAGATAATGTGACCGGCATGTACGGCATTGTACGCATGAGTATGAAGCGTAAAGAAGACCTAATTTTAAAAGAAAAAGCCAACTTTTGGCAGCTCGCTATCTCAGCTTTAGATAACGATATGGTTGCGAAGTTTGAGATGGGTAAAGCGCTCGTTTTTGGCCGCGGAACCGATAAGAACGTTCCCAAGGGTTATACCTACATCGAAGAGTCAGCGACGGGCGGAAACACCGAAGCGATGCTGTTTATGGGTGAGTGGTGTCTAGACAAAGAAAACCCAGATTACTCAGCCGAAAGCTCATTCGAGTGGTACCAAAAGGCCGCAGATAAAAACAACTTAGACGGAAAAATCAAACTAGGTTTGAGTTATTTGAATGGTGTGGGTGTGGAGCCCAATCATGGAGAGGCTGTTTACTGTTTTGAGACTGCCGCGGAAAAGAACAGTGCAGAAGCTATGTTTAGAGCCGGTGAAGCTTGGATTGATCATGGTGAACACGGTAATGCGATTGCCTATATTTGGTTGTTTTTGTCCGCTCATTTTGGTTATTCAGAAGCAAAACAGTTGAGGGATAAAGTTGGGGGTGAACTTGGGGTTGATGCTGTCGTAGGGCTGCAGGCTCTCACGAAACCAATCATGACCAAATTGACTCAAGAAGCCGTCACCAAACACTCGGTTATTAAGGCGTTGAATAAACTCTACAAACGTAACATCCCGATCCCTAAAAAGGTGAAAGAGGTTACTGAAGAAGAGGAAATTGACGAGTCGAATGTGCAAGGCAGCGATGTTGAAATGAGTTTCGAGATGAAAACCCCGAACTCCAACCCAGAGCACAACCAACAATATTCTCCAGAGCAACACGCAGCGTCCCAAACGGGTTCGGCTCAAAGCACAGATAATGCATCGTCACCAGCGCCTAGCAGTGCGTCTTTAGACTTTAGCCAAACCAATTGGAGTAACAAAAATTAAGTCAGTAGCTTGATGAGATGAGCGTTCGAGCGAGTTGAACTCTCATTTAGGTCAGCTCAGCTTATTTTAGTCACACTCCATTGGAGACGGGACACTCTGAGTTAGGAATGACAGGATCAAAAAAGGGAAGCTGATGCTTCCCTTTTTATTTATGTGCTATTTGCTGTTAGAGCTTAGAGCTTAGAGCTTAGAGCTTAGAGCTTAGAGCTTAGAGCTTAGAGCCAAAGGCTAAAGCTAATACCTAAAAGCTTATTAAGCTTTGTTTTGCTCAGCTTTACATACAGCCGCAGTGAACACGACATCTGTTGAGCTGTTAAGCGCTGTTTCAGCTGAATCTTGAATCACACCGATAATGAAACCAACCGCTACAACCTGCATCGCTACATCGTTTGAGATACCGAATAGGCCACATGCTAGTGGGATAAGCAGTAGTGAACCGCCAGCAACACCTGATGCGCCACATGCAGATACAGCAGCAACAAGGCTTAGTAGGATTGCAGTGAAGATATCAATCTCAATACCCATTGTGTGTACAGCTGCAAGTGTTAACACAGTGATGGTGATTGCAGCACCCGCCATGTTGATCGTTGCGCCTAGAGGGATTGATACAGAGTAAGTATCTTCATCTAGTTCTAGCTTCTTACAAAGGTTCATGTTCACTGGGATGTTTGCAGCGCTTGAACGAGTGAAGAATGCCGTTACACCAGACTCACGAATACATTGCAGTACAAGTGGGTATGGGTTCTGTTTTGTTTTCACAAAGACAAGCAGAGGGTTAACCACAAGTGCGATGATCAGCATTGAGCTTAGAAGAACTGCTAGCAGTTGACCGTAGCTTGCCAGTGCATCGAAGCCTGTTGTTGCGAACGTAGTTGAAACAAGACCGAAGATACCGAATGGTGCAAGACGAATAATGAAGCGAACAATGTGTGAAACACTGTGGCTTAGGTCTTCGAAAACCGCTTTGGTTGTTGCAGATGCGTGGTGCAGTGCAAGGCCAAGACCGATTGCCCAAGCAAGAATACCGATGTAGTTCGCGTTCATTAGCGCGCTAACTGGGTTATCGACAAGCTTGAATAGAAGGGTATGAAGAACTTCAGCAATACCTTGAGGAGGGTTAGCACCTTCAGCACCAGCAACCAGAGTCAACGTGGTTGGGAACATGAAGCTCAATACTACTGCTGTTAGTGCAGCAGAGAACGTACCAATCAGGTAAAGCACAATGATTGGGCGCATATGAGTATGCTGACCTTTCTTTTGGTTTGCGATAGAAGCTGCTACAAGAATGAAGACTAAAATTGGGGCTACAGCTTTCAGTGCACCAACAAACAGACTACCTAGTAGACCTGCATCTTGAGCAGCTGATGGAGAAACCATGGCGAGAACGACACCGAAAACAATACCAGCAAGGATCTGTAGAACGAGATTTCCACGAGCGATGCGGGCGAACATGTTGTGATTTTGCATAAAATACCTGCAATTGTTAATTTATTATAGTGATGTATCTTTTTATAAAGTTGTACCAAATCCAACTATACACTAGTGGAATGGGCGGTCATATTAGCGGGATCCTACGGGGTGTCTAGGAATAGTTTAGATTTAGGGTGATTGTTTGCGCTACGTGGTGTTTTTAGAGCTAAATGTTAAATTTTTGTGCTGTGATTGAGATATAAATCTGCGTGATAATACTCATTCGGGTCAATGTTCTGGTGAGAGTGGTATCAGTGTCTATTCACGAGATCATTGTGTGCAGAAATGATCCCATCGAGTTCCTGTTAATACAAAGAAGCCCCAAGCCTAATGCGTTAATAAGCTAGATAAGCTAAGGCGCGATAGGGACATGGGGCTTAATTATGTGCTGTAAAACCTAATCTAAGAAACGGTTATTTAGACGATTTCTTGATATTACGGCTCTCCGATTGCACGGTTTTGTACATTTTAGAAAGCTGTTTACTGCTCGCTCTCTGTTCTGCCAATGAGGCTCCATTTCTTGCTTGCTCTCTGAGTAGCTTCTCATAGTTAGAGAATCGTCTTTCAGAAAGCTCACCGCTTTCAATGGCTTTGCGTATTGCGCATCCTGGTTCTGACTCATGGCTGCAATCAGAGAAGCGACAATGCATCGCTAACTCTTCCACATCGGAAAACGTTTCACTTACACCCTCGGCACAATCGGCGAGTTGTAGCTCGCGCATTCCCGGTGTATCTAACAATAAGCCTCCAGAAGACAATAAATGCAATGATCGTGATGTTGTCGTGTGGCGACCTTTACTGTCGTCTTCTCGAATGCCACCAGTCGCTTGCTGAAAGTCACCAAGTAACGAGTTGACCAAGGTAGATTTACCTACACCGGATGAACCCATTAAAGCAACGGTCTTGCCTGTTTTACACCAAGGCGACAATACTTGAGTCGAGTCTTGGTCTAGGCTGTTCACCGCTTCGATCATCAACATCGAATCTAAGCTTTGCACTTGTTGAACTTTGTCTTCGTAGTCGTCACACAAGTCTTTCTTGGTGAGGACGATAACCGCTTCAACTTGCGCTTCGTTGGCGAGCGCTAGATAGCGTTCGATGCGGCTCAGATTGAAGTCATTGTTTAACGAGACCACGATAAACACAGTGTCGATATTGGCTGAAATGTACTGTTCTGCTACGCGACTGCCTGCCGCTTTGCGGCTGAAGATCGACTGACGTTCTAGCAAGCGGTCGAATTGTAGCTCAGCGTTTAATATCACCCAGTCTCCAACCGTCATTGCGGGCTGGTTTTGATGAACAGGTAGAACGATTTCGCCTTGTTCTGACGCAAGAGTATAGCCGCTGCGATGGTGCGCGGTAATACGAGCAATGACGGAGTTGTCATAGTCTTCGAGTGTCAGTTGTTGCTGAAATACAGGTTGCCATCCAAGCTGTTGAAGTGACATTGGATGAGAAAATGCTGTTTGTGAATTCATGTTTATTTACCCAGACGTGCGAGCTTTCTTTTCTTGTGAGAGCATTAAAGTCTTATCACTGCATTAAAGTCTTATGAGAGCATTAACTTCTTGTGAGATCTCTTATTTGTTGATGAGATCAAAAGAGTTAATGAGACCAAAAAGAGTTGCTGAGATTAAAAAGCGTCGAGACGTCAAAAATGTTTTGTGCTTGGGTCGAATTCAAATAGATAGGACCCCGGATTTAGTCATGCGCTATTGGCATGAGGGATTGATCTCTTACGGATCAATAGTAAACCGGGTAAAAGTGTGCGGTAGTCAACGGGTGACGAGGTGTTGGTCGATCAATATTTAAGTTGGATTAACCAAACAAATTAACGCGTTACTTTTACTGCCAGTTTTAGTGTTTTGATTACAATCATCTTCTATTCTCCTTGGGTTATTAATGGGTTCAGGCTTCAAATAGAAAGCGAACTCAGTTTAACAAAAAGCCACGATGGCGAGAAGTCATCGTGGCTTAATTTTGTTTAATTTTTGTCTGATATTCACTTCTACTTATAATCAGTATCGCTGAACATCAAGTGGTGCCAAATTAGTGATGATCGTGATCCATCTTTTTCATGCCGCTCATTACTTTCTTCACTGGTGCATCGAATGTCTGAGTTTCACCGTTTGCGTAAGTCAGTGTCATTTCGATTTTCTCGCCTTCTTTTAAGCTGCTTGCTAGATCGAATAACATGATGTGTAGGCTGCCCGGTTTTAGCACTGCTTCACCATTTGCAGGGATCGTGATCTGCTGAACTTGGCGCATTTTCATTACATCGCCATCCATGATGACATCATGAAGTTCTACTTTACCTGCTGCAGGTGTCGTTGCCGCTACGATAGAGCGTTCTTTATCGCTCTGGTTCATTAGGGTGGTGAAAACAGCGCTGTTGACCGCTGAAGGTGGTGTTGCGCGAGCATAAGCGTCGTGAACCATAATGTCACCTTTAGCATGAGCAAGAGGTGCAAGCAGTAAGCCTGCTAGAGCAAGAGCTTTTAACTTCATGTTGTTGTCCTTAGTTTTTATGTTTTGGTCTGGGACCTGACTTTTTTAGTTCGAACTTTATTGAGTAAGTTCTTTATTTTTACGTTTTACTGCGTCAATTTGTTGATGGCCTCAACAATTGGCGCTGGCGTTAACGTATGCGGCACTTTGGTAATCAGTGTGCCGTCGGGCTTTAAAAAATAAAAATATGAGCTGTGGTCAAGGGTGTATTCCAACTCTGAACCTTCAAGCTTTGTTTTTCTGAAAATAACACCGTAGTTATGCGCAAGCGTTGTTGTCACATCTAACGGGCCACTTAACCCTTCCATCATTGGATGGAAGTATTGCGCGTATTCGTAAGAGGCTTCTGCTGCATCACGTTCAGGATCAAGCGAAACAAACATCGGGCGAATTTTCGCTTTTGCTTCGTCAGAGACTTGGTTAAGAGCTCCGGCTAGCATTGCTAAAGAAGTCGGGCATACATCTGGGCAACGTGTAAAACCGAAGTAAACGATACGAATTCTGTCATCGGTTTGGTCAAAGATTTCCGTTGGTTGGTTGTCTTTGCCGAAAAGAGTCGTTGCGGAGAACTCTTGTTTTGCTGCGTGTTGTTCTTGAACTTCGTTTTGTCCATCAAGATAGCTTTTGACACCAAAGCCAAGTACAAAAGCGACAACCAATGCTAACGACCAATTTCTACTCATCTTGCCATCCTTATTGCAGGGTTTACAGTATCGACACCATCAGTGAGCTCACCGATCCATGTCATTTTATCTAAAGTACATACAGGTAAAATCACATCACCTTCATAGGTATTATTGCCAATGCTCTTTAATTGAAAACGCGCAGATCCCATTTCCATTTCTAAGCCAATAAGTGACAGCATTAATGTGTCAGAAGCTGCGCCTTCCCAAACTACTTTGATTTTGCTTGGTACGAGTGGCTGAGCCGTTTCACTATCGAGTGTCATGGCAACCGCATTTTGCTCACACGATGTGGTTGAAAGCATGCAGTAATCATCTAAGTTAACGTCAGCAGAGGCTTGCTCCATCGCTGATTTAAATTGCTGAATTGCTTGCGGCCCATAAAAGCCTGCCACGAGAGCGATCCCAAGAGCAGCAACCTTTAATGCAGAGTGCATGTCGTGTTCTCATCTAATTTTATAAGAGCGGCGATGTTATCACACCCCTCAATACGTGCTTGTATCAAAAAGCAATTTTGTGCGTATGGTAGAACTAAAAAAGCGAAGCCATAGGCTTCGCTTTTATTTAAATAATAGGGATGTTGAACTCAGTATTTACGGGACTCATTCATGTAACACGTTTCCCATTTGTTTTCTGAATAGCTAGTCCGCGTTGCGCTCTGCAAATTTCTCTAACCCAAGGACCAGAGCAATCGCTACAAGCATCATCACAATTGCCAACACCAACTGAGAAGGCTGAGAGGTCACTGCTTCAAAGTCGAACGGCGATAGGTTTTCTTGAATCAGAGGAACTTGCTCACCTTTAGAGTTTGTGCGCCAGCTGATCGTTTCTTTCCACGGCCAAATCTTCGGCAGTGTACCGATCATCAAACCAGTCAAGAATACTAATGTGAAGTCGCGGAATGAGCGCAATAACCAAGAAAGTACGTGAGAGAAAGTTAATAGCCCAAGCACACAGCCACTAAGAAATAGCGCAAGCACATCGATTTGGAACTCTTTTACGGCACCTAACACAGGGCTGTACATGCCTATCAGCAATAGAATAAAGCTGCCGGAGATACCAGGTAAGATCATGGCACATATCGCAATCGCGCCCGCAATCAGCAGATTTATACTCGTTGGCTCCATTTGCAGAGGCTTAAGCACAGTAATGCTATAAGCGAAGGCAACACCAAGTAGCAAAAATACGAATCGAATCATATCGCGCTTTTCTACTTGCTTAAGAATATGGAAAACCGACACCAAGATAAGGCCAAAGAAGAAAGACCACAAAGGAACCGGGTGCGTGACCAATAACCAAGAAATCAGTTTTGCGAATGTCGCAATACTGGTGAAAACGCCAGCGAACAGTGAAATCAGGAAAAATCCGTTGATGTGGTTAAACGCAGCTTTGAAGCCTTCGCGTTTCCATAAGCCAAGAACGCTAGGATTAATTCTGCGAATGCTTTCTAGCAGGGTATCGTAAATACCAGTGATGAATGCGATGGTTCCGCCCGACACACCAGGGACAACGTCGGCTGCGCCCATTGCCATGCCTTTGAAAAAAGTACTTAAGTAGTTCATTGCTTCATAGAGTTGAGGGTGATTTTGTGCAGTATACAAACTTTAGTGTAAAAAAAGTATGAATATGCCATTAGCGAGGTGCTTTTATTACCTTCTTAATTGTAAGGCAATAAGTTGAACTGAACATTTGCCTAATATTTAAAATACAAGCACTTAGTGATTTGTCATTAAGACTATCAATGAAACTGGTCTCTTATCAATATTGCATCTTGGTTGCATTCTGCAAATGCACTTTGCAATTCGCATGTGAAAATCGCGGGTTTTATGCGATGCAGGGCTTATAAAACGCCAAATTAAAGTTGGCACGCTAACTGCATTGTATAGATTGACCCTTCTTAAGCCGAGGGTCACCTAGCCAACTGACGTTGTTAGTGAACTTTTGATTTGTTCACATATATATAGAGCCAATCGCGATTATTGCGGTTGGCTATTTTTTTGTCTGTCATTTGGTTCTCTGCTCTCTGTTGTCGGCTATTTCCTGAATGTCCAAGCGAAAAAAAAGCCAGCCACCATTGGTGACTAGCTTCTGCTTTCTCACGAATCTCGAATCCGTTTTAGTATCCCATCAACTGCAACAAGTTTTCTGCTGTGCTGATCGCTTCTTTACGGTTGGCAATGTTTAGCTTTTGGTAAAGGTTACGGATGTGAGTCTTGATAGTCGTACCTGCTACGTCAAGTTCTTGAGCGATCTGCTCATTACTGAATCCAGAGTAGATCAGACCAAGCACCTGCCATTCACGCTGGGTGAGTGGGCTAGTGCGCACAAGTTCTGGAATATTCGGGTGATTAACCAGATTCTCCACAAAGTCTTCGTCAAAATGAACCGAACGGCTACGTTGAGTCGTCGAGATATCTTTCATGATCTGCTGAGCACGGTGACGTTCTAAATCGCCTAAGCCTGGCTTGCTACTCAACTTATCCAAGATGTGCCCGATAGTGCCACCGTCGACCAAAAAGTTACCTACCATTCCGGTTTGATTGGTCATATGAAGCGCTTCTTCAAGCAAAACACGAGCGCTGTCTTCATCGTTGATCTGTGTACGCAGCACGGCTTCCACAATCAGGTTTCGATTGGTATCAGTAATGAGGTGTGAACGCTGTGCTTCGCTTTTCAGGAAGGTCAGCGCTTCTTCCGCTTCTTCATATTGCTCAAGAATGATGTGAGATCTTACGATGTTTCGCCACTGAAGCTGACAGAAGTGGTTACTCGCCGATTCAGGACGAACTGCAACACTTAACCAGTCACGGATGGCGTCTTTATCACCTTTTACCTGCCAGAATAAGATCAATGAAAGTGATGCATTCGCTGTCCAATCCACGTGGTAAGTCGATTGACGCAGTAGGTGCTGAATTTGGTCGATAAACTTAGATGCTTTATCAATTTCACCACGGCTAAGCGAGATACGAGCCAACATTGAATAGCTGTGTAGATGCTTACTTGGTGAGTGGTGGCCAAGGATGTCTAAGCCCTTGTAACAACACTCTTCCGCTTCATCTAATCGGTTCCAACACCAGAAAATTTGAGCTCGAACACGCAGTAAGAACTCATGCAGAGGCACGTATTGCAGCTGGTGTTCTTCAATCAATTTGAACGCGCTGTCTTGTAGCTCAAAGGCCGCTTGAACATAACCTTGAGCAATCAGGATTTCGCTCTGTTGCAGAATTGCCCACAGTGCTTGATGGTAAACCTGATACTGGCGAGCCAGTTTCTCCGTTTGTTGCATCATCGGCAGAGCACGGCTCAGGTTACCCATTACGTGGTTCACTTCACCAACAACAGAGGTCGCAACAATGCGGCTACGATAAACGGTCGTGTTCAACTGGCTTAGTGAAAGCTCGGCCAATTCCAATGCTTTTTCAGGCTCATTGCTGTTAATAGCAACTTGCGCACGTAAGGCGTTGTATTGACCTTGTTGCTGAGTATCCAGTTCGATGTTTCGAGCTTGATACTGCGTTTCCGCTTCTTCTAGAAGAGTGCCTACTTGATCATAGCGATGCTGACTTTGTGCCAGCCAAGCGCGTAGCATAGATAGCTTCGGCTCACTGTATAGCTGATCCGTGGTTAGCTGTTTGATCGCCATTTCTAACGAAGATAACTCACCCTGG
This sequence comes from Vibrio sp. 14N.309.X.WAT.E.F5, assembly GCF_030397615.1. NCBI lineage: Bacteria > Pseudomonadati > Pseudomonadota > Gammaproteobacteria > Vibrionales > Vibrionaceae > Vibrio > Vibrio sp. 14N.309.X.WAT.E.F5. Next base: position 67,800 of record NZ_JAPNXR010000003.1, on the reverse strand, counting down.
TTGAACATCGGCCAACCGTGTTCCGTCAGAATTTGAATGATCAGCTCTGGATCTTCTGCACGTTGTGCATGTCGCAGTGCTTGGTGAGGCGTTTTCTGTTTGATCCACGCTTTAGCGGCACTTCTGTGCAACTCGGCTTCTTGTTGTGGAATTCGAGCTTGGCGTTCGTGGGCAAGAAATTCACCGAACAGATTGTGGAATCGGTACCAGTTCTTCTCGCCTTCAAGAGGGTAGATAAATAAACCAAATCGGTTGAGTGATTCAATCATACCCAGTGCGTCTTCACGCTGTGTAAGCGCACAGACTAATTCGTCATTGAAATGATCAAGCACTGAACACTGCATCAAGAATTGTCGGGTTTCTTTGTCTAGCAGGTCGAATACTTCTTCAACCAAGTAATCCCAAAGGTGGGCATGGTTAAAGTGAGAGAAAGATTCAGCAGACTGTGCCAGCGTGCGTTTTTGATGTTGAGCTTGAAGGGCAATAAGCTGTAACGCCGAAGGCCACCCCTCAACATAAGTACAGATACTGCCAGCGGTGGTGTCATCTACGCCATCGGCGACACGTTGATTGAAGAAGCGCGTCGTCTCTTCAGTATCAAAAGCTAGAGAGTCGTTGCCAATTTCAATCATCAAGTCACGAACGCGAAGGTTTGCAGTGCCAAGTGGTGGTGTCCCACGGCTAGTCACAACAAGCGTTAGATTGTCGGGCATGTGTTTGAGGAAAAAGCGCATCGCCTCGTGAATGTCATCGTTATTAACTAAGTGGTAGTCATCCAGCACAAGGAAACATTCCTGGTGGAATTCAGACATCTCGGCGAACACTTCGCTTAACAAAGAATGCAGTGATGAAAACTGTCGCTTTTCTGCCAATTTTTGGGCATTAGGACAGGCATTTTGAGTCGCTTTGTTAAGTGATTGAAGTAAGTAGTTGATATAGCGAAAGGCATCGTTGTCACTATCGTCAATGCTGTACCAACCCACATTGGGTTTATCTACCAGCCATTGGGCAGCCATAGTGGTCTTGCCATACCCCGCAGGAGAGCGGAACAGTACGAGCTTGTAGCAATCTGCATTCTGAAGCAGATCGAGAACTCTAGGTCGCAGAATTGCATTGTGTAAGCGGCCGGGGCGAGTCAGTTTCGAAGGGATCCACATGTCGAAGTTTTACACCTATTCCGTGGCTATGTTCTGGAATATCTCAATCTATCGTTGAGTACAGTCCAATGATATTAGCCTGATTACTTAAGTCTTTACTCATATTACGTGAAGCAAAACGTTACCGACTATGATCCTCCTCAGAAACCTTGCACTCCTGCATGTTTTTAGTGTTCTACGCCCTTTATTTGTGACTTTGCTCACCTTGCGGGGTGGTTTGTGAATGTGACTTTGTCCTTACCTACACATGTTTCTCTGCAAAAGATGAGAGCCGGAAAATATTTTCGTGATCTGAAACTCAGATTTGGCAATGACTTCAAATGGGTTAAATAAAAGTCACATCATTTGAAGTTAAGTTATCGAACGGGAGCTTGTGATCCCAGTCACTCCAAGTTTTTGTTCTCATTCAGAACATGAGAGTCAGATCACTAACCCTATGTCGGTACGCCCCCTACGCCCTCTCATCTACTCCTAGTTAGTCGTACGGGCGGGAGGATGTTTAGTTAATGGTGACCATGCACGATATGTCACAGATGAATTAGAACTATTAAAAGCGAGATTTCTGAAATGAAACCAACTCAGCAAAAAACTTTCGATAAAGTGTCGTTCCAAGAAAGCGTTAAGAAGCATTTATCTGCAACCTACGCAACAACGATTGAAAACGCGGATAGCCGCGCATGGTACCTAGCAATGGGTCGCGCATTAGCAGAACTTACAACATTCGACCTGCTAGAAACTGAAAACGATGAAAAAATTAAGAACGCGAAAAGCGTTAACTACCTTTCATTAGAGTTTTTGATTGGTCGCCTTACAGGTAACAACCTAATCAGCATGGGTCTATACGAAGAGATCACTCATGCAATGGAAGAGCTAGGTCAAAACCTAACAGACCTTCTAGAAGAAGAACGCGACCCATCACTCGGTAATGGTGGTCTTGGTCGTCTTGCTGCTTGTTTCATGGATTCTTGTGCCGCTCAAGAATATCCAACAGTAGGTTACGGTCTTCACTACGAATACGGTCTATTCAAACAGTCTTTCCAAGACGGTCGCCAACAAGAAGCACCAGACGCGTGGCGCGGTGTTGAGGGTTACCCATGGGAAGTTGCTCGTCCAGAACTAGCACAACACATTGGTTTTTACGGTCATGTAGAAGTTGAATACATCGACGGTAAAGAAGTTCGTACTTGGGTTCCAGGTATGGAAGTAAAAGCAATGCCTTGGGATCTACCTATCGTAGGTTACGAGTCAAACACGGTTTACCCGCTGCGTCTTTGGGAATGTCAGGCAATTGCACCATTCTCACTAGCAAGCTTCAACAACGGTGATTACTTCGAAGCGCAACACTCGCTAATCGATGCAGGTAACATCACTAAAGTACTTTACCCGAATGACAACCACGAGAAAGGTAAGACACTGCGCCTAATGCAGCAGTACTTCCACTCAGCAGCGTCTGTTCGCGATATTCTACGTCGTCACGAAGCAGCAGGTTTCTCTCTAGAAGAACTGCCTAAACAAGAAACGATTCAGCTTAACGATACGCACCCAACTATCGCGATTCCTGAGCTAATGCGCATTCTAATTGACGAGAAAGGTCTATCTTGGGATCAAGCATGGGAAATCAGTGCTCATACGTTCGCATACACGAACCACACGCTACTTCCAGAAGCGCTAGAGACTTGGTCTGAATCTTTGATCAACCGTCTTCTTCCGCGTCACATGGAAATCATTTTTGAAATCAACCACCGCTTCATGCAAGAAGTTCGCAAGATGTGGCCTGGTGACGGTGAGAAGCAAGCTAAGCTTTCTATCATCCAAGAAGGTTTCCACCGTATGGTTCGCATGGCAAACCTATGTGTGATTGGTTCTTACAAAGTAAACGGTGTAGCTGCACTTCACTCTCAACTGGTTAAGAAAGACTTGTTCCCTGAGTTCAACGAAATCTTCCCAGGCAAATTGACTAACGTAACGAACGGTATCACGCCACGTCGTTGGTTGAAGTTCTGTAACCCAGGTCTATCTACGCTAATTACTGGCAAGATCGGTACTGAGTGGCCAGCAAAACTTGAGCAGCTTGAAGGCATCGCTAAGTTTGCAACAGACGCGAAATTCCAAAAAGAATTCATGGCTGTTAAGAAAGAAAACAAACAGCGCCTTGCTGATTGGGTTCAAGAGAACATGGGTATCGAGCTAGATACTAACGCTATCTTCGACGTGCAAATCAAGCGTCTACACGAATACAAGCGTCAACACCTAGATTTGCTACACATTCTGTCTCTGTACCACCGCATTCTTAACGAACCTGGTTTCGAGTGTGAGCCACGCGTATGTTTCTTCGCAGCGAAAGCAGCACCGGGTTACCACCTGGCAAAAGAAATCATCTTCGCGGTTAACAAGATTGCAGAGAAGATCAACAACGATCCTCGCATCGGTAACAAGCTGAAAGTGGTATTCATCCCTGACTACCGTGTAAGCATGGCTGAAATCATCATCCCTGCAGCAGACGTTTCTCAGCAAATCTCACTGGCTGGTAAAGAAGCATCGGGTACGGGCAACATGAAGATGGCTCTAAACGGCGCTCTAACTATCGGTACGATGGATGGTGCAAACGTTGAGATTCGTGAAGAAGTTGGTGATGAAAACATCTACATCTTCGGCTTGGACGTTGACGGTGTTGTTGCATTGAAAGCTCAGGGTTACAACCCGTACGACTACTACAATGCAGACCCACTACTGAAAGCTTCTCTGGACCTATTGACTGGCGATGAGTTCTCTCCAGGTCAACCAGGCCTTCTACGTGCAACGTTTGATAGCCTACTAGACGGCGGTGACCCTTACCTATGTCTAGCTGACTTCGCATCTTATGTGAAAGCACACGAAGACATGGGCACGCAATACAAAGACCAAGCAGGTTGGGCTAAGAAAGCGATTCTTAACACAGCATTGGTTGGTAAGTTCACATCAGATCGCTCAATCCGCGACTACGTGAACAACATCTGGAAACTAGAAGCCGTTAAACGTTAATAGTTCTAAAAGTAGCCAAGGCAGTTTCTGTCTTGGCTCAATTAGCTTGTGAGCAAACAGACGGCTTATTCAGATAGCAATGCTTACAAACTGATTGTCACAAGCTAATTGATTAGTAAAAAATTAAATAGACAACCCTACAAAGATTGAAAGCGTTAGAACGTTTTCGGAGAGAGCGATGAAAGAACAGACCGTATTAAAACAAGTCGCAGAAATGGCAAATATTGCCGACAGTTACGTTAGTGCGTGGGGCGATGAAGCACAGGTATCAGACGAAACGATTACGTCTCTATTGGCTTCATTGGGCTACGATACAAGCAGCGATGATGCTCTGCTTAAATCAGCAGAAAGAAAACACAAAAAAGATGTACTAGACCCAGTTCTTGTCTTGCGTGATGGTGAGCCAGTAGAAGTGGCGTTGAATTTAGGTGTTAGTGCTCGTGAAAGCGAGTTCAGCTGGCGCTTAGAGACCGAGCAAGGAGAGGTACTTGAAGGCTATCTTCAATCTCAAGTCGTTCGTGATGAGCGTGCCGAGGGTGGCCCTTTAGTGTTTGCACTGCCAAGTGATTTGGCATGGGGTTATCACAAGCTCATTGTGAGCCGTAAACGTCGTAAGAAGCCTTACGAAATGACACTGATCATTACGCCAAAAGCGTGTTTCAAACAGGCGCCAATCGAGCAAGGTAAAAAGCTTTGGGGCCCGAGTGTACAGCTTTACACATTAAGAACTCAGCATAACTGGGGTATTGGTGACTTTGGCGATCTAAAACAGCTTGTTGCAGATATCTCGTCTCGCGGTGGTGACTTCGTTGGCCTAAACCCAATTCACTCATTGTTCCCTGCGAATCCTGAAGGCGCAAGCCCATACAGCCCGTCTTCACGTCGTTGGTTAAACATCCTTTACATTGATGTGAGCTCAGTACCTGAATTTGCATTAAGTGCAGAAGCACAACAAACCGTAGGCAGCGCAGAGTTCCAACAGCGCCTACAGAAAGCTCGTGAAGCGCACTGGGTGAATTACACTGAAGTGTCTGAGCTGAAGATGAGCATCTTACCTCTGCTATTCGCAGAATTTAAGACTCGTCATCTAGACAAAAACAGCGACCGCGCACAAGCGTTCTTAGCGTTCGTTGAAGAGGGCGGTGAAAGCCTAATGCATCAAGCGGCGTTTGATGCATTGCACGGTGAATTACATGCTGAAGATTCAGGTATGTGGGGATGGCCAGTATTTCCTGAGAAATACCGTACATTCGATAGCCCAGCAACACAGAAATACATCAAAGAGAACCTAGAGCAAGTACATCTTTACATGTACCTGCAATGGATAGCGGATTGCCAGATCAACGATGCACAGTCTCTTGCAGAAGAGAAAGGCATGGCGGTTGGCCTGTACCGTGACTTAGCGGTAGGCGTTGCGGATTCAGGCAGCGAGACATGGGCTGATGAAGGCAACCTAGTGATGGATGCGAGCATTGGTGCTCCACCGGATATTCTTGGTCCTCTGGGTCAGAATTGGGGTCTACCTCCACTAAACCCAGAAGTACTTCAGGAAACCAGCTACGACGCTTACATCAAGCTACTTCGTGCCAACATGAAGCACTGTGGTGCACTTCGTATTGACCATGTTTTAGGTCTGCTGCGTTTGTGGTGGATTCCAAAAGGTGAGAACGCAACGAAAGGTGCGTACATCTACTACCCAGTACAAGATATGCTGTCGATTCTGGCGCTTGAGTCTCATCGTTACCAATGTAGCGTTATCGGTGAAGATTTAGGAACGGTACCGGATGAGATTGTCGATATTCTAGCGGATGCGGGCGTACATTCTTACAAAGTGTTCTTCTTCGAAACTTCTGAAGACGATGGTGGTTTCATCTCACCAAAACACTATGCATCACAATCGATGGCAGCACTGTGTACTCACGATATGCCAACGCTACGTGGCTTCTGGCACTGTGATGACTTGAAGATGGGTCAAGAGATTGGTTTATACCCAGATGCAGAACAGTTAGAAACTCTGTTCGATGACCGTCTTGAGTGTAAGCAAGGTATCTTAGATTCAGTAGCATGGCACGGTTTCCTACCTGAAGGTGTTGGCCGCGATGCAAGCCAAGTACCGATGGACTCTTATCTTGCTGAAGCACTTCAGTTGCACGTGGCGGCTGGTGGTTCAACACTACTCAGCGTTCAACTGGAAGATTGGCTAGAGATGGACAAGCCAGTAAATATTCCTGGCACAGTGGATGAGTACCCTAACTGGCGTCGTAAACTCTCGATGAACTTAGACGAAATCTTCGCGCACGAAGGGGTAAATCGTATCGCTTCTAAGCTGACAGACGTTCGAGAAAAAGCAGGTAAGTAATGATGTTGAGTGGCCTGAATTTACGTGGTTTTTTGCTTACGCCGTACGAAACTACAACCTCGGTCACTCAATAATGAATGCTCATCTGGTAGAATAAACCGTCGTTATATTGCCCGCACTAATAGCGGGCATTTTTGTATTATATTTTTTGGATGTTTGGTTAGGGAGAAACGTTTTGGAACTAAGTTCGATTTCAAAGCAAAAACAAATATATACCCAACTATCTCAGGCTTGTTTTACTGACCCTTTTGCTTTTCTAGGGCCATACTTACCTTCTGATCAAGGTGCATTGCGCGTATGGATTCCAGGGGCGGATAAAGTCGAGTTGATTGTTGGAAAGGAACCTCGTATTGAGCTAGCGCGAGAGGGTGAAAGTGGCTTCATTCTTAAGCAAGAAAGAGACTTACGTTTTACCCATTACAAGTTAGCAGTAGATTGGGCTGGGGAAGAGCAGATCATTGATGATCCGTACCAGTATCATGAACTCTATGCTAGCTATGAAGATCTTCATACACCGAAAGACATGTACCATCACATGGGGGCTCAATTTGTTACTTTAGAGCGTGATGGTCAGGTTATTTCGGGTACTCGATTTTTAGTCTATGCACCGCATGCAACTGCGGCAAGTTTGGTGGGTAACTTCAACGCTTGGGATGGTCGTCGCCACCCAATGCAACGTTTAGATTACGGTATGTGGGGCCTATTCATTCCTGAACTGGAAGAAGGCGCTCAATACAAGTTTGAACTAAAAGGACCCAATGGCGAAGGCTTACCACACAAAGCTGACCCATGGGGCTTCTACTCAGAGCAATACCCATCATTTTCATCGGTTACTTACGATCACGCTCGCTACGAGTGGCAAGATACTCAATGGCAGAATCGCCCAGTAACGCAAAAGCGTAAAGAGGCACTTTCGTTCTATGAACTGCACGCCGGTTCTTGGAAGCGTAACGTTGAAGGTGAATTTTTAAACTACCGTGAGCTAGCGGCAGAGCTAATCCCATACCTAACGGATCTCGGCTACACACACGTCGAGTTGATGCCGGTTTCAGAGCATCCGTTTTACGGTTCTTGGGGTTATCAGCCAATAGGCTTGTTCGCACCAACGAGTCGTTTTGGCTCTCCGGATGATTTCAAATTCTTCGTCGATCAATGTCACCAAGCTGGTTTGGGTGTGGTTCTCGATTGGGTTCCTGCTCACTTCCCAAGTGATGATCACGGTTTAGCAAACTTCGATGGTACGCCATTGTTCCACGATCCCGATCCACGTCGTGGTTGGCATCAAGATTGGAACTCGTACATTTACGATTTAGGCAAAGAGCATGTTCGTCGTTTCTTGGTAGCAAACGCTCTGTACTGGTTCGAACAATTCCATATTGATGGCATTCGTGTTGATGCGGTTGCTTCGATGTTGTACCTCGATTATTCGCGTAGCCATGACCAATGGATTCCGAATGCTGACGGCGGCAACGAAAACTACGACGCTATCGCAACCCTTAAATGGATGAACGAAGAAGTGTACAAACACTTCCCGAATGCGATGACGATTGCTGAAGAATCAACGGCTTTCCCAGGTGTTTCAGCACCGACCTTTATGGGCGGTTTAGGCTTTGGCTTTAAGTGGAACATGGGTTGGATGCACGACAGCTTGTCTTACATTCAAGAAGATCCAATCAACCGTAAATATCACCACGATACGATTACCTTCCCACTGGTTTATGCACACAGTGAGAACTATGTATTGTCTCTGTCTCACGACGAGGTGGTTTACGGTAAAGGTTCTATCCATGACAAGATGCCTGGTGATGAATGGCAACAAACAGCGAACTTGCGTGCTTACATGGGTTACATGTATGCGCAGCCGGGTAAGAAGCTGAACTTCATGGGCGCTGAGTTTGGTCAGACGGCAGAATGGAATCATGACGATCAACTGCAATGGTTCTTGCTAGATTATGAACGCCATCAAGGTGTGCAGCGTTTAACCAAAGACTTAAACAATCTGTACCGCTCAGAAGCTGCTATGCATGATCTTGATTTCGATCCAAAGGGTTTCGAATGGCGTCTTCAAGACTCTGCTGAAGCAAGTGTTCTAGCGCATGAGCGTATTAGTGAGTCTGGCGAGCGCGTGTTGGTAGTCTCTAACTTTACGCCTGTTCCTCATGAGCACTTCCGTTTAGGTGTTCCAGCAAAAGGTAAGTACTCACTGTTGCTGAATACTGATTCTGCTGATTACGCTGGCAGTGGCTTTGAAGTGAAGCAGACGGCTGAGATTGAATCAGTAGCTAGCGAAGGCTTAGATACATCGATTGAGTTGCGTTTACCGCCACTATCGACCGTTTTCTATAAGCTGAACTAGTTGAAAAATAGAAATAAAAAGGGAGCCTTTGGGCTCCCTTTTTTATGTTTTAAATATTCAACTTAATGCTGCTTAAAGTTCGTTAAATAGAACATTGAACGTCCTACTACTGTTTCAAGGATACGAACCGAGTCTGCCCCAAAGCTCTCAAACATTGTTTCACGAAATTCACCGTTTGAACTGAGATCAAATTGTTCTGGGTTCTTGACCTGTGATGCATGGAAAAACATTAGCTTAATAACGTATCTGAATTGTTCATCATCTAGAGCACTTTGCCAAGATTGAATAAATCTTTCTTCTGCAGAGAAGTCTAAACTCTCGATAACAATCGATAGCATATGTTGGTGTAACACTGAGCGGATAGCGCGGGTCGATGAATAATAGCCCTGAAGCGTCGTTAAACTAATGCCAATTTCTTGCGCAATCCTTGCATAAGTTAGTGCTTCATGTCCTTCAGCCAGAAAAAGGTTTAGTACGATTTCATCGTAGTTCTTTTGGTTTTCTAATTTCTGTACTTGAGTAATTCGAGCCATTACAAATCTCTATTGAGTGTAACATTCTGTAAAGATATATATTAAGAGGTTCTGATAGAGAACTCAAACCTTAGAAGCAAATAAAACGTCAGTTTATCGTCAAAACTCGATAAGCATAGAGCGTTCGCTTGAATTTTAACCAGCTTTAAGATCATACAGAAACACAGTCCTATTGGGCGGTGTATTATTTTAAGTTGTTGTTTATATTTGGTAAATAAAACTAGAACGGATGCCAAAACAATTCAGTTTCAAGAATTCGTTTTACAATAGCCAATATTACTATCAAGGTGATGACCGTTAAGCACATAAAGTCGACACGTTTTAAAGATGCATAGCTGTACCACGTTCGCGCTTTGTGTCGACCAAAGCCTCGCAGTGTCATCGCATTTGAGATCTCGTCTGCACGATCCAAACTGGAAAAAATGAGCGGGCCTAAGACCTTTGCCACGTTTTTGATGCGAGTGATAAGTGGTGCTTTCTTTGATAGTTCGACACCACGAGCCTGTTGTGCGTGCATGATGTTGATGAAGTCTTTTTTTACTTCAGGCAAATAGCGCAGTGTTAAGCTTACTGCATAGGCGATCTTGTATGGAACGCCGATACGGTTGAGGCTGGCTGCAAACTCTGTAGGGTGCGTTGTGAAGACAAAGATTAGCGCTATTGGGAACATACTCATGTACTTCAGGGTAACAGTGACCAAGTAAAACAGCGTCTCTTGGCTCAATGAGTAATTACCAGGAAGCGTTAGCAATATGGTTTCGCTGCCGATGAGTTCAGTGCCTTGCTGTGGAGCAAGCAGGTACATGAACAATGCGTTTAAGCTCAGCACACTTGCGGTACCCAATAACAAAGGCTTATAGACGCGTAAAGGCACGTTGGTGAGCTTTAGTAGGTATAAACCGGTCACGATAAGCAGCGTAATCAACCTCAGGTCAAACGTAGTCAATACTACGGTTACCCAAGCTAAGAAGAGTGCAAATTTCGTGATGCCATTGAGGGCGTGCAGCGGCGATTTCGTGTCAATGTAGTTGATGCCGAATTTTACTTTTGATGCGTTCATTTAGCACTTCTCTCGTAGTCGATGAAGTATTGCATAAATGCATTGGTATCGTCGATTTTCATCATAGTTGCAAGTTCATAAATGCTGGTAGTGCATAGGTTGGCACGCTCTAAAAGCGATGGCTGACTAAACACTTCGGTCATGGCGGCATTGGCAATCAGTTTACTGTCTGCAATGACGATTGAACGTGTGGTGTACTCTAGAACCAAGTGCATATCATGGGAGATAATCACGACAGTAATACCTAAATCACGGTTGAGTTTTTGGATGAACGCCAACATAGATGTGTAGTTACGGTAGTCTTGTCCTGCTGTTGGCTCATCTAAGATCAGAAGCTCAGGCTCCAACACCAAGATAGAGGCGATCGTCACGCGCTTTTTCTGACCGTAGCTCAATGCTTCAATAGGCCAATGGCGGAACTTGCTCAACCCACATAACTCAAGAACGTTCTCAACTTTTTCTGTGATCAGTTCTTCTGCAACACCACGGTTACGAAGACCGAAAGCAATTTCATCAAAAATCATATGATGCGAGATCATATGATTCGGGTTTTGCATGACCACGCCGACTTTTTGGCTTCTTTCAAAGATAGAAAGCTCAGACAGGTCTTCACCATTGAGGTATGAAGAGCCTGAATCTGCGTCAATCACACCCATAATAATCTTGGTGATGGTGGACTTACCCGATCCGTTTTTACCCAGTATTGAAACAAACTCACCCTTGCCAATCTTGAAGCTGACATCTTCGAGTGCATTCTTTTCGCCGTCGTAAGAATAAGTTAGGCCATGTACTTCGAGTAAAGGCGTGTACTGCTTCTCTGCTACCGGGGCAGGACGCTCGGCAAACCAAGCTTGCATAGCAGGGCGGAATCTTTTGTAATCCAACGCTTTGAGGTTTGACAGCTTATCTTCGTTAGTCAAAGGAGCTTTTGCTGCTTTAAGCGCTGATAGATAAAGAGGTTCACGAATACCGTGCGTCTCAAGTAATTTTGAAGCTAAGATTTCATCGGGTGTCGTGTCTGCAACGATTTCGCCGCGCTCCATTAAGATCACACGATCAATATCGCGATGCAGAACATCTTCAAGACGGTGCTCGATGATCACGATGGTCTTGTTGGTCTCTTTATGCAGTTGGTCGATGATGTCAATAGTCGCCTTGCCAGTTTTAGGGTCAAGGCTTGCTAAAGGTTCATCAAACAACAAGATATCGACATCATCGACTAAGATACCCGCTAATGATACACGCTGTTTCTGGCCACCAGATAGATCATGAGGAGAGCGGTCAAGCATACCCGCTAGGTCGACCATTTTTGCGGTCGATTTAACTAACGGGTACATATCAATGTTCGATATCAACTGGTTTTCCAATGCGAACGCGATATCTTCACCGATACTTAACCCCACAAATTGGCTGTCAGTATCTTGCAATACTGTGCCTACTTGCTCGGTGTAGTCGTGCATTGAAAACTCAGAGATATTCTTACCGTTGATCTCTAAAGTGCCCGTTACCTCACCTTTAATGGCATGAGGTATCAGGCCATTGAGGCATTGACCTAGGGTAGATTTACCACTACCACTTGGTCCAATAATGACGATTTTCTCTCCTTTCTCTATCCTTAGATTGATATTTTTTAGCGTCGGTTTATCCAGCGACTCATATCTAAAAGAGAAGTTCGAAAATGCTATAGTCATTAGCGCTTATGCCTCAGTTAGGTTGCGGCTTTGTTTGTTACGCTTAGCGACTGATTTGAGGATCAGGAAGCCTACAACAGCGATCAGAACGGTGTTACCCGCTGCGATGATAGACAGTTGTGTGAAGACTTTAGTAAACGGTTCTGCGTATAGGATGGTGTCTAGGAACGCAGAGCAGCCGTATCCCACGACGTTACCCGCGAGGGCAAGTATCACGAACAGTGCAAAATCTTTCATTGGCAGTTCGCCTTGTTGCAGGCGGTTCTTAGTCATCATTGGGAATAAGCCGATAACCATACCGACAATACCTGAGCCTAATACCCAAGTTAACCATACGCCCCAACCTGCGAACAGGTCAGTTACCCAGTGGCCGATAAAGCCAACTAAGAAGCCAACAATCGGGCCAAATAGAACAGAGAACAGTGCTAGAACTGCCATTGCTGGTTTTAATGTCGTGTTAGCAAACACTGGCACACCAAACATAGGTAAACCACCAATGCCGTACAGTGCCGCGCCAATAGCGATAACGACGACTGTTTTAGCTGAAAAGTTCATAGATAACCTCGAATACTGAAAGATAAAGCATAATAAAGAACCAATATTCGCCACTATTAATATGTGTCTCAATGAGATCGTTTTTTGGGCAAATATAAAAATAAGGCGCGCATTATATAGCAGAACCCTTCCATAAGGGAAGGTAAGTGTCTAGATGTCTAAAATTCCATCTGAACGTGGAAATGTCATGAAAAAGCGCAATTTATAGTTAATCAATAGTTTGCCCTAAAGTACGTAGATCACTCTCTGACATACATGTTGTCAGAATATATCGAGTGATGAAAAAGTATTGCTTTAGGTTTACTTTCCTATCTTTTTCAAGTTAATTTTGAACATTTGTTCAAAATTAACTTGAACGATCGTTCTGGTTCGATCTATATTGTTTTCACACCAACGGAGAACAGTCATTAATTGCTCCGTGATTGAATAACTTTAGAATCATAAATTGATAGGGATAAAACAATGAGCAACTTCAAAATTCACTCAGTAGAATCAGCGCCAGAGAAAAGCCAACCTATTCTTGAAGGTGCTAAAAAGCAGATGGGCAGAGTTCCTGGGTTGTTTGGCGTGTTAGCTGAATCCCCGAACACACTGAAAGCCTACAGAGAGCTTCATCAGCTTTTTAATGACTCGTCTTTTGATGCTGAAGAGCTGACGGTTGTTTGGCAAACCATCAACGTTGAACACGAATGTCATTACTGCGTACCGGCGCACACAGGTATTGCACATTCAATGAAGGTTGATCCTGCAATCACCGAAGCATTGCGTAATCGCACGGCTCTACCCACTGAAAAGCTGCAAGCACTGCATGACTTCACGCTGAGTATGGTACGCAACCGCGGTAATGTGTCTGAAAGTGAAATGGCAGCATTTTTCGAAGCGGGCTACGGTCAACAACAAGTGTTAGAAGTGATTCTTGGCCTGTCTCAGAAAGTGATCAGTAACTATGTAAACCGTGTTGCTGAAACGCCAGTAGACAAGGTATTCGAACAGTTTGCTTGGCAAGGTTAATTTACCTTTAAATAAGTAAATAGTAAGAATGATGAAAGCCCCGCTCAGTTGAGTGGGGCTTTGTTGTTTGGAGTGGGTGACGTTTTCTAGTTACTTACTTATCTACAGCTAATGCTACTTTTAGTCGTACCAAAGCGTCTGCTAATATTTCTGCAGGGCACCCTAGATTCAAACGAATAAATCCTGAACCTTCCTCGCCAAAGGCACAACCCATACTCGGTACAATACCGGCTGCAATGAGTTTGCGCTCAAGCTCTGCATCGCTTAGTTTCATTGAACGGCAGTCTAGCCATGCAAGATATGTCGCTTCGGGTTTCGTGAAGCGAATATGAGGCAATTCAGCTTTTATGAATCCGTTCAGCGTTTCTATGTTGTCTTGCAGATAGTGTTTTAAGTCCGCTAACCAAGTTTCACACTCTTGGTACGCAGTGGTTGTCGCTGACATTGATAGGCTATTGAAGCAATCCATGCCATGCGCATCCAAGCGGCGAACAAACTGCTCCTTCAACACCGAATTTGGAATGATGAAGTTTGAGATTCTCAATGATGACAAACCAAACGTTTTACTGGCCGCGGTCGCCACAATAAGTTTGTCGGTTAGCAAGCTTGGTAAGTTTAACGTCGAATGAAATACATTAGGTGTTAGCGTTAGGTCACTCCAAATTTCATCACTGATCAGCCACACATCGTGTTTTCTACACAGCTCGGCAACTTGCGTTAGCTCTTGCTCGTTCCATGCTCTGCCTGTTGGGTTGTGAGGGTTACAGAAGACCAATGCCTTTGCACCACTGGCAAAGCAGTCTTCCAAGTGAGCAAAATCAAGCTGGTAGTGACCATCAGATTCAATCAACGGATTGTTCAAAACTCTGCGGTCATTCAGTTCGATGATCTTACGAAATGAACCGTAGCCTGGGCTTTGAATAACGATCTGGTCATTCTCTTGAGTGAGCATTTGCAGCGCCATTGCGATACCCGGTAACACACCATGTATCGTGGTTATCCACTCTTTTTTTATTTCAGTGTTATGTTGGTTTTTAAACCAATTAATCACAGCTTTGTAATAGTCATCCTGACGTTCCGAGTACCCAAAAATACCATGAGCGATATCTTGAGCTAAACGGTCGAGCACTTGCTGAGGAGCTTGGAAATCGTAGTCTGATACCCACATTGGCAATAAGTCAGAGCCTTCCAGTCCGAGCTTCTGCTCCATAAAGTCCCACTTTACCGACCCTGTATTTCGGCGGTTAATCGTATTGTCGAAAGAATTCATATGATGTGAGCCTTACTTAATGCTGTGAGCTAGAGAAGTTTCTGCGGAGTCTTCTGACTGCTCTGGTTTTGCAGGGGCGATACCAAATCCAGTGAAACCATAAATAAGAGCGAAAACGACACCGGTGTAACATTGAATTGCCCAAGGTAGGTAATCTAGCGTCGCGACACCTAGTGTGCTTGCCATGTAAATACCCGCAGCTGTCCAAGGAACCAGTGGCTCAATAATCGTGCCTGCGTCTTCGATGGTTCTTGATAGGTTTTTAGTATCTAGCCCCATTTTACGGTAAGCGTTTTGGAACAATTCACCTGGAATAAGAAGCGCCAGTTTGCCATCTGATGTCGTGAAAACTACGGTAATCGTCGCGATCACTGTTGATGCGATAAGCTGTCCTGTTGAGTGAATCATATGCAAGAAACGACCTAGTACCACATTCAATGCACCGGTTAGGCTTAAAACACCTGCAAAAGAGAACGCACAGAAAACCAGTAGGATGGTGCTCATCATTGAGAACAAACCACCACGGTTTAGCAGCTTAGACACATCAGGGATTAGGCCGTCAATCGCTGTACCTTTCGCTTCAAACAGAGCGACATTGAAGCCGTCGACATAAGCTTGGAAACCTTGTTGTAGAGAGAAACCTTGTAGAACCATACCTAATACAATCGCAAGGGCAGACGCACCTAGCATCAGTGGCAGAACAGGCTTTTTGGTTAATGCCCCCCAAAGAATCATTACTGGTGGGATAATCAGAAGAATGTTGAAGTTATAAAGGCTATCTAGCCCAGCAAGAATTTGAGTCACTTTTTCTGGCTCGCCAACCGTGCTGATATCGGCACTTTGGCCTGCGAAGAAAAAGACAACAGAAGCAATCACAAAGCCTGGTAGCGTTGTGTAAAGCATGTGTTGAATGTGTTCGTATAAGGTAGTGCCTGAAACGACAGGTGCAAAGTTGGTTGAGTCTGAAAGAGGCGAGATCTTATCGCCAAAATATGCGCCAGAAACAACGGCGCCGGCAGCAGCAGCCAGTGATACATCTAAACCTGCCGCAACACCCATCAGTGCAACACCAACGGTACCCGCAGATCCCCAAGAAGTACCAGTACATACAGAGACAACAGAAGTAACAAAAAAGGCAGCAATGAGTATGTATTCAGCACTGATGACTTTTAGTCCCCAGTAAACCATGTAAGGGATAGTGCCACTGATCATCCAGCTTGCGATAAGGCCGCCCACTGAAACCAATATCAAGATAACAGGCATCGCTTTTGCGAGTTTCTCAACAATCGCGTTGATAATGTCATCCCAGTTGTAGCCCATCTTCCAAGCAATACATGCAGTGAAAGTCGCAGAAATGAGCAGCAGAACTTCAATGCGAAGTCCTAAAACACCGTATCCAATAGCAAGCAGCGCAAACATAACGGCTATAGGTGCTAATGCTAATCCGAACGATGGTAGAGGCTTTGAGTTATTCATATTTGTTGTCCTCAGATGAATGTAGGGTTTGTTCGGAATGCATAATAAGCGTGCTCTGAAATCGAAAGTGCGACTTCAACACTGTTTTCATGTAAGCGGTTACATGAGGTGTATACATGAGATTTTGGTCACATTTTGTCTCATTTTAGTGCTTGATTGACTTAACTGTCTGCCTTTCAACCAGTGTCGCTTCGAATTTATGTTGTTTGGGAGGCGCGTATCCTGCAGCTTTTAGTTTTATGGCAAGGTTAGCCGCATAAGTCGACATCTCGTCGATAGGGTTGTGCATGGTGGTTAACCTAGGGTAAAGGTAGCGAGCGAGTAAAACATCATCAAAGCCGATGACTGAAATATCGTTGGGAACCGAGATACCTTGATCTTGTAAGCTGGTCATTAATCCGGCTGCCATAACATCATTAAAGGTGACGGCGGCTGTGACCTCTGGGCATTGGCTTACCAAGATATCACCTGCCGCTTCACCACCCGATTCACTAAAATTTTGGTTGATGATCCAGTTTGATTGTATTTCGATATTGGCCGCTTTCATGGCTTCTTGGTAGCCTTGCAAACGGTCTGTTCTATCTTGGATTGGAAGGTCGCTCGAGACATAGGCAATTTTTCGATGTCCGAGTGCAATCAAATGTTGCACCGAGACTTGAGAGCCGAGTTTGTTGTCTACCCACACTGAGCGATTTGATATCTGAGCAATAGTGCGATTGAGTAGCACCATTGCTGGCAGTTGAGAGGAGTAGCGAAGTAAGGTCACGTCATCGAGCATTTTCGAGTGAACTACCATTGCCTCACAGCCTTGGCTGATTAGGAAGTCGAGGCCTTCTTTCTCTCGCTGAGCATTGTGTCCGCCACTCACCACAACCAGCTGGTATCCGTTTGTTCTCGCGACTTCTTCAACGCTCTTGGCAACAAGCGCAAAGAAAGGGTCAGCTAAGTTGCCCGTCAATAAGCCTAACGTGTTGCTACTTCGACTTGCTAAAGCCGTGGCACGTGCATCTCGGTGGTAGTTGAGTTCTTTGATTGCACGTTCTACGCGCTCCAACGTGATAGGTTCGACATAGCAGGTACGGTTCATTACTCGTGAAACGGTTGCTGTTGAAACTCCGGCAAGTGCCGCTACATCTTTGATAGTTGCCACGTCGAACTCCGCTAGGCATAGAAAGGCTGCGAGTGTAACGAATCTTTGCTGTTGAAAATGTTAATAAGGTCAAAGCTTGTTAACACCAATTCTATGAGTTTAGCTAGGTCTGGCGATATTTAGCACGTATGTTTGGCGATTATCCGAGCCAACATCACCACGCCTTCTTTCCACTCTTTACTCTCTTCAATGTTTGCTACGGTGAAACGCAAGCAGTGTTTGTATTGGTCGTGTGTGCCAAACACGGTGCCGGGTAAGATGCCTAATTTGTGTTTCAAGCAATCTTGATAGACGGCATAGCTGTCGACTGATTCTGGCAGTGTTATCCAGTTGAGAAATGAACCTTCCGGCTTTGACAAATGGTAGCGACCAACAAGGTGCGGGTAGCTATCCAGAGCTTGTACTAATAGACTTTGGAATTGTTTTTGATTGGTTTGATAGAGCCGTTTCATCTTAGATAAATGGCTGCGGTATTTGCCTGTCGTGAGAAACTGTCCGACCGCCGATTGCATCAGATTGGAACTGCCCATGTTATCGCATAGTAGATACTTCTCGACCAAGGGCTGATAGCGCCCCGACAGTAACCAACCGATTCGTAATCGTGAGTCTAAGGTCTTGGATAGCGAGTTGACGTAGATGACTCTGTCTTGATGATCTAGCTCTTTGAGGCTCGCAATCGGTGCGTCAAACGCCAAGCTACCGAATACATCATCTTCGATAATCGGCAAAGATCCGGTGATCTCCAACAAGGCTTTTCGATTAGCCAGAGGCATTCTTGAGCCAGCCGGGTTGGTAAAGTTTGGTGTCAGCAGCAGCGTTTTGACTTCCCATTTGTCCAGTGCACTTTGCAGTGAAGGGATGTCGATTCCGTGGCTAACACTGCTTGGTATTTCTAGGGCTTGTAAGCCAAGTGATTCGAGTAACAATAAATTGCCAAAGTAACACGGTGACTCTACGGCCACGATGTCACCCGGTTTGGTGAGTGCACGTAAAGCCAAACTGATCGCCTGTTGAGCACCGTGAGTAATCGCAATCTCTTTCGATCCCGCGGGAACACCTAGATCATGGGTGATCTTTAACAATTGCTTTACTAATTGCTCGTCACCGGGAGGGAGTTGATAGTAGCCCGGAAGTTGAGTTTGCAAACGGCTATGGCGACCGATTTCAGCGTACAAGCTACGAATTGCAGGATTGTTGATGTTCGGGTGTGCAGAACCAGCAAGTAGCTTCAAGCGACCTTTCGGACGAGAGAGTACAGATTTGGTGACAGACAAGAGGTCGACTTTTTGAGGCTGGCTGGGCGTATCCCAACTTGTGGTGTTCGGTGCTTTGACGCGATAACCCGACTTGGGAACCGAGTACACCCAGCCTGTCGCTTCCAATTCTTGATAGGCGCGAATCACGGTATTTTTGCTCACGCCAAGCTGTTCGCTTAGTTGACGAATTGAGGGAAGGCGGTCGTCTGGATGAAAGAGTCCTTTATCGATCTGAGTCTTAATATGTTGTTCGGTAGCAAGATATTTATTGCCGCTGAGTTCTGCTTCCACGTTGTTTTCCCTCGTTGCTCATTTTTAATCTGTAACCATTTAAAGTGTTATATCTGTATCTTTATTAGTTATCTGTACCCAACTAAGGTAACAGCATTGATGAAGAGTTGACCAGAGGTTTGTAATGCTGATTAAAATGATTCCGTTCGTGTTTGTAATATTGTGGTCGTCAGGCTTTGTTGGCGCACGTCTTGGCGTGGAATACGCCGAACCCGCAACGTTGCTTTCACTTAGGATGGTAGCCAACGTGGCGCTGTTCTTAGTTTTGATTGCCATTCTTAAACGTCGTATTCCTCGTGGTCGCGCATTCTTTCATGCTTGTGTGGTCGGAGTCTTGATTCATGGTTTCTACCTTGGTGGTACTTATCTCGCGATTGATATGGGGATGCCCGCTGGGTTGAGTTCGCTACTTGTTGGCTTACAACCGATCCTGACTGCCTTGATTATGATTAGCTGTACTTCACAGCGTTTTAACTTCGCACAATGGCTGGGCTTAGCGCTTGGTTTTGCTGGAATTAGCTTGGTATTGATGGGCAATATTGAATGGCAGTCTGACGACCAAAAAGGCTTGGCAACGTTATTGTGTTTGGTTTCTTTGGTGGGTATTACGGTCGGTACTTTGTATCAGAAGCGCTTTTGTAAAGGCACAGATATGGTAGGTGGCGCGATGGTTCAATATTTAGCATCGGCGGCATTGTTCCTTCCTTTTGCTATGCGTTACGAAACCATGCAAGTGAACTGGACTCTCGAATTCACGTTAACTCTTGCTTGGTTAGTGATTGTTTTGTCGTGTATCGCCATCTTATTGTTGCTTTACATGGTAGAGCACGGCGCTTCTTCAAGTGTGGCCTCGGTGTTTTATTTGGTTCCACCGACGACTGCAATTCAAGCTTGGCTTATCTTTGGTGAGTCGTTCGACATCTATGGTGCAATGGGCTTCGCTTTGTCTGCCGCTGCTGTTTATCTGGTGGTGAAGAAGCCAGAACTGATTAAGTTTCGACAACAAACGGCTTTAAATAGATCGCGCTAATCACCAAGGTTGACAGTGTGGATAAGATCCGGTGTAAAGTAGCGCTAGCGAGCTAATTAATATCAAGAGGACATATGGCAAGGGTCAGTGCTGAAGAGATACAACGTAAGCGAAAGATGTACGATGAATGCATCCTCAACCTGTTTTTGACAGAAGGTTGGGATGCCGTGACCTATGATCGAATTGCCAAAAAAATGGGGATAACCAAGTCATCTCTGCAACGTTATTACGCTAATAAGATGCAATTTGCCTATGCGTTAGAAGGGCAAGTATTCCAGCAGGCAACTAAGTTGTTGGACTTTACTGGCAGGGATTCTTTTCTCGATTCATGGAAGCAGTCGCTGAATGATAATCAGATTTTCCGTGAATGCCTGCATATTATTATGACCAATGCATTAGCACCTGTTTCTGCCGCGGCGACTACAAAAGCGGTGACTCGTCTAACTGGTGTACTCGCGAATAATATCGGTAAAGTGGAAGCACAAGATACGGTGGATCTAGCCTTAGGTCGTAGTCTTATTTCGTATATGAACAATAAGTTATAGTAATAATTTGTTCGTTATTTAACCTTGTTCTTATGTGTTAATACTCTATAATGCGAATGGGTGCCCATATCTAGGATGTTGATATGGGCATTTTTTTGACATTATTGAGTACTGGTACTCAATAATGTTTTGCATTAATGACTAGGGGAACCAATGACTGACCATGATAGCTCCAATAGCGAAGAGCCAAGCTTTGACACTAATGAGGATATGTATTCCGAATCACAATGCTACGACGGTAATGGACAAGAGTATTCGGTAATCAAAGAACGAACCTGGAGCCAAAGAGTGAAGGCTGCTATTGGTGATTTAGGTTTTGGTGTATTTCTGATTTCTTTTGCTCTATTTATTCTATATGCCAATGAGCATCGTTCTGACCATCGTGAAAAAGTGCTTAAGCAAGGAGAGAAAGCCGCTATTTCTATTGCATCTGATCAGCGTGATTGGAACAACAATCAGAAGTTGGTTCATACTCATGGTTTAGCTACTACAAAGGACACCTTGGTGGACCCCGAATTCGGTATTAAAGCCGTTGGTATCCATCTAAAACGAAGAGTTCAGGTGTATCAATGGAAAGAGTCTCGTCGAACTTACATGCAAAAATTGTCTGATGGGACAGAGAAAGAGGTAACAACTTACACTTATCGCAAAGTTTGGTCAGAACGTTTGCGAGACTCGACGGTTTTTAAGCAAAAACAGTATCGTAATCCTGAATCAGTAGCTTTCAAAACCACAATTTATAATGCTGAGAATATGCGTTTTGGTGGTTTCGAGTTTCCGTATGAGCTCTCTCGTATGATGAGTCGATACGTGGAAATTAAGGCTGATTCAGACTTGTTGGTTGGTGAGCAAGTATATGGTCACGTAACTAAAGATAAACAAGGGTACTACATAGGTAGTGATCCGGATGCACCAAATATCGGAGATATGAAGGTCACTTTTCATATTGTTGAGCCTGCGGTTGTCTCCATTGTGGCTCAGCAGATTGAGGAAGGGTTTCGTGCTTGGAATACTAAAAATGGCCCACTGAGTTTGCTGCAATATGGTGTGAAAACTAAAGATGAGATGTTTGAAAAGGCTCATAGCGAAAACACGTTTGCGACTTGGGCGCTGCGTTTTGGAGGGTTTGTGTTTATGTGGGCGGGCTTTTTTCTATTACTGCGCCCCATTATTGTAGTAGCTAGCGTCATTCCTGTCATCGGTACCGTGATAGGTGGTGGAATGGCTCTGATTTCGTTTAGCCTAGCGGCTTTAGGCACCTTAATTACGGTTATCATTGTGTAACGCTTACCGAAACAGAATATAAAAAAGAGCCTGTAATAACAGGCTCTTTCTCTATCAATAGCGTTTTAGCGACTATGGATTAGCGTTGCATCAAGCAAGCGTATGCCGTTGTAAACGGTGCTTCTTGGTATTGCTTAAGGCCAGTCTCTTTAAACTTCATCATAAGAGGGTTGCGCTTAAGGCTCTCTTTGATGTCAGCAGGTGATACAACCGTTACGTCTAGGCCATCGATCAACTGAATTGCTGCTTCTAGTTTGAAGCCGAAGCCGCCGCCAGCAAATTTGCCTTTAGTTTGGCGCTGACGAATTACTACTTTATCTACTTGGTAATCTTCCATCAGTTTTGCGAAAGAGAATTGAAAATCTTTCATGTTTTGCGTGTCGTTTGCATCGCCAATTGCGACTTTTGAAACGCGACAATCAGGAATGTTAAATACGCCATCAGAAAGAGAAAGTAGACAAATGATTGCATCATTACCTTTGATTTCAACGCCACAAATTTTCATGTTTATACCTATTTACTTTTGAGCCGTACATTATGGTGCTATTTCTCACACTTCTCCAGTAATAGCGTTCCTAAGTAGCAAATAAGTACATAAAAAACGCGTGTACTGTATCCACATCGTTGGTTGTTCGTTAAGTAAACGTCAACCAATTGGGCGACATCGTTTGCTTTGAGAGAGGCTTCACAAATTCATAGCGTGTCTTAATATTTGTACGGTATATTATGCGGGAGTCCCTATCTATTGTGTGGTTATTAACCCCTATGAGTATCAACAACCTTTCTATTAAGAGTAAAATTGCGATCCCGCTAATGGTGATTGTTATTGTGTTTTCTACAGTTACGGTTTTGAACGTTATCAAATCTAACGCTCAAGCTGCTATCAACCACGAGCTGAATAATGTGGTTCAGCCGGTATTGGATAATCTGGAAGATGGTTATCGCGATATCTACCAAGTCATTTCGTCTGCTCAAGGCCTGTTGTTGGCAAAAGACCAAGCCGCGATTGATTACCAAAAGTTTGAGTTTAAAGATAACGCTTACAAAGCCGTTCCTCGTTTTGAAAGTGTGTTAACGCTTTATTCTGCAGGAGTGCTCGATCCTTCTTCACGAGGAGAGGTTACTAAGTTAGTGGATGCGATGAGCAAGTGGGTTGCGTTACACGAACCACTGTTTGCTGACCCAGAGAATGCTCACCAATACAATATCGACTATTCGCCAGCTTTGGATGCAGAATTTGCGATCATTCGTGAACAGCTTCGTTCAGTACGTAGCTTGATTGAAGCTAAGCAAGTTGAGTTACGCAAGCAAGCCAACGAGTCGATTGAATCAAGCAAGGTGATCATCGAAATAGGCATGGGTGTTGCGATCTTAGCGGCTATTTTCGCGCTGTGGTTGTCGAATCGTTTTATCGTTAAGCCGATTCAAAATGTAGAAAAAGCCATGGCTGAAATTGCATCTGGTGATGGCGATCTTTCTCAGCGTATGAACGTGGAAGGCAGTGATGAAATTGCGCGTCTTAGCTCTGCATTTAACCAATTCGTTGGCAAAATCCATGTGACAATCGAGCAGGTTATTATCACCTCTAATGCTGTACGTGCAGAGATGGAAAACATCAAATCTCTAACACAAGGCGTTGCTGAGTTTTCATCGAACCAACAGAAAGAGAGCGAGGTGGTGGCTGCGGCTGTTCATGAAATGCAAGCGACCAGTGAAGCGGTAAGTGGCAATGCATTAGAAGCGGCTTCAGCGAGCAACACGGCTAATCGTGAAGTGGAATCAGCGGATAAAACCTTGGGCTTAACAGTAAGCTCAATTGAACGTCTAGCACATGACATTGAAAACGCGAGTGGTGTGGTTCATGAACTCGATAGTGATGTGAAGAACATAGCGTCAATCTTAGGCGTAATCCGAGGTATTGCCGAGCAAACTAACTTATTGGCATTGAATGCGGCTATTGAAGCTGCGCGTGCGGGCGAACAAGGTCGTGGCTTTGCGGTTGTTGCGGATGAAGTAAGAGCCTTAGCCAGTAAAACGCAAGACAGTACGGGTGAAATTCAATCGATGATCGAGCGTCTTGAAGTGGGCGCAAAGCAAGCGGTTGGCGTGATGAACGAAAGCAAAATTAGCGGTGAGAAAACCATTGTTCAGGCGGGTACCGCGGCGTCTTCTTTGAGCGAGATTCGTAATTCTATTGGCATGATGAACGAAATGAATACTCAAATCGCGACTGCGGCTTCTCAACAGTCTCAAGTGTCTGAAGAAGTGAATAAGAATGTTCAACGCATAGCAGAAAGCACGATGCAAATGGTTGAAATGGCGAGCAGCGCTGAGAATGCTTGTATGGCATTGGCGGAGCAATGTGAAGCGCTTGATAGCCTTGTTTCTCAATTTGAAGTTTGATTTTTAAAATAAGCAGATAAATATGATCTGATAATGGTTGTTCGTTCTGGATTCTATTAACTAGCACTGAACGACAAAAAAGCCCGTACTCAATGAGTACGGGCTTTTTTTTTGGATGCGTGATCGGTTTGCGAACTGATCAATCATTCGGTGTTAGCTGTTACGACCGTCTTTGTATGTGTAACGGTAATCAACTTTTACGTTCGCTTGGTAATGGATGTCGCCGCTCATGTTAGTGATTTTTTTCACTTCCATATTTGCGTCATCAATCTTGAACGAATCGTATTTTGTTGTTTGTTGGAACTGTGGCAGTTCTCTAGAAAGCTCAAAAGGTGTCTTTGCGCTTAGCTCATCCATAAGGTTTGTTCCTGCATCGTATGCTTCCGCTTCAGTAACAAATGTATCAGATTTTAGCGTTGTTTCTTGAATCGTTGTTTTGGTTGCTGCAAACGCCGTGGTGCTGAGTACAAGAGTTGATGCAAGTATGATTAATTTTTTCATAGGAGTACCTTACTTTGTTGAAGTACCTGTGTTCCGGTACAGAACCAACATATCAATGAAGTGGTAGGAGGAGTGTCAGGGGAGACGACGATTTTGTTAGTGTTCGGTAAGGAATAATGAGAAATGTCAGCAGTTGGTTGGAATGATTTTGGCCGATTGTAGGTGGCGAATATTTATGCGCAGCGCATATCAAGCAAGGTGACACTGATATCTATCTTCAATACACTGTATGGGTAACCAAAGTTCAGCATAAGGTAAAGGCATGGCCAATTGGGAAGGGGTAAGTGAGTTTGTTGCAGTGGCAGAGCGTGAAAGCTTTACTGGCGCGGCGCAGAAGCTCACTACGTCGGTGGCTCAAATCAGTCGCAGAGTCGCAAACCTCGAAGAGCGTCTTGCAGTGAAACTACTCAATCGAACGACTCGTAAGGTTTCTCTAACAGAGGCGGGGCAACTCTATTATCAACAGTGTAAGTTGCTGGTTGAGGGCTTAGAAATTGCTGAGCTTGCGGTCACGCAGATGCAATCCACACCGAAAGGTTTGTTGAAAGTGACGGCCCCCGTGACTTATGGCGAGCGTCAACTCGCCCCAATACTTCATCAATTCTTAAAGCTCCATCCGCAAGTAGAGTTAGAGCTAATGCTGACTAACCAAAAGCTCGACCTTATTGATTCCGGTGTTGATGTGGCGATTCGTCTTGGTCGCTTAGAAGATTCAAGTCTTGTGGCAAAAAAGCTTTCTCAACGACAACTCTACGTATGTGCAAGCCCTGAATACATTGAACGTTATGGTGAGCCACATACGCTGTCTGAGCTGACTAATCACCAATGCTTAGTGGGTGGCTTTGAGCATTGGCGTTTTAAAGAAAATGGTCGCCCTCGCTCAGTTCGTGTTAATGGACGAATCAAGTGTAATAGTGGCCTAGCTTTACTAGATGCAGCAAAACAGAGCATTGGCTTGGTGCAATTACCAGAGTATTACGTGAGTGAAGATCTTGATTCGGGAGAGTTGGTTGAGGTGCTGTCTGATTACCGAGACGACAAGGAGGGGATCTGGGCGCTATACCCTCAGAACCGTAACCTGTCTTCAAAGGTTCGCTTGTTAGTCGATTTTCTATCTGAGCAATTGGATTAGTTCTATGACGTCAAGTCACATAATTTAGTCAGCCAAAATGAACTGATACTCAGTGTGTTCGACTCCCTTGAGCAGCACTATGGCTATTTTGAATGGTGGTAAAGGAACGATCCTTACGAGATCGTTTTAGGCGCTATTTTGGTTCAAAACACTAATTGGAAGAATGCAGAGAAAGCACTGACTAACTTAGGCGATAAGTGTAATCCAAGGTCAGTTGCAGATATGGAGATCGATGAGCTTGCTCAAAAGATTCGTTCTAGTGGTTACTACAATCAGAAAGCCATTAAGTTAAAAGCAGTAACTGAGTGGTTTTCGAAGTATCAATACGATATGTCTGTGGTGCGAGAACAGGATAAGGATCAACTGCGTAAAGAGCTACTGGAAGTCAAAGGAATTGGTGGCGAAACCGCCGACGCGATTCTGGTGTATGCGATAGGTAAGCCATCTTTTGTGATTGATGCGTACGCGAGAAGAATCTTCATTCGCAATGGGTTGGATGTCCCGAAATCGTATGAAAAGTTTCGAGCTTTAATGGAAAACGTGATTCCTCTGGATACAAAAAGGTACGGTTATTATCATGGCTTACTCGTCGAACATGGCCAGCAGTTTTGTAACCCTAAACCAAAGTGTGAACATTGCCCGCTGAATCAAGATTGCGTTAAGGCTGGGGTTGGGCCTTAGGTTCTACTCAGTGTCGTTCCTTTTATTCAAGCACCGTTAGATAAAAAATCGGGCTTCAGAATGATGATTCTGAAGCCCGATTGCATTTGATTAGAAAAGCTTTGAACGTTTTGTAGCGTTTACTTGCTATTTAATCGACCGTAAATGCACTAAACCGTGAAGCGATCTACCAAGTGGTATAGCTCATTGGCGCGACTGTTTAGGTTTTGGCTGCCTGTACGGTTTTGATTTGCGAGTGATGCCGATTGCGAGCTTTGATCGGATATAACTACAATGCGTTGCGAGATCTCTTGCCCAACAATATTTTGTTGCTCCGTCGCAGTAGCAATTAACGAGTTCATGTCCATGATGGTATCAATCGATGCTTGGATCTTCGCCAGTGCAGCGGCTGCGGCATTCGCTTCTTCCACGGTTTGAGCACTTCGATTTTGGCTCGAATCCATGGCTTTTACGGCGGCATCTGAAGCTGCTTTTAATTGCTGAATCATCTTGTGAATGTCACCCGTACTTTCTTGAGTACGGCTTGCCAGTTTACGAACCTCATCGGCTACCACCGCAAATCCACGTCCTTGTTCACCTGCACGTGCGGCTTCAATTGCCGCATTCAGTGCCAATAAGTTCGTTTGTTCTGCAATGTCTTGAATGACTGTCAATGAAGACGAGATATTTTGTACATCACCTTCGAGTCTTGATACCACGGTGTTCGCTTCTGATACTTCACTAGCAAGGCCTGCAACCGAGTTTGCAGCAGCATTAACAATCTGTTGAGCTTCTTTAGCGTTAGTTTCTGCCTGTTTAGCTGAATCAGCCGCTTGGCTAGCATTGCTTGAGATCTCCTGCGCTGTCGTGGTCATCTCCGTCATAGCGGTTGCCACTTGCTCCGTTTCTTCGCGCTGACCTGTTGCAATTTCATCAACTTGTGCGGCACGAGAAGACATACTGGTGGTCTCGGATACAACTTGCTGGCCAACATCACTAACACTTCGAATGATGGTTTGCAGGCTGGCAACAAAGGCATTGAAGTTTTCACTGAGTTTGGTGAACTCTGGCGCTTTGAAATGTTCCATACGAGCCGTTAAATCGGCCTCACCGCTAGCAAAAGCGCTAATCGAGCGATCAAATTGTTCGAGTGGTTGCATGATAGTACGGTTCACGGCGACAGCGAAAACCGCCACTACAAGTGCAATCAAACCACAGAAAATAGCGATGGCAGTGAGCGAGCTTTGCAGTGCGACATTTGAGCTCTCTTTCATTTCAGCAATCACCGCGTCGATATCATCGGTATAAAAACCCGTACCGAGCATTAAATCCCACTGCGGAATGAAAATCGAATAGCTGAGCTTAGGTAGAGCTTCCGATTGGCCAAGTTTTGGAAAGTAGTAGGTAGTGAATTCACCAAGCTTTGAGTTCTTAATAAGGTCGCGGATTAGATAGTTGCCTTTTTTATCTTGAAGGTCGTAGTAGTTTTTACCAATACCATCACTGTTTTGGCCAACAACAACTCGAACGCCTTTCGAGTCATAACCGAAAATATAACCAGACTCACCATATTCTAGAGTTTTGAGTGTTGGTAAGGCTTCTTCTAGTGTTGCCCCTTTATCTAAAAATGGACTGATCGAGGAGTAGGCCATTTGTAGGTACGCTTTGAGTTCCTTTTCTTTCATCGCCATCATATTGCTACGCGTCGATTCTACTTGTTGTGCGGTTAGCTCGGTGCTCTTCATATAAGTCACGCTCATCATCCCAATTGCCATTAGTAACAAGGGAATGAAAGAGAGTATATAAAGGCGGTTTTTGATGGTTAGGGTCATGTCACGCTTCCTGTGCGATTGTCTAATGCAATTCTCAACACATTATTAATGTGGTTTCAAAATGTAAATGGACTTGTTGTTTAATTGTTACCCTAAAACACTTTTGTTTTGTAAATATGATGGTGGTTAGGTTTTAAGGCTGTTGAGCCTATGTAATTGCAGGTATGGCGAGAGATCGGTAACTCTGTTTCCGTGCTTTTGAATTCGACGCTGCTTTGTTAGAATGCGACGCTTTGTAGCACCCTGCTATGTCTATTCGTTAAGTGAGAAGATTCATGAACAAAAGCCATGTGACTATTGGTTTAACTAACCCAAAAAGCCCGACTAACGTTGGTGCTGTTATGCGCGCGGCTGGCTGTTATCAAGTCGACGAAGTTAAATACACAGGGAAACGCTACGAAAAAGCGGCTAAGTTCCATACCGACACCAAGAGTGCAACTCGTACAATTCCACTAACTGGTGTTGAGTCGTTTTTGGATAACCTTGATTCAGAAACCAAAATTGTCTGTGTGGAGTTGGCTGAAGGGGCAACACCACTGCCGCGTTTTAAACACCCAGAAAACGCTATTTATATTTTTGGCCCTGAAGACGGTTCCATTTCTCAAGATGTTGCCGATAGAGCGGATCACGTTGTGTACGTACCAACGGTTGGTTGCATGAATTTAGCCGCGACCGTTAACGTGCTGCTTTACGATCGCCTTGCAAAGTCAGATGAAATGGACGAGAGCAACGAGTTGATTAAGAAAAGCCGCGATAACCGTAATCATTTGTTGATTAAAGAAAAGTAATTCTCGATTTCTAGTGTTATCTATCCTCTACGCAATCGGATATTATCTTGAGTTCATCACCAGATAATTGAAGGGCTAGATAACACCATGGATGACAAGCAATTGCTTGCTGCGCTGCAAGAGGCTCCTGTCCTCGATCTGTACAAATTGTTCCAGCAATACGGACAAAATCGCTCTCTTTATGTTTTGTTAGAGAAGCTCGTCGATTTGAAAGAGCAACATCACCTCGAAACCCAACTCAGCCCATTAAGACCGCATATCGAAGGTGTACTTTCTCAATTCGATAACACCACACCGAATGACGAGATCCTCAAGGCAGTTGCTGTTCAGTCTGAGATTCAACAACGAGGCCACAGCATGAGTCGTTACATCATGACATCAGACAATCATCGTCATTTCTCCCCGAATGCAGACTTAGTGATGTTTGGTGACTCGATCACCGAATGGGCACCTTGGGCGGATATTTTTCGGGATGTTTCGATGGTCAACCGCGGCCTAGCGGGCGATACCACAACTGGCATGTTGCGCCGTATTGATACCACATTAAACGTGAACCCCAAGCTGGTGTGCTTTATGGCTGGGATAAACGATTTGGCTCAGGGTTATGATGTCGAACATATCTACCGTAACTACATTGATATGCTTGAAGTGTGGCAAGGAAACGATATTCGAATCTTGGTGCAATCAACGCTTTATGTTGGCTCTAAACTGCAAGGTTTGAATTTGTCGGTTGAACTACTCAATAGCAAGTTAACCGAGTACTGTTCTCAGCAAGGCATTGCGTTCTTAGATGTGAACTCAGTATTGTCACCTAATAAGCTTTTGTCGAATGAGTACTCGTGTGATGACTTACACTTGAATGCGAAGGCTTATCAAGCTTGGGCTGAGGTTCTTCAACCTACGGTAACTGAGCTACTGAAATAGACTCACGAAAAAAGCTAAATAGACAGCTAGACCGATAAACAGCTTAACTAATACAAGAAAAGCCAAACCCTAGATTTGTTTCGCGAACCATAAGGACATCAATGTGAACCTAAGACAGTTGGAAGTCTTCTACGCCATTATGCAGACCGGAACCGTATCTGGAGCCGCTCGTAATCTGCATGTGTCACAACCTAATGTGACTCGTATTTTGGCGCATACAGAGCAACAACTTGGGTTTGGATTGTTCGAGCGTGTCAAAGGTCGGTTGGTGCCAACGGTCGAAGCAAAAACCTTATTACCAGAAGCAGAAAAGGTCTATCAACAGCTGGGGCAATTTCGATCTCTGACCAACAAAGTGAAGCAAGGCCATCAGCATTTACGTATTGGTGCGCCGCCGATTCTGGCGACTAAGTTACTGACTCCGGTAATAGCCCAAATGTCTCGCGAACAAGAGATCTCTTTTGAGTTGCTGACTGCAAACCGTGATGAACTGTGTGCTGGATTATTAAAGCATGAGCTTGATATTGCTATCGCGTTTGGCGACGAAACACCGCCTGCCATATTAAGTGAAACACTCTTAACTGAATCCCTCAAGGTTCTGGTTCCATCTCACACCGTTGAACAGTTACCGACGGAATTAACCCTTGATGACCTGATCAATTATCCCTTACCAATCATCGGGCTTGATAGCCGCGATCCATTAGGCCTCCTGTTACATCAAAGCCTTATTGCACGAGATGAGCATTATCACCATCCGATATCTGTGCGTGGATATAGCGCGGCGGCGGAATTGGTGAAGCACCAAGCAGGCTTTGCGATTGTCGATCCGTGGACAGCAGAGCAGTATCAACATGACGACTCGGTTTGTGTGCTTTCACTGCAGCCGGATATCCAATTCTCGGTATCGACGCTTTGTGCAGAGCACACCCCTCAGTCTATTTCTGTTAAGCAATTTATCGCTTCATTGAAGAGCCATACTCAGCCTATAACTTAAGGTTATAGGCTCGCCATAAATTGGTATTCGGCAGCTTCTAAGTTCTTAATTAAAGTAAACCTATACAAGGATTTATTAATTAGGAATGCTCATGTCTATCGCTCAACCTTACCTTCTTTTTCTTGGGGATGTTACCGACCCACTTGCAGCAAAAACAGCTCGTGGTATTCATCAATGGCGACCAGAAATTTGCCTAGGTCAGCTTCGTTTAACAGACGATACTGTTTCACTTGGCTTAACGGACATGACCTTACAAGAGGCGCAAGCACGGGGCGCGAAAACGCTAGTGATTGGCACGGCAAACCCAGGTGGTGTTATTCCTGACTCTTGGCAACCAACCATAATGGCGGCTGCAGAAATGGGATTTCAGATTGCATCTGGCATGCACCAACGCTTGAGTGAATTTTCACCGCTTGTTGACATGCAACAGCGAGGATTGACTAAGCTTCATGATGTACGCCATTTTGATGGTGATCTAAACGTTGGTAATGGTAAGCCACGTCAAGGTAAGCGTCTTCTAACTGTAGGAACGGATTGCTCAGTCGGTAAAATGTTCTCGGCGTTGGCCATTGAAAAGTCGCTTAAAGAAGCGGGCACATCAGCTCAGTTTAAAGCGACAGGGCAGACGGGTATCTTGATTGAAGGTAGCGGGATTTCGATTGATGCTGTGGTGGCGGATTTCATTTCCGGCGCGGTTGAAGCGATTAGCCCCGATTTTACTGACCACGATTGGGACATTATTGAAGGCCAAGGTTCGTTGTTCAATCCGTCTTTTGCAGGCGTGAGTTTAGGGTTGTTGCATGGCGCACAAGCTGATGCTTTGGTGCTATGTCATGAAGTCGGGCGACCACATATTCGCAACCTTCCTCATGCGCAATTGCCAACGATTGAACATACCATTGAAGCGAACTTGCAAGCCGCGCGATTGACAAATCCAGACGTGAAACTGGTGGGTATCTGCCTGAATACATCGGCGATTAGCATTGAAGAGGCTGAGACATTGTGCCAAGAATGGACTACTCGCTATCAAGTACCCGTGACGGATCCCGTGCGATTTGGTGTACAACATATTACTGATCATTTGCGACATTCACTTTAACGATTTCATCATTTCTACGTTTCCATTTGTTAAAGCGAACATCAACCGAGTGAAATTATGAAGATTACTGCAGAACCTATTACTATCGCGATGCAAACGCCTTTTCGCATCTCTCGAGGCAGCCGAACAGAGTGTCACGTTGTTCGTGTTTACATTGAACATGGTGGCAAACAAGCTCAAGGTGAATGCACGCCTTACCCACGATACGGCGAGTCATCGGAGTCTGTGTTAGCGCAAATTCAACAAGCGTCTAGTGCCCTTGAAGCTATGTTTGAACGAGGCGTTACCGATCCCGCAGAGCTAAGAGATCATCTTCAGTCCTTATTGACTGGAGGCGCAGCGCGAAATGCGGTCGATTGTGCGCTTTGGGATTTCGAAGCGAAGCAGAACGAACAGACGTTTCCAAATAGCTTGTTTGAGTTACCTGCTCAAATCGTTACTGCAATGACAGTCTCCATTGGCACACCGGAAGCGATGGCGACCCAAGCACGAGATTATGTGGCGAATGGCGCTAAGCTCCTAAAAGTGAAGCTTGATGGCGAGCAGGTAGTAGAGCGTGTTAGTGCTGTGCGAGAAGCGGCACCTGATGTTCAGATTGTACTGGATGCTAATGAAGCGTGGACAGGGTTGAATCTCGAAGAGTTGTTCAATCAACTTACTGAGTTTGATATCGCAATGATCGAGCAACCTTTGCCGCAACAACATGATGCCTCACTGGCACACATCAATCACCCGATCCCACTGTGTGCGGATGAAAGCTGTCATACCACTTCTCAGCTGTCTTCGCTGTTGGGCAAGTATGAGATGGTCAACATCAAGCTCGATAAAACGGGTGGTTTGACCGAAGCATTGGTACTTGCTGAAGAAGCTCAAAGGCTCGGCTTTGCTCTGATGTCTGGTTGTATGCTAGGCACCTCATTGGCGATGCGAGCGGCGCTGCCTATTGCGGTTCAATCTGAAATCGTCGACCTTGATGGTCCTGTATTACTTGGGCAAGATGTTTCGCCAGCACTGACTTATCGAGATGGAATGATCATTATTTAAGATCCTTTAGTCTCAGCTAGTAGATGGACATGCCACAAATGAAATCGCATGAGTGAAAGCTTGTGCGATTTTTTTGGTGTCAATAAACCTTAACTGATTAATATTAATTGAGTTTTACTGCTTAACTGAGACTGATGAATTCACTTTACTCGGCTGGTATTGATAAAGTAATCACGTTTCTGTCGGTGAGGTCACTTTCTATTATCGCAAAACAGACAGCTCAAGCTTTATAAAATAATTGTTATGATATCTTATGTGAAATGTTAATGATTACTCTTCATTTAATAGTTTCACTAAAGCTATTAGATCTAAGATTAAATAGGTAAACCACCTAACTGATTGAATCATTGACGGATCCTGTTGATTTTATGATGAGAAGAAGGTGGAGCGAGTGAGTAGTCATGTCTCCGAGGTGATAGAAAACAAAGACAGTTTTGAGCGCCCATTTTCGATCAAAATCCCGCGTCGCAAGTGGTTTGGCTGGAAAGGTATTGAACTGCGCTTGGTATTGGCATTGGCCATGTTATCAATGACCACCATCTTCCTCTCGGTTGTTTCTAGCTTTACTTTTGACGATCTAAACCAACGCCTCGTTGAATTAAAAGAGAGTGAAATCCCCGCCTTAGATAGCGCTGCACGCCTCAATGATATGGTGCGTGTGATTATTACGACCTCATCTCAGCTCAGTGACGCTGAATCGAATATAGAACGTAAGCAGGCGATGCTTAAAATTGAAGAGGCCATTTCAGTGATGAATAGCGTTATGGTTCAATTCCCTGATTATCACGCCTATTTTAAAGACCTTATCGCCCAAGTTAACAATAGTCTGAGTCTATTGTATCAAAGTGAGATTGAGTCAGAACAACTCAATCAAGAACTTCGTAATTTGCTTGAAGGCTTTTATCCTCTATTGCAACAAGCCAGTGATTCACTCGATAGTTTGCCTGAGTCAGCCAAAGATCAAATCCAATATACTCAGTTGAAATCTCTGCTTTATTACCAATTAGGCTTAGTAGAGAAGCTGTATAACGACTCAAGCTTTAATGAGCTCGATTACACTAGCTACCGTCTAGAGCAGGTAGGGGAAGAGTGGTGGAAGCTCTGGGTCAGTGGTGATTTAAGAAGTGATTTTCCTGAATTAGATCATCAACTCACGGTGATTTATAACCTTGCCTCAAGTGAT
This sequence comes from Vibrio sp. 14N.309.X.WAT.E.F5, assembly GCF_030397615.1. NCBI lineage: Bacteria > Pseudomonadati > Pseudomonadota > Gammaproteobacteria > Vibrionales > Vibrionaceae > Vibrio > Vibrio sp. 14N.309.X.WAT.E.F5. The sequence continues at coordinate 33,195 of NZ_JAPNXR010000003.1, read as the reverse complement.
AGCAGCTTGTATGGGATGAAAAACAAAGCGCTCGATCATCTCTATCAAGAGCGATACTTCCTACAAAACAGCCGTGAACATTTGAATCAGTTAACGGTGCAGATCGAAAGTAATACCAGCAAGGTGAATAGCAATATTGACCAATCGATTCAGCAAGCGCAGCTGTCTTTACAATCGAACCAACAACTCTCTCTTTTTCTTTCTCTGTTCAGCGTGTTGGCTGCCGCTGCCATTTCGTGGTTCTACGTACGTAAGAGTATTTTAGAAAGGCTTTTACAGCTCAAAGACAACATGTTCGCGATTTCTACTGGCCATTTAGATACCGAGGTTTCCATTCGGGGCAAAGACGAAGTGACACAAATGGCCAAGTACCTAAAGGTATTCCAGACCACAGCCAAAGCCGTTAAGCAAACCAATCGAAAATTAGAGGCGGAGGTTGAAGAGCGCACCTTAGCCGAAGCCAAATTACGTGTTACTCAAGATGAACTCATTCAAGCCGGAAAATTGGCCGCGCTAGGGCAATTAAGTGTCGGGATCACGCATGAAATCAATCAACCTCTGACCGCAGTAAACAGTCACGTTCGAAGTGCTCAATTATGGTTAGGCAAGCAAAGGCCTGACAGGGCAGAAGAGAATCTGAAAAAAATCGAGGTCTTGTTAGATAAAGTGGCTGCGATTACTCGTCACCTAAAGGCCTTCTCACGTAAGAGTGATGGCAAGATTGATAACGTTGAATTGAATAAGGTCATTGGTGATGCGATTGACCTGTTTGAAACCCGACAGAGCGCAGTGTCGATTCAGTATTCGCCCCAAAGTAGCCAGATGGTTCGAGCTAACAGCATTCGCTTAGAACAGGTATTGGTGAATTTGATCAGCAATGCTCTGGATGCCGTTGAGCACAGAGAGCAACCAGAGCTCAGAATCTTCACTCAAGAGCATTCGAATACCATTCAGATTTTGGTTATGGACAACGGATTAGGCATACCTCAAGAGGACATTCCGTACCTGTTCGACCCATTTTATACCCGCAAGACAACAGGTAAGGGGCTTGGGCTCGGTTTGTCTATCGCATACAACATCATAAAAGACTTTGGCGGCTCGATTCACGTGGAATCAGTTGAACACCAAGGCACTACTTTTATCGTCACTCTACCAAAAGGCATAGCCTCATGACTGCAGAAAAACACATAGTTCTTATCGATGATGAAATCGATGTCGTTGAAGCCGTGAGTGAAATGTTAGAACTAGAAGGGTTTAGCGTCACGACCTTTACCGATCCTAACCTTGGCCTTAAGTCGCTCAAAGCGAACAGCCAGGCGGTTGTATTGTGTGATGTACGGATGCCACAGGTGGATGGGCTTACGCTGCTGAGTTCAATTCAACATAGAGCCGCTAACGTCCCTGTATTGTTGATGAGTGGCCATGGCGATATTCCCATGGCGATAGAGGCAATGAAGCTAGGAGCTTTCGACTTCTTAGAAAAGCCACTGAGTGCGGGCGAGTTGGTAGAGAAGCTCGACTTGGCGTTGACACAATCTCAGCACAATTGCCCAGCAATTATAGGCGGCGATGAGGAAGCTGAGTTACCGATTGAAACGGTGGTTATTGGCCAATCAAAAGCGATGGATACGATACGCAAGCAAGTGCTCGCACTGTCTCATACCGGTGTTGATACCATCATCAACGGCGAAACAGGAACGGGCAAAGAGGTAATTGCTCGCGCGTTGCATCAATTTAGCCGTCGTAAGGCGAAGCCCTTTGTCGCGATCAACTGTGGCGGCATGACTGAGAGCATTATCGAAAGTGAGTTGTTTGGTCATGAAGCGGGCTCGTTTACCAGCGCTAACAAGAAACGCATTGGCAAAATAGAACAAGCCAATGGCGGTACTTTGTTTCTGGATGAAATCGAAAGCATGCCGATTGCCGTGCAAATTAAACTGTTGCGCGTCATTCAAGAAAGAATGATTGAGCGCGTTGGTGGTAACGAGTTAATCCCGGTCGATATCGTGGTGGTAGCCGCCAGCAAAGCTGATCTCGCGAGCTTGAGTGAAACAGGTGAGTTCAGAGCTGATCTCTTCTATCGCCTCAATATCGCGAGCTTAAACCTTCCCGCATTGCGTCAACGCAAAGAGGACATTCAGGTGTTGTTCCGCCACTTTGTGATTCAAGCGAGCCACAAATATAAGACGCGTCCGTCAACGATTTACCCCGAACAAATACAGCAATTATGTCGACACGAATGGCCGGGTAACGTGCGCGAATTACGTAATGTCGCCGACCGGTTTGTGCTCGGTATTGTTGGTGATGGCTTTGATCTTCAATCACCAATTTGTGAAACGTCCGGAGAAGATTTCGCTTTTGAAAAGCAGATGGAGCAGTACGAAAGGAATGTACTGACGGAAGCGCTAATAGAAAGCGCAGGTAACATTAACGAGGTATCAAGTAAGCTGAATTTACCACGTAAAACCCTTTATCGAAAAATGAAGAAACACCAGTTGGATAAAGAGAGTTTCAAAGCTTAATTCGTTCAGGTGTTTGTTAAATGGAAACCCAAAATCAAAACCAAAGCCAAAGCCAAAGCCAAAAGAAAAAGCACAAGACAACAATGACCCATTTGGTTTTTAGTCGAATGGCTAGCTGTTTCAAGTGATTGTAATAAAAGAGCTTTAACATCTGGCATAAAGCGTGCAATCCCTACATTGTGGCGTCAGCCCACATGAGGTTATTCGATGTTGAGTCAAAAAACATATGACAGCTATCTATATATGACAGCTATCCAACATTGAATGATCGAATAAAGGACATTAGAAAAATAATTGCTTGTTGCAAGGAGATACAAACATGAAGCAAATACTGAAAGGTTCGATTGCTCTGATATTAGGCATGAGTTCAATAACGGCATGGGCTGCTGCAGAACCAGCAAACTTAGGACCTCGTCCCCTCTTTTTAGTTAACAATATGGATGAGAGCCCTTTGAAAACTAAGCTGTTGAGTTGCAGCGAAGGACCTTTTCATCGTAGTGATTTTTCTATTGGGCATCGCGGAGCTGCGATGCAGTTTCCTGAGCACACTAAGGAATCTTATTTAGCGGCGATTCAAATGGGCGCAGGCGTTGTCGAGTGTGATGTGACCTTCACCAAAGATAAGGCGTTGGTATGCCGTCACTCGCAAAGTGATCTGCACACGACGACCGATGTATTAGCACACCCAGATCTTGCGAAGAAGTGCTCAACCCCGTTTACACCAGCTAATCCAGCGACAGGCGAAGATGCTCAGGTTGAGTGCCGTACTTCTGATTTCACGCTGGCTGAGTTTAAGACGCTCAAAGGTAAAATGGATGGTGCGAACCCAAAAGCAACCACTGTCGAAGAGTACATGAATGGCACTCCTGGTTGGAGAACCGATCTTTACAGCCAAAGTGGCACACTGATGACGCACGCAGAAAGTGCAGCACTGTTTAAAGAGCACGGCGTGAAAGTGACTCCTGAATTGAAATCAGCCGCGGTAGATATGCCTTTCAATGGATTTAGCCAAGAGATGTATGCACAGAAGTTGGTGGATGAACTGAAAGAAGCGGGTTTCAAGCCTTCTGAGACTTACCTCCAGTCATTCAACTTGGATGATGTGAAGTATTGGATCAATGAAACGCCGAAGTTCGGCAAACAAGCGGTTTATCTTGATGACCGTGTTTATGAGCAAGCGGACTTTGTCGCGTCTGTTGAAAACATGAAAGAGCTACACGATGCGGGCGTGAATATCATCGCACCACCTCTGTTTGCTTTGGTTGAACTTGATAAGAACAACGAATTAGTGGCGTCTAACTACGCGAAACTGGCTAAGGATGCAGACCTCGACATTATCGCATGGACACTGGAGCGTTCTGGCCCGCTTGCGCAAGGCGGTGGTTGGTATTACAAGAGCGTGAAAGACGGCATCAACAATGATGGCGATATGATGAAAATGCTTGACGTACTGGCGCAAGATGTCGGTGTTATGGGCGTATTCAGCGATTGGCCTGCAACGGTAACTTACTACGCTAACTGTATGGACAGCGACGCTTAGGCTGTTGTGAGCTCGCTTTGCATAGCTAATTATAGCGTTTGTATAGAGAGCACTTAGCCAAAGAATAATAAGAGAAAAAGCAGTGAACCAAAGGGCCTTCGGGCTCTTTTTTTACCACTGAAATTGGCGGGACAGAAATGACCCAAATGATGAGTTTTTAGTTGGACACTTATGACTCAAAAGTAATTTGAAAGTGTGGGGTTTTATTTAAGTCGCTGAAATTAAAGATATAAAAAGGTGGCACAAAGGCTGCAATAGTGAAGGTGACTTTCAACAATAAGTAAAAGTAAGGTTTGAATATGAAAATCAGTGTTAAAGGACTGTTAATCGCTAGCTCATTACTACTTCCTTCAATGGCTATGGCAAGCGACTGCTCTAGCCGTGGTGTGTTAGACGATCGATACTGTGATGAAAACCAAGATTTGGTGGCCGATTCACCAAAGAACCCAGACGAGTGGAATGACCCAAGTACGCTTGTGTTTACTTACACGCCAGTAGAAGACCCTGCGTTATACAAAGATGCATTCGCCGACTTCCAAGCTCACCTAAGTAAAATTACAGGTAAGCGAGTGATTTACTACACGGTTCACTCAAACTCTGCACAAGTAGAAGCGATGCGTTCTGGTCGACTGCATGTTGCAGGTTTCTCGACTGGCCCGACTGGCTACGCAGTTAACCTCGCGGGTTACGTTCCAATCGCAGTGAAAGGCGACGAGTCAGGCTTCCAAGGCTACAACCTAATCACGATTGTGCGTAAAGACAGCGGCATTAATAAAATGTCTGATCTGAAAGGTAAAAAGGTTGCACACACTTCTGCATCTTCCAACTCTGGCAACCTAGCTCCACGTGCGTTATTCCCAGCGAAAGGCCTAGTGCCAGATGAAGATTACAAAGTGCTTTACTCAGGTAAGCATGACCAATCGATTCTAGGCGTCTTCAATGGAGATTATGACGCAGCACCTGTGGCATCGGACGTGTACGATCGTATGGTAGCAGCAGGTCGTGTTGACGATTCTGAACTGAAGATCATCTACCGTAGCCCACGCTTCCCAACGTCTGCATTTGGGTATGCTTACAACCTAAAACCAGAGCTAGTTGAGAAGATCAACGAGGCTTTCTTTAGCTACCGCTTTACACCAGAAATGAGCGCATCGTTTAAAGGTGCCGACCGTTTCTCGCCAATCAGCTACAAAGAAGAGTGGGATGTGATTCGTGATATCGCTCATGCGACAGGTACGGCTTACACCAAAACTGGCCTTAAGAAGTTAGCTGAAAAAGATGCGGCTAAACGTGCAAAGAAAAAAGCCGCTGAGTTAGCAAAACAAGCTAACAACGGCTAGTTCTTCACTCTGTTGGAAGGCTAAGTTTTAGAAAGACTTAGCCCTTTAAAAACACCTACCTTAACTAAAAATCTATGCCCTCGCGGGTAGGGCATAGATCATTCTAAAATTCGCACAAGGAAATGCAGTATGGCCGTAGCAAGCTATGAAGGAATAAAGATAAACAACCTTTTCCACGAATATGTGGCAGGCAAGCCAATCCTTAAAGGCATTAATATTGATATCGATGAGCCAGGCATCATCGCGATCATTGGTCCATCTGGTACCGGTAAAAGTACGCTTCTGCGCTGTATCAACCGCCTCAACGATCCAAGCCAAGGCGAAATCATTTTTGATGGCGCAGACCTGACTCAATTAAAAGGCCAAGCGCTACGTAAACAGCGTCGACACATCGGCATGGTGTTTCAAGAATATAACCTCGTGGAACGTTTAACGGTTATCGAGAACCTGTTGAGTGGCCGTTTAGGCTACATGACGGCTTGGAATGCGTGGCGTCGTAACTATTCTCCACAAGATTTAGCAAAAGCGTTCGAGTTACTTGAATTTGTTGGCCTACAAGACTTTGCTAACCAACGTGCCGACAGCTTGTCAGGTGGCCAAAGACAGCGTGTCGGTATCGCTCGCGCCGTTATGCAAGACCCATATATCTTATTGGCGGATGAACCAACGTCATCACTCGACCCAAAAACCGCGGTTGAGATCATGGAGTTGATGGAGACATTCGCAGAACAGAAAAACATTCCAGTGTTGGTGAATATCCACGATGTGAACTTAGCCAAGCGTTATGCCAAGCGCATCATTGGTATGTGTAATGGCAAGGTGCATTACGATGGCAGCCCTGAAGGTATTTCAGAAGAAGACCTAAAAATTATTTATGGGGGTGAGTCATGGCTGGATTAAATTCAAGCTCGTCGCCAAGCGTTTCATCAAGCACATCGCCAGCGAAGCATGAAAATCCGTTCAAAACCTCATGGACTAACCGTGCAATTATCGCTGCAATCATTGGCTACCTGTTTTACAGCTTTGCGACGTTAGGACTGACCTTTGATCGTTTGGTCATCGGTTTTGGTGAAAGTGAGCGGTTACTATCAAGAATGTTCCCACCAGATTTCTCGCGTACTAATCTACTGCTAAGTGGCTTAGCGGAGAGCTTGCAGATAGCGATCATTTCGAGTTTCTTCGGCATCGTCATCTCATTGTTTCTTGGCTTACTTGCTGCGAGAAACATGATGCCTTCGATTGTATCGACACCGATTCGTGGCTTCATCGCACTGTGTCGTTCTTTCCACCCAGTGATCATCGCAATTCTATTCGTGAAAGCGGTCGGCTTTGGTGCCCTTGCGGGGATCCTGACCTTGGTATTTGCATCGATTGGTTTTATTGCCAAGCTTTTTGCTGAAGCCATTGAAGAGATCTCTTTTAAACCAGTTGAAGCGATTAAAGCAACGGGGGCGAGCTTTGTCAGCGTCATTCTGTACGCGGTGATGCCACAGGTATTTACTCGTTTCATTGGCTTTGCTAGCTACCAATTGGACTCAAACTTGCGTAACTCAACCATGGTTGGCATCGTGGGTGCGGGTGGTCTTGGCGGTACGCTTTTCTCAGCATTCCAACGTTTTGATTACGACTTTGTCGCCGCTATTTTGATCACCATTATCGCATTGATTCTTGTGGGTGAATTTCTTTCCAACATTGTTAGGAGAATCTTCTAATGACAACTGCATCTATTGATAGAGAGTGGCAGCGTTTTACACCCAACGAACGTGTGGCTCGATTTGCTGTTTACCTTAGCCTTGTGTGCGCCATCGTGTGGTCTTGGCAGACGGTGGAAGTGATTCCTGAGTTCCTATACGACGCGCCAGCCCAGTTTGCCGACATGTTCGAGCGTATGGTGCCAATGGATTACGCGTTCTATCCTGAGTCGATTCACGCAGCGATGATTGAGACACTGCATATCGCAACGTTAGGTACCTTGTTTACCTTGGTATTTGCGATCCCTTTAGCACTTATGAACGCGCCAAATATCACTCCGAATAAAGCCTTGAACTGGATTGCTCAATTCTTTCTCGTGTCTTCACGTTCTGTGAACTCATTGGTTTGGGCATTGTTGTTCATCGCACTGTTTGGCCCCGGTGTTCTCGCAGGCATTATGGCAATTGCTATTCGTAGTATCGGCTTTGTAGGGAAGCTGTTGGCGGAAGCAATTGCCGAAGTGAACATGGGGCCTATTGAAGCTTTACGCGCGACAGGCGCTTCTTGGATGAGCGTTTTACTTAAAGGTTATTGGCCACAAGTGATGCCCGCGTTCTATTCCATTGTGTTGTTCCGTTGGGACATCAATGTACGTGAATCTGCGGTATTGGGATTAGTGGGCGCTGGTGGTATTGGCGTGGTGCTCAACGATGCGCAGAACCTTTTTGAGTGGCAAAAAGTATCAATGGTGTTGGTGAGTATTTTTGCAGTGGTTATCGTTGCAGAGGCGGTGGTGATCCACATCCGTAATAAACTCATATAGACAATGTGTTGTGTGAAAGTTAAGAGCTTATCTAGCATTTTGAAGCTCAAACGACCCTAGGTACTTCGGTCTACCTAGCGGTCGTTTTTTTATCTATAAAGACAAATGCTTGGAGTGGTGAGTGCTTTTTTAGAAAATACAATGCTTGGCAAAATCACCGGCTTCATTAGCCGTCCAGTCGCCTTTAGGCTTCTCTTTCATATCCGTACACCAAGCTTCACTGCCAACTTCTGTGCAAGCCATTAACTGAGTGGCTAGGAAAAGTATCAACGCGACTTTCTTCATAACAAATATTCCGTTTTGGTCTAGATTTCGGATAACTCTACCAAATACTATCCGTGATTGTTATAGCAACCAGAAACTTAAGGTATTTAAAGAAGACATGAATTTGAGCCGAATCTGAGGTTTGATAGCGAGAGGGGATTGCTCCGTCTAAAGATCGAAAAAGCCAGCAACATGTGCTGGCTTTGCAATTCTTGTGCGCTGCTATTCGTTAGCGAGCTTCTACTGTGGAGTTATACCAACTTCATCTCTTGGATGATATCTGAAGCGATTTCTGGCTTCGTACTGGTTGGCTTCTCGTGTAGATCGGATTTCAACTGTCCCTTACGGTTACTTAGGCCTGCTTCAAGTTTCTTAAGCGCTGCTGCGATAGCTGGGTACATAACATCGTCTGTAGATTTTGCTGTTACTCGTACACCTTCGTAGTTTGTGAATACTTCAACCTGATGTTGACCGTGTTCTTTAGTAATGATGATGTCGCAGCTAATCAGTGATGGGAAATGGTTAGATATCTTCTCGAATTTACCTTCGATGTCTTTGCGTGACTCGTCGTTAATTGATACATGATGTGTTTGAACATTTATTTTCATAAATCATACCTTTCCAATGACTGTGTCATTTAAACGTAGCAAACATCGCATAGATTAACCAACTGAGAATTAGCACATGTGTGATTCACTTCAGTGTTATCAAATATTCTCTTGTTACTCCCTTGAAAGTCCGATGAACTGATCGCATATTATGTTTCGTGAATTTCAAACGTGTTTAAAAAAACCTCATTCTCGAAATATTGCTCCAGTTGACTTCGCTCACTTAGATTTTATCGCCTTAATCAAGCCGCACCTCAATGACTTATTCTAGTCTTAAATTTATAAATCGCCTGTTACTCCCTACAAATTCCAATCTTTACCTCGTTATCACAATTACTGATATAAAGAACAATGACTGATTGAGATACGGTCTAGTACGGGATACTCTAACAGCTATCTTCTATTTGGATCCGTTATCATGAAAATGCCTGTTAAATTCGCTGCAATTGCAGCTTCCCTTTCTTTTGCTTTTAATGCCTTTGCAGCCCCTGTGGAATTTCAGAAGATCCCTGAGATCATGCAGCAATTTGAAACTGCAGAACTGTACATTAAGAAGTCAGTCACTCTAGGTCGTTTACCAGCAGAGTCTGAGATTGGCATTGATTTCCCTACTTATGTTTCAGACGGTAAGGGCGGTTACAGCTTAGAAACAAACAACGTAATGACGGGCGATGTAGTTATTGCGAGCATGCCGAAAGCGATTGTTGATGATATTTTCAATCAATGGTTGGTACCAAAAGAGACATGGATCAGCAGCTATGGATCATTGCCAACGTCGACCACTGAATTTAAGCCGTTTAAGCGCATTAAAACCATCAAAGCCATTAAGATTGATGCAGAAATGCTTGAGCTGTTAGGCAGTGAAGATGGTAACACGGCGATGATCAAAGTGAGCTGGGATGAGAAGGGGATGAAGGTTTATAAGGATGGTTACTTAGCGGATTATGAATACGGGATCGCCCCACATGAAATGCAAGAGAACTACGAATTAGCACCTAAGTAATTTGATTCAATTTTAGAAAAGCGCCCTGTTTTTATGGGGCGCTTTTTTGTAAGTAAAGAGGGTGTTACTGATGAATACTGAGTGACCAGTATTAGAGGTTAAGACTCATTAAACTCGTAAGAAGATGGCACCACAATCACGCCTTGTTTTGATATGTGGAAGCGTTTGGCATCGGCAAGACTATCAATGCCGATTTGAGTTCCATCAGGCACCTTAACGTTCTTATCTATGATGCAGTTCTGAATATGGCAGTTTCGTCCAATCTCAACGTCCTCAAACAGAATACTATCAATCACTATCGCGGCATTGCTGACTTTGACCTTAGGGAAGAAGATAGAGTTTTGCGCTGAACCGCCTTCAATCACCACCCCATTCGCGATCATAGAGTTGATGAATATCCCTTGGTTACCTTCTACTGAAGCGATGGTTCGTGCTGGTGGCAGTTGCTGATCATAGGTGCGAATCGCCCAATCTGGTTGGTATAAATCAATAGGTGAGGCTGGTTTCAACAAGTCCATATTCGATTGGTAATATGAGTCGATAGTACCCACATCTCTCCAGTACGCATCTTGTGTTACGCGTCCTTCTTCATCACCAAACTTATGCGCGTAAACGCTGTTGTTGCCGACCAACTTGGGAATAATGTCTTTACCAAAATCGTGGCTTGAATCCGGATCTTCTGCGTCTGCCAATAGTGCCTGTGTCAGTACTTCTTTATCAAAGATGTAAATCCCCATTGAAGCCATGCTTCGAGTCGGCCTACCGGGTACACACGCAGGGTAACGTGGCTTCTCGGTAAAGTTATTGATCTGCAGATTTTCGTTTATCTCCATCACACCAAACTCTTTGGCTTCATCAATCGAAACCTCCATGCACGCTACCGTTAAATCGGCTTCATTCTGTTTGTGTTGCTTGAGCATTGGTGCGTAATCCATGCGATAGATATGGTCGCCTGATAACACCACCACATGCTTAGCTTCACTACGAGAAAGCAGATACAAGTTTTGATAAATCGCATCGGCTGTACCGCTATACCAGCTATCACCGGTTCGCATTTGTGGGGGAACATTGGTGATGTATTCGCCGAGCTCGGGGTTAAGCACCGACCAACCATCACGTAAATGTTTTTGCAAAGAGTGCGACTTGTACTGAGTCAGTACCAGAATTTGGCGAAGCCCAGAGTGCAGGCAGTTCGCGAGTGTGAAGTCGATAATTCGATATTTGCCACCAAAGGGTACCGCAGGTTTTGCACGGTTATCGGTGAGGGGAGAAAGCCGAGAGCCAACACCGCCGGCCAGAACGATTGTTAGAGTGTCTTGCATAGTCAGAACCTCAATGTATTTATGATTATGAACAGAGACTTGCAAGCACTAAGCCAAATGTAACTCATTGAATATTAAACGAGGAGAGGGTGATTATTGTGGGAATGCACCAAATTGATGCGTACGGGATATTGGCTTGCTCTATTTTGATCCAAAGAGATCGGTTCAAAGTGGAGGGGCTTAGCTTAACAAAATGACGCACGGAAAAGTTGCATTACAAAACTGTCAATAAAATGAAGGAATAAAGTGATCAGGTCGGTATAAATTTACATAAATAATCACAACTTTTCACAAATTGATTTCCATCAATAAAGTAGGGTTATTGTATGCTACCTTGCACGCAAAATAAGAAATGATTACTCATTCACCAATAAAGAATTAAGCCCTCAAAAGGAAATTATAATGAAAAAAACAGTATGTGGTATTGCGGTTATTGCGGCTCTTATGTCAACCAATGTTCTTGCTCATAAAGAAGGTGATTTCATCATCCGTGCAGGTGCAGCAACGGTCTCTCCAAACGATAGCAGTGGCGCTGTTCTAGACAACTCAGACCTTGAGTTTTCAGTAGATTCAAATACTCAACTTGGTCTTACTTTCGGCTACATGTTTACTGACAACATCAGTTTTGAAGTATTAGCAGCGAGCCCATTCTCACACAATATTTCTGTAAATGGCTTAGGCAAAGTTGCTGACACTAAGCACCTTCCACCAACATTTATGGTTCAGTACTACTTCGGTCAAGCGAGCAGCGACTTCCGTCCTTATGTAGGTGCGGGTATCAACTACACGGTATTTTTCGATGAAAGTTTGAATGGCACGGGTAAAAGTGCAGGCTTAAGTGACCTATCTCTTGACGATTCTTGGGGCTTGGCGGCTAACATCGGTATTGATTACATGCTCAATGAAGATTGGTTCCTAAACGCATCAGTTTGGTATGCAGATATTGGTACTACAGCTAAGTACAAGCAGACTGTTAATGGGACGACAACACAATACTCAACAGATGTTGATATCGACCCATGGGTATTCATGATCGGTGGTGGTTATAACTTCTAACCCTCCTTATTAGTTTACTAAAGGCGCTCAAGCACCAGCCAGCTTGGGCGCTTTTTTTTGCTTGCTTGTTAATGAATTACTTAATCTAACTTACTGTTGTTATGGGTAAAGCAAACTGATTGTCGTCATTTATTGTTAATAAAAGAGAAAGATAACTGTCATAACAGCCCTCTATGATCGCGGTTCTAATTATGGAGGATATATGAATCGTAAATTTAATAAGCTGACTTTATTACTGCCTATCGCGGCAAGCTCTGCTCTGGCTGGATGCTCTCAGTCAACTTCAACGACTGCAGCATTATCTCAAACATCGCTTGATGCTTTTAGCCTTCAATGCCAATCCATCCAACAACCGAACAAAACAGATGCTGCTGTGACCGGAATTAGTCTGGTTGGTCGTACTATTGCTGATGCCCCGTTTGATACTTCTGCAGCCGAAATCGTCAGCTACGATTCATGTACCGATAAGCTTTATGTGGTAAACGCTCAAGCACAGAAAGTTGATGTGCTATCGATGGATGCTGACAGCGCCCCAATATCTGAAGGCTCTATCGATCTTCAATCAGCCGCCACAGCTTCTGGTATTGATATCGGTGCAGCAAACAGTGTATCGACCTATGAAGGCCTAGTTGCGGTCGCAATTGAAAACGCCGACAAGCAACAAAATGGCATCATTGCACTTTATCGCTCAGATACATTAGAGCTGATCACTACTTACACAGCTGGCGCATTGCCAGACATGGTGAGCTTTTCTAAGGATGGCCGTTACATTGCATCTGCAAATGAAGGTGAGCCGAATGCGGATTACAGCATTGACCCTGAAGGCTCAGTCACACTGGTTGATTTAACCAACGGTCCTCTGCAAGCGAAAGTCACGCAGATCGATTTCAAGGCGTTCAATCAAGGTCAACCTCGCCACGCAGAGCTAACCGACAAGGTTCGAATCTCGGCTCCTAATGCAGCTGTTGCTCAAGATCTAGAACCGGAATACCTGACGTTTGCTGATAACGGAAAACTCTACGTAGCCCTTCAAGAGAACAATGCATTAGCAGCGATTGACGTGGCGAGTGCAGAAGTCGATGCGATTCTGGGACTAGGCGGCAAACCTTGGGATACCGCTCAGTTGGATGCGTCAAACAAAGATAAAAACATCGGTAACCTACAAAGCTACGCAATGTTAGAAGGCCTTTACATGCCAGACAGCATCACCAGCTACAGTGTTGATGGTAACACCTACATCGTAACTGCGAACGAAGGCGATGGCCGCGAGTATGGCATCAAGACCACGCAAAAAGTGTGTGACGACAAAGGCTTTGAGTGGGATGGTGACGATTATAAAGGCACTGAAAACTACACAACAGAAAAAGACTTTTGTATCGCTTATATCGATGAAGTGCGCGGCAAGAAGTTAGATGTTGACGCTAACCACCCATTGGCAGGCGCACTCAAAGACAATAAGCAACTTGCTCGTCTTAAAGTGATTAAGCCACAAGGAACACTTGCTGCTGACCAAAAAGTTCAAGCATTCGGTAGCCGTTCTTTCTCTATCTGGGATGAGTCAGGCGAGTTAGTGTTTGATAGCGGTGATGATTTCGCTCGAATCGTTCTTGATCAAGATCCTGCGAACTTCAACAGCACCAACGATAACAACCAAAGTGGTGACGATCGCAGCGATGACAAAGGGGTAGAACCTGAGGCTATCGAAGTGGCTGAGATTAACGGTAAGCACTATGCCTTTATTGGTCTTGAACGCCAAGGTGGCATCATGGTTTACGACGTAACACAGCCTAAGAACGCAAGTTTCATCAGCTACTTAAATAACCGCGATTTTACTCAGCCTGTGTGTACCAAGGTTGATGAAGATGGTGATTGCGATAACGATACTTACAACGCGAAAGCAGGTGATTTAGGCCCTGAATCAATTAAGTATTTCACACGTTCAGGTAACCACTTTATTGCGGTCGGCAATGAAGTAAGTGGTAGCACATCAGTTTACCGCGTAGAGTTTTAATCAAGCTTATTATTAGCAATTAACTCGAATCAAAACAAAAGCGCCACGACTTATTCAGTAGTGGCGCTTTTTTATTTCATCGCTGATTTAGTAGCGATAGCAAAGGCCTATGGCTGTTGCTTAGTTGGTGCTAGAGCAATCTCACGGATACATACGTTCTGTGGTTGTTGGTAAGCGAATGATACAGCGCGAGCGATATCGTCAGCTGCCAATACGCCGCCCATGTCTTCTTTCCAAGAATCGTAACCGTCTTTGATCTCTTGAGATGTAGTGTGAGACAGAAGTTCAGTCTCAACAGCACCCGGTGCGATAGTAGTAACACGAACATTTGAAGCAGCCACTTCTTCACGAACGTTTTCAGAGATAGCGTGTACCGCGAACTTAGTACCACAGTAAGCTGCGTGGCTTGGGAATGTTTTCTTACCTGCGATAGAGCTGATGTTGATGATAGTACCTGTGTTGCGTTCCATCATAGGAGCAAGTACAGATTGCATGCCGTTTAGAAGACCAATCACGTTCACGTCGAACATTGTCTTCCACTCTTGAGCGTCTTGAGTATCGATTTGACCAAGAAGCATTGCACCAGCGTTGTTGATAAGTGCATCTACAGGACCAAACTTCTCTTCACCTTGTGCGATTGCTGCATCAAAAGACGCTTTGTCTGTTACGTCTACTTTCACAGATAGAGAGTTTGGTAGGTTAAGCGCTTCAAGGCGGTCAACACGACGAGCTAAAAGTAGCAGAGGGTGACCTTCATCGCTTAGACGACGAGCGATTGCTTCACCAATACCAGAGCTTGCACCTGTAATTACGATTAGTTTTTTCATTTTATTTCCTCTGTACTTTTATTGCGTCGGGTGGTTACGACGTATTGTTTAAGTGCATTCGAATCAAGTGCTTGTTGCCTTGCTTCGTTGCGATGGAGGTATATTAAGGAAAATAGCATTGTTGATATATAGCGCTTTACTTGAAACACTGTTGCTGTGGTGCGACAATAAAAGCGTCTATCCCATAACTTCATTAGTAAGCTGGCGACCATGCTCAATCAAATTAACCTGTCTGATATTCGTTCTTTCGTGCTTATCGCGCGTTTAGGTAACTTCACTAAAGCGGCAGAGGAGCTTGATGTGTCGCGCTCCCACGTATCACGCCAAGTGAGTAGCCTAGAAAAGCAGATGGGCGTGACGTTGTTTATCCGCACCACTCGAACCTTAAGACTGACGCATGCAGGGCAAGATCTGTACGCGAGATGTGAACAAGCCTTAGATAATATAGACCAAGCTCTGATTGCTGCTGTGGATGATGTCGAAGAAGTACGTGGCGACATAAAAGTAAACTGTGTCGGTGGTTATCTTGGTGAAGTGATCATCGCGGATTTGGTGAATGAGTTTATGCAGCTCTACCCAGACATCAGTATTAGCCTTGATTTCAGTAGCAACCGAGTCGACTTGATTGAAGATGCGTTTGATATTGCCTTTCGCATGGGGAGCTTAGAAGATGCGGGCTTTATCGCAAGAAAGCTTTTAGACATTGAGATGGGAACACTCGCGAGCCCTGAGTATTTTGCTCGTAAAGGAAAGCCTAATCACCCCAAAGATCTTATTCACCATGACTGCTTAACGGGGTCAGTGCGCAAGTGGAGCTTTCAAGCTTTGGACGACACCAAGAAAACGGTTGATGTGCATGTGACGGGCAGACTGCAATGTAAAAATGGCCGAGTGTTGGTGCAGGGCGCGAAGTCGGGTAATGGGATTATTCGTGTTCCAACTATCTATTGCTTACAAGAACTCAACGACGGGCAACTGCTGCAAGTGTTTGATGAGTGGGTGGTACCGAAAGTGGACTTTTCAGCGATCTACCATCGAGATCGCTATCAACCAAGCCGAATCCGAACCTTCATTGATTTTGTAAAAGGTCGCTTTGAGCAAATGCCAGTCAGCTAAATAGTGCGTGCTGGCCATTATTTGGAATAGAGCAAATTCGCGTGGGCTTACATCTCGTCGATTTCGTTTTGTAGGTTTTCCAGCTGGTCTAGAATCAACAAGAACTTTTCGCCGAACGGCGTCACTTGGTATTCAACTCTTGGTGGTAGTTCGTTGAACATTTGCTTATCTAAAATCCCGAATTCTACATTTCGCTTCAAACATTCATTCAATACCTTAGTCGATAATCCTTCTACTGACCGCACCATTTCACCGGGGCGATTAATGCCATTTGCCAGTAATTGGTAAACCGTTAGCGACCATTTACAGCCGTAGATGGTTTCGACCATGCGAGCTGAGCGCTCTGGTGCTGATTTTCTTGAAAAAAAGTTTTCCTGATTTTTCATAAAGATGTACCAATAAGTACCTACCTAACCGATTTGTACTTACTATTCATAGTGTTAGTTCAAGGCCTAAGATTACCACGTTCATATGACTTAGGAGATAACAAAATGAACTTCACTAAAAATGGTATTGCAGTAGTAATCGGTGGCACAAGTGGTATGGGCTTTGAAACAGCGAAGCAGTTAGTCGCTCAAAACATCCATGTGTTGGTTGTCGGCAATAACCCAACTAAGTTAGATAAAGCGGTGTCAGAACTACAATCGCTCGGTCACGCTTCGGGTTGGCAAGCTAACCTTTATGATGATGCGAGTGTAGCTAATCTCATTGCGCATCTAGAGTCGCTTGAAGAGGGTATTGGTTACCTTGTTAATGCGGCTGGCTACTTCAACCCTAAAGCGTTTATCGAGCATCAAGAATCTGATTACGAGCAATACATGCAGCTCAATAAAGCAACCTTCTTCATCACTCAAGCGATAAGTAAATTGATGATCAAGAACGGCGGTGGCAGTGTGGTTAACGTTGGCTCTATGTGGGGTAAGCAGGCAATCAAAGCGACGCCATCTTCCGCCTATTCAATGGCTAAAGCTGGCTTGCACGCATTAACACAGCACATGGCAATGGAACTGGCTGAACATAACATTCGTGTAAATGCGGTGTCTCCGGCTGTGGTTAAAACGCCGATTTACGAATCTTTCATTAAACCGGAAGAAGTGGATCAAGCGCTAGAAGGTTTCAATGCGTTCCACCCGATTGGTCGAGTCGGTTTACCGAAAGATATCGCCAATAGCATCTCTTTCTTACTGTCAGACAGTGCTGATTGGGTAACGGGTGCAATCTGGGATGTTGATGGCGGCGTGATTGCTGGTCGCAATTAATTAGGATTCTTTTTAGGTGGCTGTCGCGCAGGAAAATAGCGGCGAGATGGCCTCCTTGATGAGTATTCGCGTAGAATAAAAGCTAGAAAGATAATAAGAATAGTTAAAACGATAACAAGAGTAAGGTCGCCATTATGTTCAACATGGACTTTTCAAAAAAGCTGGTTATTGAAACCGAATCATTAGATTGGATTGCAAGCCCTGCCAAAGGGGTATGGCGCAAGCCGCTTGAAAGAGAAGATAAAGAATCAGGTCACACGACTAGCGTGGTTAAGTACGATCCTGAATCTTCGTTTTCTGAGCACCCGCATCCGCAAGGCGAAGAGATATTCGTATTAGAGGGTGTGTTCTCAGATGAAACTGGAGATTTCCCTGCAGGCACTTATATCCGTAATCCTCCGGGCAGTGCGCATTCTCCATCAAGCAAAGATGGCTGCACGATCTTGGTGAAGCTCAATCAGTTTGATGCGAGAGACTTAACTCAAGTTCGTATCAATACTCTAGAAACTGAATGGCTTCCGGGCATTGGTGGCTTACAAGTCATGCCACTGCACGAGTTTGAGCACGAACATGTTGCTTTAGTGAAGTGGCCTGTCGGCGAACGCTTTCAGCCACATCGTCATTTTGGTGGTGAAGAGATCTTTGTGTTGTCGGGCACTTTTAAAGATGAACATGGCGTGTATCCAAAACACACTTGGATGCGTAGCCCTCATATGAGCGAGCATTTCCCTTATGTGGAAGAAGAGACGGTTATCCTAGTGAAAACGGGTCACTTGCCATTGGATTAAAGGAATGCTCAATATAAAGATGAGAAAGCCGCATTGTTTTGAACAAGCGGCTTTTTTAGTTTTTATATATGAATTGACTAGTAAGCGACACCAATACGTTGACGTGGGAACTTACCAGCTTCGAGCTCATCAATCATCGCAATCGCGTAGTCGCTGACTGATATTTTGCTGTTGCCATCTTCGTCGGTGAGCAGTTGGTCACCACCTGTGCGGTACGTTGATAGCTTATCGCCCGGGAAAATTTCTGCTGCAGGGCTAACAAACGTCCAGTTAACCTCGCTGTTCGATTGCTTGAACACTTCAAGAGCTTCACCTTGTGCTAACGCTTCGTTTTTATGTTCTGCTGGAAAGTCCGGAACGGTCACTAACGGTACGTTTGGCGCCACTTCTAATGAACCTGCACCGCCAACCCAAAGTAGGCGCTCGATACCAATGCTTGGCAGTGTCTCAAGCAGCTTAGTTGCTGTGCTTTTTACGATGTCGTGATTACCCAAAGCACGTCCGCCAATCGAAGTGATTACTGCATCAATGCCGGATAGTGCGGTTGCAAGGCTTGCTGCTTCATCTTGTAAATCAAATGAACGAACCTCAACATTGTTCATTTCTACACGGCTTGCATCTCTTACGACAGCAACCACGTCGTGACCACGAGATTGAGCTTCTTGAGCAATGTGATTACCAATCCAACCTGATGCGCCTAATACTGCAATTTTCATAATGTCTCTCCAATTATCTAATTTATTGAGTCGTTTTCTCGACAGCCATTGCAGTCTAATAGCTCACTAGGTTGCGATAAATATCGCAAAATGATGTAGATTGTATCTATATAGTTATCTAATAAGATTCGATTAGCTGCTAAACAGTTCAAGGAGAGTGTGATGGATAGGTTGACGGCGATGCGCAGTTTTGTCGAAGTCGCAAATTGTGCCAGCTTCACTCAGGCAGCTGAGCATTTGGACATGAGCCGATTACAGGTTTCACGCCATGTTCAAGAGATCGAAGGGTGGCTAAAACAAAGGCTACTGCACAGGACCACTCGTAAGGTAAGTTTGACTGCGGCAGGAGAGATTGCGTTGCAACGTTGCGAAAAAATTCTCCATGAAACCGCAGAGCTAGAAGTCACTTCACTCAATCAAACCGACGATCTTTCAGGGGTAATTCGAATTGCAGCGCCGATTGGTTTAACTCAAAACATGCTGTTGGATGTGGTTGAGCAATTCACTGAGCTTCACCCTAATATCACGGTCGAGTTGTTTGCCTCAGACCGTTTTGCGCAGCTGGTGGATGAAAGAATCGATATTGCGCTTCGTTATACTGACCAACCTGACGATAGCTTGATTGCTCGAAAGCTCATGGAAATTGATTCAGTGGTGTGTGCCTCTCAAGTCTACCTAGACAAACATGGTGAACCTGAAACGGTCGAAGCACTTCGACAGCATAATTGCTTTCGCCATTTGAGTGTTTCTAAGTGGGATTTCGTTAGGGATAACCAGCATTATTCGGTTGAGGTATCTGGCACCATAAAGGCCAATGATGTTGGGGTATTAACTCGCGCCGCACAGCATGGAAAAGGGATTGTTCGCTTACCTTGTGATTTAGCGAATCCTTTGATTGCGGATGGTAAATTGAAACGAGTTTTGGATGACTTTGTTTCACCGAGTAGCGTACTTTGGGCAGTGTATCTATCTCGCAGTTATCAGCTTCCTATTGTTCGTCAGTTCATTGATTTTACAGCAGAAGCTTGGTCTAGCGATATTAAGTCTGGGGATGTTTGAGGTCATATATCTTAAGTACACAAGTACACAAGTACACAAGTACACAAGGCATAAACATATAAATACAAAAATCCGATATCAAAGGTGATATCGGATTTGAACTCAATAATTCAGAGTTCCAGCACGCTCTCCTCTCACGAAGTCTTTAAATGTAATGATGTACGGATAATCGGGTATTTATCACCTTTTCGTTGGTGTCTGGTAAAGGCTGATACAAGCTTCTAGTAATGTCGGATAATACTTGGTCGTAGACTTGCGATACGACGCTAGAGATATCACTGGTTAACTCGTACATACTATCTGCCGGTTGGGTCGCTTCGTTGCTTGATGCGATCTCTGTGAGTGCATGCATCGCACGTGTACAAATCGGAGAGCCACTACTAATAGGGCAGATAATCGATAATTGGTTGAGTTTTCTGTGTGTTTGAGAGGCGTAGAATTTGAATCTCGCATACTCCTCAGGCTTCTCCATATCCGCCTTTTCTATTCCAGGGATAGACATTCTAAGCTTGGTCAGAATATCCATGCAGTCTAAGATCTGTTGCCAGTTCATGTGGTACTCACGGCTCATGTCTTCTCGTTCAGACTGAATCAGCCAGATGATCATCACTTCATCCATCAAGAACATGCTGTGACGAATCGTTTTGCCATGAATTGATTGGTTACGTACCAAGCTACGGTTTTGCCAGTCGCTGTGCATGGCGATGAGCTTGAGGTGATAGATGCGATACATAGGGCGGCTATCGAACGACACATGGGATTGAAGTAATTCAGACACCTCAAGTATGTTGTCGTAAATCTTATTCACTTTGCGAATCGAGTCGCTAGATAATTTATAAGCCAGAGCGTAATGCGTTGCCGCGCGATGTTTACGTGATAACAACAATAACTCTCTGAGCAGAACCAAGGTTTCAAACCTATGTGATAGCGCTGTTTGTCTCTTTTTTGAAAAATGAAGCAGTGCAGCAAGCACTGCAATCGATAAACCCACTGAAATAACTACAAACATATTCAACTCCTAATATTTGCATACCTACTTAGTGGTAGTGCAGACGCCGTGCCAAAATGGATAAGTGTTATATTTCAGTTGGTTATGTTTTTTCTGTAATTATGAATGACCAATAATGGTGCATGACTTCACCATTCGAGTGAATGTTTCTCATCTTTTGCAGGATTTTTTGAGAGGTTACGCTTTTCTTGTGATTAGGTTGGGGAGGTTTCGATAGGTAGAGGCACTTCGGCGATCCATCTCTAGCTCGTCTAAAAATACGGAAATGAAAAAGGCCTCACCCTTTATACTTTTAGTTAAAAAAAGCAGTAAGAGTGAAGCCTTTCAATGTTCGTTTCTAAGTTTAGTTACCTTCAATGCTAAATGCTAAATGCTAAATGCTAAGCATTGAGGAATAAACTAAACGTTATGCAAGCTTAAGGTCGAACTCAGTGCGGTACATAACCATATCTTCAATGGTCAGTACTGGCATGTTGTGTAGTTTACCGAAAGCAACGATCTCTGGCGCTTTTGCCATTGTGCCGTCTGGGTTGGTTACTTCACACAGTACACCAGCCGATTGAAGGCCTGCCATTTGCATCAGATCTACAGTACCTTCTGTGTGGCCGCGGCGAGCAAGTACACCACCTTTGCGAGCACGCAGTGGGAATACGTGGCCAGGGCGAGCAAGGTCAGTAGGCTTAGCTGTTGGGTTTGCAGCTGTCTTGATCGTTGTTACACGGTCAGCGGCAGAAACACCTGTCGTTACGCCAACTTTTGCTTCGATAGTGACAGTAAACGCAGTTTGGTTTGCGCTGTTGTTATCAACAACCATAGGTGGAAGTTCAAGTTGGTTTGCTTGCTCGTCAGTTAGACATAGGCACACAATACCGCTGCATTCGCGGATCATAAGCGCCATTTGAGCATTGGTTAGGTGTTCTACTGAGTAGATGATGTCGCCTTCGTTCTCGCGATCTTCATCATCGAGTAAAAGTACGCCACGACCTTCGCGTAGAGCTTGCAGTGCGTTTTCAACGCGAATGATTGGTTCGCCAAATTCGGCAAGTAGTGAAGACTGATTCATGGTTAAACTCCTAAAATATCACCAGAATCAGGGCTGTATGAGGGATCTCAACCGAGCACAACAAAGCCTACTCATTACAAGAGGGTTTAGCTCATTATGGTTTTATCCAAAACGAAATGCACCCGTCTAAGCTGGAGGCATGAACCCAATAAATGGGCGCGCCTTTCCAACGTAAACGAGTGTGTTTTCATTCTCTCTCATCCGGACTATGACCGTCGGCTCTGGCATCTCACCAGATCTGCTGACCTCGACGAATCGAGCGCTCGCGGGCTTATCTTTAGATTTTGCTAAGGATATACCGCCGGTGGGGAATTTCGCCCCGCCCTGAGAATAAAAATTAATAATCTGTTTTGCTTTTGAAAGCAGACCAGATGGTAATCCTTTCAATTGTGGATTTAAAGGACTGGCAGCAAAGTTTTTAAGATTCTGGCCTGATAATCCGGTAAGTGTTCACTTTATCAGCAGAACGCGTCAGTCAGTCTTTAGTGGGGTGATGCCTTTGTCTCGTCTGGTTTAAGTGGCCTTTGCTTTTTCTATGAACATAAGTGGATGTTGAATGTTATTGGTGTTGGCGCGTCTGTTCAGCGAATCAATACTCAAGAGGTCCATCAATCGAATATTGTTACACCATGACGGCTGACTGACCGTTTTGACATAAAATTGATATTGGCGATGCTAAGCTGCGATAGCATCCGACCACTTCATCTAAAAGATTTTAGCCATGACTTCTCTGTTCTCTAACAAATCCAAAGGCTTATTACTGCTTGTTCTAAGCTTGTATTCCCTCGTACCATTTTTGATCTTTGGATCCGACTTCGACCTTGGAAGTGCGGTTTTGCCTTTCTATGGCGCCTTTATGACGTTCGTGACTTACTCAGCAGGTAATCAAGGTTTCTTGGTAACGCTAGCTGTTTTGTCTTTAGTTTTGCTCATGATGAAATTTTCCAAAGCTAAGCTGGTCAGCCTTTGTTTGCAGCTCGGCTTGCTGTTGGTTCTTAGCTTTGCAGCAAAAACCTTCTTGAAGCATTCTACAGAAAGCCCCCGTCCTTATTCTGAGTATTTGGTGACGCAAGAAGTGGTTGAAATGCCAGAGCTGTTTTACGAACTGCCATTGGTAGAAAAGAACGCAGCGATTGCATCTGTGCAAGACAAGGTGAGTGAGTGGCGAACGCGTCACTGGTTGGGTGAAACTGACTATTCTTTCCCATCTGGGCATATGATTTTCGTTGGCGTGTGTCTGGCGTTCTTTGGCGGCTTGTTCCTAGAAGCGAAACGTTTTTACTTAGTCGGCGGTTTACTAGTTTGGGCTGGTGGCGTTGCTTATAGCCGAGTTTGGCTTGGCATGCATCGACCTGAAGACTTGGCGGCGTCTATCGCCTTTGCAGGCCTTATCTATCTATTGGTGCCTGTGGTTCCAACGCAAAAAATAGAGCCTTTACTGCCTAAGTTCTTAAGATCGACCTAAGTTTCAAAGAGCAGTACTAGTTTTAATATCTGCCTAGCTCTTAAGCTGCATTTGAATCTGAAGTAAGCGTTTAACAAGCAGAAGTTCTGGCTACTGATTGAGCCCGAGTTCTGCTTGTTTCTTTTTGGTTAGCCCTAAAGACACAATTCGGTGTGATTCAGTGAGGTAGTATCTCAGCTCTTCGTCCCTTTCTGGTGTGCTTTCAAAAAGTTGAATCCACTTCATACCACGTGAAGCAAAGTAGGGCGCAGGTTTATAGCCTGGCTCTTCTTTGAGAAAATCGAAATTCTGATCGGACGCCTTGAAGATAAATGCAGGCTCGTCGTTCGGCCCCCAGCCACCAATCGCAAACACCTTACCGCCCACTTTCCAAACATGCGAGTTATTCCACTGCATCACATAGCTGGTGGCAGGTTGTGACTCGCAGAATGCATTGAATTCGTCGTAAGTCATAGAACGTCCTTTTATCTATTGGGTGTTTGTGTTGGTTTTCTAAGATGTCTTTGTTCTTCTCGTCTTTATCGCCAATAACTAGCCAGCTAAACCCTGCCAGATTGCCGTAAAACCACTGATAGAACATAGCAACAAAGAACCAATGCGTATTTTCTCTTTGGGAATGCTTTGCGTCGTCATTAACGCCACTTTGTAACCCAACCAAGCCGCAGGCAGCAACGGGATTGTGATGATCAAATGGTGCATAGTGAAGAAGCCAATTGGGATCTGTACCAGTAATGAAATGATGGAACTAAACACGAAAAACGCAGAAAGGTTACCACGAAGCTGATTGGCATCTTGGTGTTGCAGCAGCAGTGCCATCGGTGGACCACCAATACCTGAACTGGTGCCAAAGAATCCAGAGAAGAATCCCGCAATGCCCATTTTGGTTGGTGTCGGCTCTAACCTAAACGGAAGCAAGCTGACAATCACCGCAAACACCACCAACAAGCCTAACCACAGAGACAGCACGCTCGTTGAAACCATTACTAATAAAGCACCACCTGCGAGCGAACCTGGAATACGGCCAAGCAGTGCGATTTTTAATCCGCCGATAGAAATATTTGCTCGGTGTTTAAACGCATTGAATATAGAAATGAACAGGCCAACGAGACAGATAGGCGCGGGTACATAATCGGGTGAGACTAAAAACAACAACGGGGCTGCCACAATAGCCAAGCCAAAGCCGATAGCGGTTTGTACAAACGAGCCGACAAAAATGAGTGCCATCGCGATAAGGGCGGTCTGATCTAGGTATTCCATAAGCCTGCGAATTAGTTTTAAAGGAGCGAGTGGATACTATAAATTAAAACGAAAAGAATAGTCTTATTATTCAGTGAGGTTTATGCAAGTTTCGTTCATTATCATTTCGATAATAACGACCAACAAAAAAGCGAGTGAGCATATCAGGATACTTCCTTTCAATACTCACTCGCGTATTGGAACGACTTGTTGCTTACGCTAGTGGGGGAGTCAGCATAAAACGTTAAGCCATTGCCAATTTCAGTCGCTCAATCGGCTTGTCATTGATAGGCAAATGGATCAGTGCTGCTGCAAATGCTAGTACCACCGTTGACCACCAGATTGGCTCGTAAGATCCGTAGTAATCGTAAATTCGACCACCAACCCAAGCGCCTAAGAAGCTACCCACTTGATGAGTAAAGAATACCAAGCCGTACAACGTCGACAGGTAACGAGCACCGAAGATCTGACGAACTAAACCAGACGTTAGCGGAACCGTACCCAACCAACAGAAACCAATCGCCGCACCGAAGATAGCCGCGGTTGACTCAGTCACTGGCAAAGTCACAAACGCACCAATAACCACAGTACGCACTAAGTACAGTGCCGACATTACATGACGTTTGCTGAACTTATCGCCCATCACACCCCAGAAGTAAGATCCGAAGATATTGAAGATACCCACATAAGCCAGTGCCATCGCAGCACTACTCGCCGGTAAGTTTTTGTCTGCTAAGTAACTTGGTAAGTGCGTTGCAATGAACATCACGTGGAAACCACACACGAAGAAGCCTGCATGAATCAACCAATAACTTTTGTTCGAAAATGCTTCAGACAGTGCTTCTTTCAGTGTCTGGGTGTCTTCTACTTGTTTATTGGTTGCTGACTTCGGTGCTCGCATAAACAGTGCAAATGAGATCATCAAACAACAAAGCACGCCAAATACTTGCATCGCACTTTGCCAATCAAATTCGTTCAACATGTATTGCGCGCCCGGAATGACCGCGAACATACCAAATGAACCTGCTGCTGTGGTTAAACCAAATGCCTTCGCTGCGTGCTCTGCCGGTACAACTTTTGCTACCGCGCCCAACACGATCACATAGCTCGTCGCACTCAACCCAAGACCAACTAATGCGCCTAATGAAACGTAAAGCATGCTTGATTCGGTAGAAATAGAGGTAAGAAGTAAACCCAAACCGTAAGCACATGCACCCGCAATAATGATGCGTCTTGCTCCCCATTTGTCAGCGGCCATACCAACAAAAGGCTGGAACACACCGAACAGCAGGTTTTGTAGAGCAATGGCGAAGCTGAAAAACTCACGGCCAGTGCCGAAATGCTCTGAAATTGGCATCATGAAAATGCCGAATGATTGTCTGATCCCTAGACTGATAATAAGTGTGCCGATCCCAAGCCATACCAGTAAAGGAAAACGGAAAATGCTCATTCTAATACTCTTAAATTAATGGTGGTGATGTGAGTGGTTTTGCGCTGACATGTGTTGGTCTGTCATATCATGGTGATGCTCGTGCCCAGAATGATCATGCCCTGACTGCTGGTGGCATCCACTGCTCACGGCATGCTGAGCCAAGAGATCAATCAATGGCTGACTGTGATGCACAATAACCAAGCTAATGACGAGGAATAGCGTCATTCTGGCCAGTTGGGCAAAAAGAGATTGTGAAAACATAAGGTGTTTACATGCGCTCAATGTTGTAAGAAGTCGCGCATCATAATGACGAGTAGGGTATGTATCAAATGACCTTTTGTGATTTAGTCTATGCGTTTCATGCATAGATTTGAGCGTCGCTAGAATCAAGGACGAAATGTGACCAATAAATAGGAAAACACGAAGCTCACTCATTCCGCGATAGAAGCATGCAGTTAATAATGAAAGCCTAACTACAGGTTTTTAACTATCTGTTTAATTGAAGAATTCACAAAACTGTAAAAACTAATATACAAACTAATCACTAAGCAACATTGCTCGTTCACTCGACTTATCTGTCAAACATCGTAAATTTGGGCGTAAATCGTTTCAAAACTACTGAAACGCGATGTTAAAAGATTCAGGGAGAGTCATTCACATGGATAAAGATCATAACCTTCGCGAAAACTTACTGGCACTGATCTTAGGTAGTGCGCTAGTGTCACTCGGCGTTATCTTTTTCAATCAAGTCGGTTTGCTCACCGGAGGCACGGCTGGTCTAGCGATCTTCATTACCAAAGTGACAGATTTGAGCTTTGGCCAAGTGTTCTTCGCACTTAACTTACCTTTCTATATTTTGTCGGTTGCTCGCATGGGCTGGCGCTTCACCATCAATACGTTTATCGCGGTTTCGATTGTTTCGTTCGCCGTGGATCACTTGTATCACGTGATTCAAATTGCCGAAATTCATGCATTGTATGCAGCTTTACTTGGTGGTGGCTTGATTGGTACCGGCATGTTGGTGATCTTCCGTCATAAGATGAGTTTAGGTGGCTTCAACATTCTGGCGCTGTTCCTACAAGAACGTTTTGGAATTCGTGCGGGCAAGGTTCAGATGGCACTAGATTGTACGATTGTTGTGCTTTCACTGTTTATCGTTGATGTGTCACTGGTTCTTCTGTCTGTACTTGGTGCGATAGTAACCAACTTGATTCTGGCGATGAACCATAAACCGGGACGCTATCAACCGGTCGTAAAAGCGGAAGCGGCGTAGTAAGTGGAAGCAGAGTAGTTAGGTTCACTTAATCAAAGTGATTTGCAGATTACGAAAACAACAAAGCCAGCATCAATTGCTGGCTTTGTTCTATTTTTTGGATGGCTATTAGCACTTACTGCAATCGTTGTTTGGTTTGAGCTCGCAGTCAATCACATTGCCTTGTTGATCAAGTGACAGGTTACAGCATTCTTCAAACAAATTCTTAAGATCCCCGCGACTTTTCTGAACACGAGACTTAACAGTTGAGTAGCTGATATTTTGCGCCTCTGCGATCTCTTTTTGGCTTTGGCCTCTGATATCGACAGCAAGCAGTAATGATGAACTTTGTTCTGGTAACGCCTGAATAAAGGGTTCAATACATAATGAAAGCTTTTGCTTGAACTCAGAATTGTGGTCTAAATCGGTAAACCAAAGATCTTCAGCATCAATTTGGCTATCACGTTGTTGTCGAGCGTGCTTACGGTAAAAGTCGATGATCGTGTGATTGGCTAATTGGAATAGCCACGACTTTACGCTGCTCGCATCTTGTACCTTATCTAAGTTCTGATAAGTCTTAATCAAGATCTCTTGAAGCAGGTCGTCTACATCGGCGGTGTTGTTGACCTTAGAATGCAAGAATGACTTTAACGCTTGCTGATACTCAGCCCAAACCTGTTCTAAGTTCAAAGATGCCTTATTCAAAGGAGCCCCGTTCAAAGGTGCATCAGTTACACTGTTCATTTACGCAACACTCGTCTTGTAAGAAATCAATCACACCTTCTAGGCACTCATATTCTGCTACACAGAATAGGGTTCTTCCTTCTCGTCTTTGGCTGATGAGGCCTGCAGACGCTAGGCTTGAAATGTGGTGAGACAAGGTGGAACCAGGGATACCTAGTTCTTCTTGTAGGCCGCCAACTGCAATGCCTTGGTAGCCAGCTTTAACGACACTCTTATAAATAGTTAGGCGAATAGGGTGACCCAACTCTTTAAGTGCTTTCGCAACGACTTCTAAGTTCATATTAACTCCTCAAGATTTAATTTCGATATTAGTCGAAATGTAACCCAAATACAAATGTAAAGACCGTAATTTATTAAGTCATTGAAAAATAAACTTTTTGAAAATTATTTCGATTTTTATCGAAATAAAACTTGATCTGTTACGAGATATTTCTATAATTCGAGAATATTCGAAATTAAGGGTTGGTTACTTTTCTCATAGAGTCCGGCCTTCAATCCAGTTTGGAGTTAATTATGAGCAATGAAATGTTAACAATGCTAAAAGACGCACTTGATATGTTCGCCTTCTTAGCAGTAGAGCTAATCATCCTTTTCTTAGCGATCAGCTACATTGTTGGGATTCTGCAAGAGTTTCTTACGCCAGAAAAGATTCAATCTATCTTGAGCTCACGTAATGGTAAGGGCTATGTGGTTGCAGCACTATTGGGTGCAATTACGCCTTTCTGTTCATGTTCGACCATTCCTTTCCTTAAAGGGTTACTTCGTGCACGAGCAGGTTTTGGTCCAATGATGGTGTTCCTATTCGGTAGCCCACTATTGAACCCAGTGATCATTGGTTTGTTCGTGATTACGTTCGGCTGGCAAGTGGCTGTGTTCTACTTCCTAGTCGCAATGACAGTATCTGTAGTGGCAGGTTACGCACTTGAGAAGCTTGGCTTTGAGCGTTACGTAAAACCTGAAGCGTATGAATCGACAGGTTCTGCTTCAAACTGTGGCACTAGCTGTGGTGATTCTGCTCCTAAGAAAGCAGCGCCAGCGAAGGTAGAGTCTTCATGTGGTACAAGTGCATGTGGTGAACCTGCACCAGTAATGGCAAAAGAAACGTCTTGCTGTGATTTGAAAAAAGAAGAGCCAAAAGTGACCGTTTCATGCTGTTCAGCGGATGGAAGCGCAACAGCTGAAATCGTAGAGAAGAAAGAGCCTAGCCGTTGGATGAGAATTTGGTTCTCAACTTGGAAAGACTTCAAACAAGTTTTCCCTTACCTAATGATGGGTATTGCGATTGGTTCATTCATCTACGGCTTCATTCCTACAGACCTAATTGCACAGTATGCTGGCGAAGGTATGTGGTATGCGATTCCAGTAGCAGCTGTGATTGGTATCCCATTGTACATTCGTGCTGAAGCGGTAATCCCATTAAGTGCAGCTCTGGTACAAAAAGGTATGGCGTTAGGTTCGGTAATGGCATTGATCATTGGTAGTGCAGGTGCAAGTTTGACAGAAGTTATCCTGCTTAAATCAATCTTCAAGAACCAAATGATTGCAGCATTCCTATTCGTTATCCTAAGCATGGCGATGGGTGCAGGCTTCCTATACAGCTTTATCTTTGGTTAATCAGGTCTGATTCCTAGATAACTCCATTGATAGCAAGATATAGATAATAAAAAAGAGCTCACTTAGTTGAGCTCTTTTTGTGTTTAACAAACCATGCATATCAGACTGGGTTTGGCAGCGCAGCCGAAGTTCCGTATGCAGCGAAAGCATTGGTGGCTAACACATCACAGTGATGACGATTAATTGCATCGCCGTAATTGTTAGTGATTCCGGGGAACTGAAAGCGATACATTGGAATCCCATAGCGACGCTCTCTCTGCTGACCGATTCGATCTTTGCTTGTCCATAACAGTCGGTTTTTTGCCGTGTAAGTCATGCCGTGCATTTTGTTGAAGTATTCTTCATTACTGCGCATTTGCTCGTATAACTCGATGATGCGCTGCCTAGAAAAGTTCAACGTCGAGTTTGCCTTGAGTTGCGTTCCCCAACCAGTTAACACTTTTTCCATGAAATCACGAGTCACTAGCCCGGGGCCAGTAAGTAAACCCGCACCTTTACTTCCGCCTGATGTATTCGCATTTCCTACCAAAGTACCGTGTCGGCCTGGCATGTAGGTTGTGTAATATTTAGTGGATGGGGACAAGCGTGGCATTCTCGCTTTGAAAGCCAATGAACGTTCGTCTTCAGCAAAAACACACACGATCTGTTTGACGTTTTTGCCCAGTAATTTGTAATCCTTGAATGCGTTCATCCCACCGGGAACGGGGTCACACGCAAAAATGTTGACTGGAATATGGCTTAGCTTAGGGTCTTTGAGCATTCGGTTCGCCAGTTCAAAGCAACTGACACCACCTCGGCTCCAACCGACGATGTTAACTTGGCTAATCGGTTTAGTTTGGCGTTCAATCGCGATGTTCTGCTGGCGAGCGGCAATCCCTTGTTTTAAATCTGCAGCGAGTGCTTGTGAATCTTTCAACCAATCTTGATATCTCTGGTTGGTCGCAAAAGGCCAAGCTGATTTTGCTGGACGCGATTCACTAAGCAGTCCTTTGGCTCGCTTCATGTAGTCATTCTTATCTTGTTGGCTTCCGCGCAAGATATTCAGTACATGACGCATATTGCTGTCGATGCCTTTGCCTAGTAATGTTCCCTTAACTCCAGAATAGGTGTCGTCCTTACCTTGCTTCAACCATTCATTCTGATTCCCACTACCAACCCCATCCACTTGAATGTAGTCAATCATGTCTCTGCCCGTTGCATTCTTCGCTAGCGTCGAAATCAATTCGCCAGAAACATAGTTTTTGTGATTGTTGTCTTCTGAGTTTGAGCCTGTGCCACAGAAGAATACGGTTAATACGCTCATCCTTTGCCTTTAACACGATTAATTAAGATTGGAATCAGTATAGAAGTGATATGAGAAATTTATAAGATTGAATGAGTTAGAGAGAGGCATTGCTCCGAGGTTTAATGCAACAAAGCTGAAAATAGCGAAATGATTACAGGTCACTATGTAGTAAAGAAGAAGTAACGAAAGGGCTGGCATGCGGAGGGTAAAGCAATAAAAAACCCAACGGAAGGCTGGGTTTTAAGGGATGTCACTTAATAAGTTGGTGTCAGAGAATCAGAAATCTCTTAAATCAAGCTCATTGTTGATCAACACAACACACTGAGAAGCAAACAACATGTTTGGACCTAAGCTGATTTTCTCTGTCCCTAGACGCTTTAAGCTGTTGTAGCTTTTCTTTGGCATAGGGATGTGGTCAGTTAGAAGGAAACATGGGTTTTCAGCAATCTCTGCATCACGGATAAAGTCGCCTTTCTTATCCATCATGTACAGCTGGTGGTCTTCTGCTAGCTCTTTAACCAGCTTTTCAAAACTCATAGTACGAACAGTGATGCCCGGTTCAACCTGACGTGTCTGTTCTTTTGTCATACCTTGAGATGCATCAACCGCTCTTACTACCGCAGATAACAATGCAGACTCATGGAAGCCGCCAATGTTAGTGATCTCGTTTGAATCGAATGTAATGGTACGTGAAAAGTCTTTAGTACTTTCTAACACAAGGTGCACGGTGACATTCTCACGGTGAGACTGAGCAACGAAGATCGTGTTCATCAGAGTATGAGCCAGAATCTCAGTATGAGCGTCTTGCCCAACACCTTCTAAGATAAGTTTGCTCTCTGTAGGGGCTGCGCGAGCGCGTAATACAAATGAACGCATGGAATGTACCTTGTCAGTATGTGATAAAGCGAAACAGACTTTATCAACATGAATTGATGAATAACCAAAATTATGGCGGTATGTAACTCTTTTCTATTAATGAAGTCAAATGGAGTTATGTATAGTACTGACCAGAAGAACTAAACGTATTAAATAGAGAGTGACCACATTACAAGATGGTAAAGGTTGAAGATAACCAAGGTTTACATAGATAGTATGCGCAAATTATTAGGTGACTTACATAAGGAAGTAGTCGATGAAGTTACAGAAGATTAATAAAGAAGAATATAGAAAGAAAATGAACCTGCTGTTGGTTTCATTGGTTGGGTCACTCGCATTGTTTGCCATTGTATTCGGTAGCATTCTGATTGAACTTTTTGGTTCAGCTGGCTCCGTTACTGGGGAGGCGACGGGTAATTTCCATTTGAATGTACTCGGGGTGATTTTATCAGTCGCCTTGAATGCGTTTATTGCGAGCCGTGTGAAAGGGCATGATTACTTTAAAGAAGCGCTTTATGTGTGGAACCTGAAACAAATTCACAATCAAATCTATCGTAAGCTTAAACGTATTCAACCAAAAGCTGAGCAAGGTGACCGAGAAGCATTAACTATCCTTTACTTCTATTACACTACGCAAAAACAGGTATACGACCTAGATAACAATACATTGACGATAAAAACGGTTCAGAAATCGTTAGATAACATAGTGGCGCTGAGTGAAAAGTGGAGTATAGAACTGGATATAGAGACATTCTCGAAAGATCTAGTCGCGAAATTCTAAGTTATATGCTCTTGATTGTATGAGCTTTAGCCTGTGAAAGCGGGTTTTGACGTAAAAGTAGACGCTTAAGCAATTTTTTTGAATTTTTATCAAAAAAGGGGTTGCCATGTTTCCGATGATCTCTATAATGCCGCCTCACTGACACGGCAGACGCTACAAGGCTTCAGCGGTAACCAGTAAGACGGAAAGTTCGAAAGGAATTAATTTTAAAAAGTGTTTGACACTTAAAATTAAATCGCTAGAATTCACGTCCGCTTTCAAAGGTTTCTTTGTAAAAAGAAAGTTTCGACAAGCAAAGCTCTTTAACAATTTAAACCTATCAATCTGTGTGGGCACTCGTTGATGAATATCAAAACGTTATTACTTAGGTAATAACCGTTACTTCGGTAACAAAATTGATTTCAATGAACTGAGTGACCAATACGTTTAACTACTTGTAGTTATTCGGCACAGTCAATTCATTACCATTCTGTTGGAATGGTAATAGCTTTA
>NZ_JAPNXR010000028.1:0-61301 GCF_030397615.1 Vibrio sp. 14N.309.X.WAT.E.F5 | reverse complement strand
GATCTACACCAAGCCAAACAACATGTTCGTAGCCGGCTTTATGGGGTCACCATCCATGAACTTCATTAAGACCATGGTGGATTTGGATGACGAGCAGAATCCAATCATTAAGGTTGTGGGCACGGCGGAGCAAGAACACCACATTCGATTGCCACAGAGTATGCGTGACCAAGATGGCAAGGAATTGGTCATTGGGTTGCGTCCTGAACACATTACTGAGCAAGACGGTGATGATGTGTCGGCAACCACAAAGCTAGATCTGCAATTGGAAGTGTTGGAGCCAACAGGGCCAGATACCATCGCAATGGTTAAAGTGAACGACCAAGAAGTCGCGTGTCGTTTATCGCCAGAATTTGAAGTGTCGGTTGGGCAAATGGCACCGCTTCATTTTGACTTATCAAAGGCGGTATTCTTCGATGCTCAAACCGAAGCGAGAATCGACTTCTAACTTCTAGTTGCTGAGTTAGTTTAACAATCAAAGTTCATGTCTAAATCAAAGGCAGTATCACCAACTAGTAATAAGTAATGTGATGTTGCCTTTTTCGCTGTCTATACTTGCTTTTTATCCCTTATAAAAACAGAGGGATAAACGATATATATGCTTCTACTGCAATAATATCTTGATTTAGTATCCCTTAGCTCTATAAAGCTGACGTAGAAACGCGTAGGATCACACTACTTTAGACCAAAAACTAGGTTGCACCTTGGTGCATAAACAGAAGAATACATGAAACTAACAGCAAAACCAGCGGCGAATAACGCTTTACTTATTTCTATTACGACACCGGATTTTAAAGGTGACGAAGCAAAAGAGTCTCTTGCCGAACTTGCTCGCTTAGTGACAACCCTAGGGTTTAAAGTCGTCGGTACGCAATCGCAACACCACAGTTCATCTCAAAGACAGAATGTGTTGGGTGCCGGTAAGCTTGCCGAAATTGCACATCTAACTGGTTACCAAGGTTCTATTGAAGAAGCTGAAGATGAAGACTTTATTGATGAGTCGTTTGATTTTAGTTCTGAAATCGATGAGCTAGATTTTGATGATCTTCCAACGGGCAACTTCCAATACGGTGCCGCTGATGTTGTGGTATTTGACTGTGATTTAAGTCCATCTCAAATGCGTACTGTTGAGGCGAGTTTGGGTGTGGAAGTATTTGACCGTACTGGCATCATCATCGAAATCTTCAGCCGTCACGCTCGTACTCGTACTGCTCGTCTGCAAGTTGATATCGCTCGTCTAAACTACTTAGTGCCACGACTTCGTGAAACGGCTGAGGGTGATAAAGAGCGTCAAATGGGTCAGGGCGCCGGTGAAACTTCACTTGAGCTAGACCGTCGTAATGTACGTGACCAAATTGCTGCGCTTAAGCGTGAGCTAGTAAGCGTACAAGATGAAATGAAGACCCGACGCACAAGGCGTGCGGAGCTTTTCACTGTTGCTTTAGTTGGCTACACCAATGCCGGTAAATCTTCGATGATGCGTGCAATGACCGCAACCGAAGTGGTCGGTGAAGATAAACTGTTCGCAACGCTAGATACGACGGTTCGTGCGCTTCAGCCGATTACTCAACCGCGTATTCTGGTTTCAGATACCGTTGGTTTCATCAAGAAATTGCCACACGATCTGGTTGCATCATTCCACTCAACGCTAGCAGAAGCGCATGATGCTTCATTGCTGCTTTATGTCGTTGATGCTTCTGACGTTTCATTCCGCGCACAACTTGATGTGGTACACGACGTATTAGCTCAAGTAGGTGTTGAAGGCAGCGAAAAACTATTAGTGCTGAATAAGTGCGATAGGTTGACTGAAGAACAGCAATTAGAATTGATCGAAGAATTCCCAGATGCGATGCTAACGTCGACTCGTGATCCTCTAGATATCACGAAGCTACACAAGTACATCGTTGGTGTTGCTGAAGAAGGCATGATCGAAGAAGAGATCACTATCCCTTATTCTGGCCAAGGCATCATCGGTGAGATTCGCTCAAACATGAGTGTGGTTAAAGAAGAGTACGATTACGAGTGTATTAAGTTGACCGTTCGCTCTAGTGAAATTGACTTAGCTCGACTGAAAAAGCGTATGCAGAAATCTTAATCTCTTAGCTAGTTTAAGAAGAATAACCCAAAGAAAAGCGACCCGTTAAGGTCGCTTTTTTTATTCGTTGAGCTTAATTAACCGCTGTATTGAAATGCCTAGGCCATTCTTTGCGTCGGCTTCCAGCGTGCTAGTTCCGGATCAAGCTTGATACCTTGCGAAGTCAGCAGGTTAACACGAGCCAAGTAGGCTGCGCCGTGCATTAGGTGTTTTGCTAGGTCGACTGCATTACGCTGCTGGTAATCATCTAGGTAGCTGTCTTTCGCCCATGCGTTGAATGCGCCAAGTGCAGGGCCTGCCCATACTTGGTAATCCATTTCACGACCTTGTTCGCCGGTGTTTGACCAACGGCTCGAAAGACCCAAGTACCAGCGGAAAATCAACGCCATCTTACGCTTCGGATTGCCTTCAGCGCGTTCGATCTGTTTAGGGTCACGCTCGTTAAAGTGCGCCACAGTCCCTGCCCAAATGTCATCCAGTGTTGAACGGAATACTTGCTTCTCAAGTTTCAGACGCTCTTCTACAGGAATCGCTTCAATTGAGTCGTAGCGAGTGTAAAGTTCATACAACTTGTTCGCACGCATTGGGAATAAAGTGCCGCGCTTAACTACTTGCAGTTTCACGCCCATTTCGAACATGTCTGCTGCCGGAGCCATAGTCACGTCAGCCATTTCAGTTGTCGAAAGCAGCTTACGTGTGTGTTCGCTCGCGCCAGCCTCAACACACGCTTGGTTGATTGAACCAGTAACGATGTAAGCAGCACCCATGTTAAACGTCGCTAGAGCAGCGTCAGGCGTGCCTACGCCACCACCACAGCCAACACGCAGCGGTGTTTTGAACTGGTACTGTGCTTGGATTTGCTCTTTCAGTGCAAGAATCGTTGGTAGTAGGGTAACCAGTGGACGATTGTCGGTGTGACCACCAGAATCGGCTTCTGCAGTAATGTCATCAGCCATAGGAACCAGCTGTGCTAGCTCCATTTGTTCTGCTGTGATTCGACCTTCATCAACCAAAGCTTGCAGCATTTTCACCGGAGCAGGTTGCATGAACTTACTTGCAACTTCAGTACGGCTTACCTTAGCAATAACCTTGTTACTAATCTGAATCTCACCTTGTGGATCGCGGCTAAGGCCAGCTGCACGGTAGTGAACGATTTGCGGTGTTAAACCTAAGAAGGCTGAAGCCTCAACGGTTTTCACTTTGTGCTTCAAAAACAGCTCTACACTGCCGCGCTCTAGTGCGGGTTCGCTTGGGCTGTGAATCAGGTTAAACGCATAAGGGCCGTTTGGCAGTGCTGCTTGAATACGGTTGATCGCTTGCTCAACGCGAGACGGGATTAAGCCCGCCGCGCCAAATGAACAAAGAATGCCAGCTTGGCCAAGCGCAATCACCAACTCTTCAGATGAAATGCCGTTTGCCATTGCGCCCGCATAGTAAGCGTATTTCACGCCGTGACAGCGACGAAAATCTTCGTCGCCTAGGCTTTGTGTGCCAAGAGCGGGAGCAAATGCGCTAACAGGTTGGTTGTTTGCTGAGCTTGCTGAATCACCCGATGCAATCTCTGCTTGTTGGCTAACGCCTAAACCTTTTTCTGGGTGGTTCACGACGTAACAAGCAAGGCTTAAGTCTTTTAATATTGTCGACATTGCCGCGTTATCAAAGCGAGTTGTGCTCTCTTCGATCTGCCAAGGCCACGGAGATAGCTTTTCGTTATTGATTGTAGTTTGAGTTGTCATAATTATTTCTTTCCTAGTCCCGTGTCAGGCTTATGCTTCTTCGATACAAATTGCGATGTCTTTCACTTCGTAAATACGCAGACCATCTTTACTCAGGTTTGCGTCGCCAACGATGATACGTTTACCGTCTTCGTCTTTAATCGCAGTGATATGTACATCCAGAGACATCTGTTTGTTTAGAGGGTTAATCTGACCACGGTATTTCCACTTCACTTCAGATTGGATTTGACCAAACTTCGGATTGCGGAAGCCAGCACCAAGATCTTTGTTTAGTGCATAGGTTTGCATTAGCTCGATGATCGCTTCGACACCTAGAGAGCCTGGCATTACCGGATCTTGATGGAAGTGGAACTGGAAGAACCAATCGCTTGGGTCAATCGTACGCTCAGCGTATAGGTAACCCAGACCGTCTTTACCACCATCACTGGTGATCTGCACCGTATCGATAAAGTTCAAACGACCGCCAGCCAGTTGGTAATGCTCTTGCACTTCACCAGTAGCTGAAACGGGTGCATTGAAGTAACGCGTCGATTTGTCTAGTAGGTTGATGTTTACATCCGGCGTGCGGTTGTTATCAACATGCCAAGGGTGAGTTACTTTACCGTTGTCCAAACCAAGTTGATCTTTCAGTGCTGCGCCTTTGAAGTAACCAAATACCGCGGTACCTTGGTAGAACGGCACGCCGTCAGTGCTCAGTTCGAAGCTGAAGCTCTGAACGATGTTGGTGCCCATCATTACTGTTGAAAGCAGACGAGAATCGTTGGTGATCGTTTTGCCGCGTAAGTCGACGTTACGCAACATTTTTCCGCTGCCGTCTAGGTTACGGAAAAACAGTTCTTCACCTGGGAAGCCAAGTGTTGTGCCCATGTAGCCTGAGATGAAGCCGTTTGGCTGCAGTGAAATCTCCATCAACACCGAGTAAGGCATTAAGGTGTGGTGGCTGTTTTCATCAAAGTACCATGCATTTTCTGGCACTTCGTATTCAGCGATACATGATGAAGGCTTCTTGAAGTCGCCACGCTTGCCGTCGATTTCAACGACACGAGTGGTTAGCTGTAGGTCGCCACACGGAGTACGTGGTGGAATCATCCCACGGTAGATAGAGAAATCAGGACCGAAACATTTCTCGATATCGCCAGTCGCGAATTCGAACATGTGATAAGGCGTGAATGGTACCGTATCGGGTGTGCGGTTCGGGTAATCAGGCGTCACCGGCGCTTCAACGTGTTGAAGAGGAACCACACCTTTGTTTGGTGCAGTTTCTAGGTCTTCAATTTGAGCCATCAATGGCGCATTGGCTGAAGCTTGTTGGTTCACTGCTGGCGTATGGCCCAAGTTTTCGATAACAGGGGTCGCGACAGATGTTTCTAAAGAAGGTAGGTAACGAGTACATTCGTCGTCTTCTTTGATCATCACACCTAAGTTTTGGAAATCAACAATCACTTTACCGTTCAGCAAAATATCGATGTTAGCTTTCGCGTATGGGCGAGGGCTTAGACCAATCTCAGTCACTTCCATGCGGTAAGTCAGTTCTGCCGATTGTGGTAGAACTTGACCACGGCAACGTACTTGTTGAGGGGCATTTTCAAGCGGTTGGAAACGACCATTTTGAACAAGCGTATGCATGCCAAGGTGCATCATGAAGAATTGCAGCAGTTGACCACAACCCTCTGCCATCAAAGAACCAGCCATTACTGAGTCATCTTTGAAGTGACAAGGGAAGTACCAGTGTTCAGGCTCTAACTGTTTGTGACCTTCAATGAGACCAAGTCCCCATGTGCCACCTTGTGGTTCAACACGGCTAACCTTTTCGATCATCATGAACTTCTCTGAGCTGAAGCATAAAGAAGGCTGGTGGCTGTTGGATTGGTGAGTTGGACCAAAACATTCTGCAATGTTGGCAGTCAGTAGATGACGCAATTCTTGGTGGTTAAACTGCGTTTTAGGGCAGTGCAACATAGGGTCGAAGCGTTGTTTAGTTGCAAGCTTACGAGCCTTGATTTCATCTTCAGTGTGTATCACACCTTTGCCATCTGCTAGCTCTTCATCAGTGAAGAAGCCCGCACAGCCGTTATCCATTTTCAGGATCATCTTGTCGCCAACGAAACATTCGTACGAGAAGAAGAACAGCAACGTGTCGCCATTGCGAGCAAAGTTGTTGATTGAGATATCGTAACGCAGCGTATCGCCACCACGAGGCAAGTCGCCAAGGAAGGTCAGCGTACAATCAAGCAGGCGATAAACACGCTCACCTTTGTTTTCAAAATCGATACCTAAGTAGCTGATCAGCATTAGGTCACACTGACCAGATTCAACTGCCACTGCCCAAGGGATCTGACCATCAACAAGATACGGTGCATCAACTGGGATGTCGTATTCGGTAGTCATTGTGCTTGGCTTGTACTCGTTAACGGTCGCGTTGAGCTTAGTGACACGAGATACCAATAGGTAGTCAGTGGTTGGTAAGCGAACGCGGCGCGAGTAGCTATCGATGATCGCGTAATCAGGGCCAAATACATTCGCAATATCACCTTCCGCGTATTCAACCAGATCATCGTAATCCCAGATACATGGTTTACGGATCGGTTTCACTGGTGCTGGTGTCGCAAGTACGTTGACTGGCGTTGACTGAACCTGAGCTGGTTGAGCTTGAACAGGCTGAGCTGGTGTTTCGGTTGAGCTATCTAAACCAGACGTAATTGCGTTTAGCTGTGCTTTTAATAGCGCATCAGCCATTTGCATGCCTTGGGCACGAGTGTGCAGGAATGCTTTGTGTACTTGCTGCGCCGCTTGCTGGTTTTGAGCAAAAGCTTGGTTGTGTGGTGTTACAGACGGCTGTAATGCTGCATCCGTATTAGCGTCGATATTCGATTCGCCATTTTTAGCGGATAGGACATGAGTCATATTGCTGTGGTTACCTGTTAGCTGACTGTGGCGAGTTGGCGCCAGAGTAGGGGATACTGATGTAGGAGTTTCGATGACTGGCTCTACCGCGTTCTGCGCTAATGCATTCTTCTCTAACTCTTTTTGCGCAAGGGCTGCTTGAATGCTTGCTGTCGTTGGAATCGACGCCACTCTTGCTGCTTGTTTACCAGAAGCTTTCTGTTGAATCGTTGCCAAGTTGGTTACTGGGGTTTGGGCAATATGTTGATAGATATCGCGACCACCAAGAGTCACTTGTTTAACCAATTGACGTTTAGCATTGCTCGCCAGTTCATTGCTTAAACGAACAGAAAGTGATTGAGATTCAACACTCGATTGGCTTAGTAGCAGCTGTGAACATTGTCCTTCGCTGATGTTGGCGACAATCGCACTCTTAGAATTGATATTTGGATTAAGAGGTGCAAGGTTCAGGTTGAGCAGACCGTGTAGCAGGCTTGCCATACCAGAAGCTGCAGAGCAATGACCAACACGTTGACTCGCTTGAGTCGTCTTTGTGTTCCCTAAACTTAGAGATGAAGACTGATATGATGAAGACTCTGGTGCATGGTTAAGCTCAAGCAGAGAAACATCGTTCGAGCTGATACCAACTTGAGTCAGTAACTCATCAACAACGGCGTTGTTATTCTCGCTTGAACCAAAAGCCAATGCGTTGATGCTGCCGTAAGCCGTATCTTGGTTGCTCACCACTCGACTCTCTTCAACAAGAACAATTGCACCTGCGCCTTCGCCCACATTCCAACAGCCGTCTTGCGGTTGTCCGAATTTTGGAGCAAGTGACACTGGGCTCACGCTGTTCTTCAGAATCACATGTTCTGCACTGCCACTAAGGTCAACGGCTGCAATCACGACTGCGTCCATCGACTCTTGCGACATGAGGTTTTGTGCTACATCGATACAACGAGCAACTGACTGTTCAGCGGCTGAAATCGTAAAGGCAGGGCCGTTAAAGTCCCACAATGAAGAGATACGCGAAGCCATGATATTGCCGATGAAACTGGTGTATTGGTTCAGCTTAGCTGCGTCCATCACACTGTCCATTGCGATGGTTTCTAGCGATTGGTATTCGTCTTGTGTTAGCTCAATACCCATGTTGGCAAAGCTGTCAGCCAGTTGGCTATGCAGGTTTACACGTCCACGGAATTGATGCATCTCAAGCTCTGTTTCCATAGCGACCAGTACTGCGACCTTTTGGCCTGCCACAAGCTTGGCATCTTTAATGGCTTCGTCTGCAACTTTCATCAGTAGTAACTGCTGAGAGATCAAACGGTCATCTTCATTAGGCGGCACTTTGAAGCGTAGGAAATCGAGATCGAATTGATCGATGTAAGCCCCGTTTGGAATGCCGTGTAAACCAAACTGATTCAGTAGTTCTGGATGTTGGTCTAAACCTTTCCAGCGCTTATTAGGCAAAGCAATAAAAGCATCGTTGTTGGTTTCAATCACAGTGCTTAGCGCGTTGATACTTTGCAGAGAACCGAAGTGAGACGCTAGGCCAGTAATGCTCAAATTAGGCGATTGTAGACTTGGAGAAGCGAACTCTAGAGTCTGATTTGCATGACTTTTGTCTGAATATGCTTCAAGCAGTAAGTGAGCGTTACAACCACCGAAACCAAATACAGAAACACCTGCGCAGCGCTCTGGGTTGCCCGCTTTACTTGGCCAAGGTTGAACCTGTGTTGGCAGAGTCTGTGAGCCAAATAAACCTTCCGGCGACGATAGTGGCTTATCCAAGTTAATACTTGGCGGAAGCACACCTTCTTTCATCGCGAAGATCATCTTCATGATCCCTGGCATACCTGCCGCAGTCAGCAAGTGACCGAGGTTGGACTTCGCAGAGCCAATTAATGGCGGGTTAGAACCATTCAATTTGTCAGCAAAGAAACGCTCCATTGAGGTTAACTCAACC
Source organism: Vibrio sp. 14N.309.X.WAT.E.F5 (assembly GCF_030397615.1). Taxonomy (NCBI): domain Bacteria; kingdom Pseudomonadati; phylum Pseudomonadota; class Gammaproteobacteria; order Vibrionales; family Vibrionaceae; genus Vibrio; species Vibrio sp. 14N.309.X.WAT.E.F5. Next base: position 52,621 of record NZ_JAPNXR010000028.1, on the reverse strand, counting down.
TTGTCACCTAATGGTGTGCCGGTTGCGTGACACTCAATCACTTCGATGCTGTCTGGTGATAAGTTCGAAGCCTCGTAAGCGCGTTCAAAGGCTTGGACTTGTCCTTTGCTATTTGGGCTTAATACGAACTGGCCACGGCCATCGTTCGACAAGCCAATACCGCTGACAACTGCGTAAATATTATCGCCATCACGCTCTGCATCAGCTAAGCGTTTTAGGACTAAAACCCCCGCACCTTCGCCAGCAAACAGACCTTTACTGTTGCTATCAAACGGAACCGACACACCGTGGTCAGGGTAGGCGTGGAAGATGGAAAAACCCATGTTGATAAAGAATGGGTCAGCACCGGATACCGCACCTGCCAACATCATGTCGGCTTTGCCTGTGTTCAAGTAATCACACGCTAACTTCAATGAATACACTGAGCTTGCACATGCCGCGTCTAGGCTAAGTTGCACGTTGCCTAAACCCAATGCATCAGCCACTAACTTAGAGGCGTTATGTGCTGCAGCACCATTGATAGGATTGAGGTTTTGCGCGGTTTCATTGGTTGGTAGCAGTGAAAATTGGTCATTAGCCAATTTAGCTTGCAGTGCTTTCTCGACCACCGAGTGATACATCGGCAGAAACAGGTCGTTTGAGCGTGTCGTTGGGAACGAAAGGGCCCCCATGATCACGCCTGTGCGCTCTAAAATATCGGCATTCAGATCAATGCCAGCGTCGACTAACGCCTTACGACTGGTATCCAAAGCCCATAGGAAACTTTGGTCAACACCGTTGAACGACTCGGCTGTTAAGCGGTAGCCATTGCCATCGAAATTGAAGTTTTCGATGTAGCCACCTTTATCACAGTAAAAGCGGTCTGACTCACCTTGCACACCCTGATAGCTTTCAGGTTTAGCACCTAACTTTTCAGCGTTTAATGTGGTTCGAGAATCTTTTTTATCCAGCAAGTTTTGCCAAAAGTCTTTTGGCGTATCCGCTTCTGGGTATTGGTTAGCAATACCAACAATCGCGATCTTATTGCACTTCACTTGCTGCTTATTCAGAGCCTGATTCGATTGAGAACTCATACTAGCTCTCCTTGATGATTCACTGCGCTGCCTTGAGACACCCCACGTAATTGCTTAGCGGTGGTGATCTGTTGTTCTAGCCCTTGAATTAGTGGCTCGACAGACAGTGGAATTTGATGAGTAATGAGCTGACCAATGCATTTGATGAGCGTGACAACATCGTCACCGCCTTTGGCATTGGAAGCGATTGTGCAGTATTGGTCAGCTACGTTGTCGCTACGATTGATCTTGTCGATCAATGTGCTGGTTTGACGATCGGCACCTACTTCGACAAACAGACGAGCACCTTGTTGACGCGCACTCTGGATCAACGCGGTGAAATCCAGCGTTGAACAGAAGGTGTCGGCAATCGAAAGGGCGATGCTGTCGCTGTCTATATTGATTGGTTCGCCAGTCGGTAGACCTGCTGCGCTGATAAAGCGGATATGCTTTGGCAACTCGTCGAACAGGGGTTGAGTGTAAAACTCCTGCACTTGGCTATGCTGACTTAGCGCTGGTGTGGTGTGCATTGCGGTAACACGGTTCGCGGCAATGCCACGTTTACCCAGTTTCTTGAGCAGAGCACGACAGGTGCTTTCACAACCTGCTAGAACGCAAGTATCACCTTGGATGATAGCGAGATAAGCGCGTGGGAACTCTGGTAACAGAGCTTCAATCGCTTGTGCATCACTGCGAACCACAAAGCTGTTCCATTGGATGCTTTCGTCGTCGTTCAACTGCCAATCTTGACGCACTACTGTGAGTTCACCAGAAATAGCCGTGGTGAAGATAGGACTGGTTTGAGTCATCTCAATCAGCGCATGTGGTTTTTTCCAAACATTTAAGCTGGCCCACATGGAGGCTTCACCCTTGGAATAGCCCAAGGCGAAATCTGGCTGCACTTTGAATTCATCACACAGCAGTTGTGTTAATAGATAACTACTGCCCACACCTGCAATGGCCAATTCACTGAGCGACATTTCTTGCGAGTCTTCAGCGTAGGTTTTGTCAGCCTGCAGCATCTCTTTCAAGTTACCTTCGCGCTCTAAGCGGGCAAATAACTGTGGGAAATGGTGGTGAAATTCGCGCAACATACCGGGATAAACCGTGCCAACACCAGGGTAAACAAATGCAACACCACCTTTGCTTTGAGGCATCGGAGAGAAACAACTGCCCGCAGGCGTTTTGTAGTGGCTATTGTCTGCCATTACTTTTGGCAACGCATTTTCTAGCGCTGTGATCTCTTGTAGTGCAGCATCAATTGAAGCCGCTTGAATCACGATGTTCGCGCCAAGATCAGCATTGTGTTGAGCGTTTTGGAAGTGGCTTAGGTTTGAATGCATCAAGGTGGCGATAGCAGGTTTGCTGTCTGCCGCTTCGTTAACGCATTTAAGCTCTTCTTTTAACGAGATTAACTGAGAAACCAACTCGGCTTGTTCGTTGCCTGAAACCACAAACATCAAACGCTCGCTTGATAGCAAGGGTTTTGGTTCTTGCAAACCGGTCGCTTGAGTCAATATCAGGCTGGTGGCTTTTTGGCTATCGTCACTGAAAGTTAACGCAGCAACACGTGCTTTGTTCGGCTCAGTGAACCAATAGTGGCTCGGTAATGAATAGCTCGGCAATGAACGGCTCGATATCGCATTAACCATATTCAACAATTCATCAAACTGCTGTGAAGCAGAGAGTGCAGAATATTGTTGTTGATGGCTTAAATCTGTCGCAGGGCGGCGCGCAATATCCAGAGCTAGCTGAATGCTATCTCCGGTAGCTGTATCTACAAAACCCGCTAGATAAGCGTGTGGATGAATCTTGTTTTGAGCAGCGGTCAGCGCGTTCAACATCAACAATGATGGAGAATGAGAATCCAAACAAAGCTTAACAACATTACCTTGATTGACTGTCTCGATGGCGTGAGCAAGTGCTTGATTAAAATTGCCATCAACCACAACATTAACAATCTCTGGAAGCGAAGGTGATAAGTCGGCAGAAAGCTCAGCCGCGTTTGCTGGCTGAGCTAAAAGAGCGATGCGCAATGGCATCGCTTTATTAGTAGGAACAGTCACTATGACAATTGCTCCTTTTCTGCGTTCTTAGTCGCCTCTTTCTTCGATACTGCTGAGCTAGACTTCGGCAAAAATGCGTCGTTTAAGCTCTTGCTGATGGTGACTTTTGCACCTTTCATTACCGCACTTAAACGACCATCTTGGTGGTAAAGCGAGATATCAGCTTGCAGCGAACGAGCCGTGCTTTTTATCACGCTCAGCTCTAGCAAACCTTGGTCACCATTGCGCATCGGTGCGTAGCAAACAAACTCACCGATTGCAGACGGTAAACTTGCCGCGCCGTATTTCAATCGAGCCCATACCAACATGGCTTGCAACAGATAATCTTCGGCAAATGGCTGGCTATCGCCAAAGCCTTGCTTAGGAATAAATGCTCCACAGTCGCTGTTTTCAATCTGAGGCAACTGGCATTGAGCCAATAAACCTAAGTCGTCAAAGCGTTCGACTGAGGTAATACCTTGCAGTCTTGGTCCGTGAAACAGAGTGCCATCACTGTATAGAGCTTGTGCCGTTGTTACAGGTGCTGAAGTGTTGGCCTCAAAGCGCTTTACTGACGCTTGTTGAACATCTTCAGACACTTGCACAGAGGCAACTTGCAACTGAGCTTGATACTGTGGTCGCCCTTGGCAACTGATCACTGCTTTTAGCTGCTCTTTTGATTTAGCATCAGAAGAAAGAACCAGTTTTAGCTCTTGCACTTCATCAGTATCAAAAATCACACCCTTAAGCAGTTTGTAGTTGTGAACGCTAACGTTCACCCCTAACAGTTGCTCTGCCACTTCACGCATCCATTGGATAGCACACACTGTCGGTAACACTGGGTTACCGGCAATGCAGTGATCTTGAATGAAAGGCAAAGCCTTAGGATCAAGACGACGTGTCACAGTGATGCTTGTATTCAGCGGACTCTTTGCAAGATGCACAGACTCCGCATTAAGCTTTTTTACAGCAGCTTCCTTGTTGTCAGAACCTTGCATGCTCGTACCAACCAGCAGTTGAATGCCAGTTTCGTTCAGTAGTTGAGAACTAAACAGCTCTGCACCTGCCTGAAGAGGAATTACGTACACGCCGCGCTCTGTGAACATACGTTTCAGTGCTGCGTTGACCATGCCACCGTCCCACGGTCCCCAGTTGAAGCTCATCACTTTCGCTTGAGGGTTACGCGCAGATAGTTGTAGAGCCGCTTTGTTTAGGATCTCGTTAGACATCGAGTAATCACTTTGGCCAGTGTTTCCGTAGAAACCCGCCGCCGAAGAGAACATCGCAATCAGTTTTAGCTTGCTGCTATCAAGACCACCAAGAACCGCTTCTAGCCCGCCCACTTTCGTGCCGTAAACCATGTTCAGCTCATCAAGTGTTTTGTCTTGAATGTGTTTGTCAGCCAGTACACCTGCACCGTGGATAAGACCCGTGATGCCGTCGAAGTTCGCCAGTGTTTTCGCTACAGACTCATGGTTCGACACATCTAGGCTTAGGTACTCAGCGCTCGCGCCAATCTCGTTGAAAGCGGCAAGTGCTGAGTTGATTTCAAGGCTGCTCAATACTGGTTTTAGTAAGGCATCAACTTTCTTTGGCGTTGGTTTGTCACCGGTTGCTTGTAGGTGAGCAATAGCCGCTGGTTTTAGCTCTTTCTCTTGTTTGCCTTGTGCCCACTGAGGTAGCCCAGCTGAAGTAATATGCTTACTACGACCTGCAAGAATGAAGTGAGATTTGCATTGCTTAGCAAGCGTCAGTGCACATTCAAACGTCACGCCTTTAGCGCCACCAGTTACGAGAACTTTGTCGCTCTTGGTGAGTTGAGCGCCTGTGTTCTTCGTTTGTGCAGCACCCGGTGTTGCCGCAATCAATGTTGCACGACCAGATTCACCGTTTTCCGCATGGCTAAGACCGATTTCAACCGTGTTGGTATCGATATCGAACAGTTCGCCTGTGATAGCTTCAGCTAGGTGACGAGCATCAATAGAAGCATCAGCATCCAATGCACGGCAGAACACGTTTGACCATTCATGGCTCAGTGTCTTAGTGAGACCAGACAGCGCGGCTTGGTTAAGTTCTGCGTTCGCTAATTGCTTAGTATCTAGGTAACCAAAGCCACCATCGATACGGCTTAGTGTGAAGAACACGCTGCGACCAGAAACGGTATTCAGCTGACCATTTAGGTGCTTCGCGAATAAGAACGCTGTGGTTAGTGAAGCTCTTGAGTCTGCATTCAAGTTAACCGCTTGCTCGTTGCTTTGCTTAGTATCAACGATAGCTTGTAGGTGAATGAAGCCAGCAATCACTTTGTTCGACGTTTTAAGGTCTGCTTCGATGTCGTTAATAACTGCAGTCACACCCCCATCATCGACGCTGTTGAGTGTGTAGCTTGCGATTTCACTGTTTAAAGGTGACGCGGCAGAAAGGGCACTACGCACTACGGCAACTTGAATGCCGTTAGCGGTCAACTTTTCTGCTAGAACACCAGCGTTGTGACCATCATCTGTGATCACGACGCAAGCGTCTTTTGAGAAACAATCGACGAGTTTATCTGCCGCTGGTAGCTTTTTTAGCGCTACCTCATTGTGTGGAGGAAGTTCAGCTTTCGCTGTTTCTGAGATAGGCGTTACTGATTCAGCTTTTGGAGTCGCTACGGGTGCAGCAGCGGATAGCTTGCTTTGCATGTAAGTAACGATTTCACCAAGCGTACGACACTCAGCTAGGTCTTCAGGGTTTAGTTCTGGTAGCGTTGGTAGCTGGTCTTGAACTGTACCTAGGATCTCAACGCGTTTGATAGAGTCGATACCAAGGTCTGCTTCCATGTCCATCGCTAGGTCGAGCATTTCTGCTGGGTAGCCAGTTTTATCGGCAACCACTTCCATCATTGTTGATTGAACATGAGCAGGATTTAGGTCGTTGCTCGCGCTTTCTACAGTTGCTGCAGCGACTTCTGTACTCGTAGTAGCAGTAGCGCCTAGCTTGCTGTTCATGTAGTCAACGATTTCCCCCAGAGTACGACACTCAGCTAGATCTTCAGGGTTCAGCTCTGGCAATGTTGGTAGTTGGTCTTGAACTGTTCCAAGGATCTCAACACGTTTGATTGAGTCGATGCCAAGGTCTGCTTCCATGTCCATTGCTAGGTCGAGCATTTCTGTTGGGTAGCCCGTTTTATCAGCCACTACGCTCAGCATTGTGCTTTGAACTTGTTCTGCGTTTAAACCGTTTGATACTGCTTGCGCTGGTGCAGATGCTTGAGCTGTTACTGGAGCAGAAGCTGGAAGCTTACTGTTCATGTAGTCAACAATTTCGCCTAGAGTGCGACATTCAGCTAAGTCTTCAGGGTTTAGCTCTGGAAGAGTCGGTAGCTCGTCTTGAACCGTACCTAGGATTTCAACACGCTTGATTGAATCGATACCAAGGTCAGCTTCCATGTCCATTGCTAGGTCTAGCATTTCAGTCGGGTAGCCCGTTTTCTCTGCGACTACTTCTAACATGGTTTTTTGAACGACAGCCGCATCTAGTCCGCTAACTGCTTGAACTGAAGTTGCTGCAGTTTGAGCGACTACAGGAGCTGAAGCTGGAAGCTTGCTGTTCATGTAGGCAACGATTTCGCCAAGAGTGCGACACTCAGCTAAGTCTTCAGGGTTTAGCTCTGGAAGAGTAGGCAGTTCATCTTGAACCGTACCAAGAATCTCAACACGCTTGATTGAATCGATACCAAGGTCTGCTTCCATATCCATTTCTAGATCAAGCATTTCCGTTGGGTAACCTGTCTTCTCAGCAACCACTTCTAGCATGGTTTGTTGAACGACTTTCGCATCAAGACCGTTAGCGGCTTGAACAGGAGCGGCTGCGCTTGGCTGTGCTGCCACAGGCGCTGATGCTGGCATCTTGCTGTTCATGTAGGTAACGATTTCACCAAGAGTACGACACTCAGCTAAATCTTCAGGGTTTAGCTCTGGTAGGTTCGGCATTTCGTCTTGAACGGTACCAAGGATCTCTACGCGCTTGATTGAGTCGATACCAAGGTCTGCTTCCATGTCCATTTCTAGATCAAGCATTTCCGTTGGGTAACCCGTTTTCTCAGCGACCACTTCTAGCATCACTTTTTCAGCATCTGCTGATTGTACTGCTACTGGTGCAGCCACAGGAGCCGGTTGCGCTTTAACTGGCACAGGTTGAGCTGCAACAGGCGCTGCCGCTTGAGCCGCTACTTGTGGAGCAGGAGCGGTTTTCTGTACTGGAGCTTTCTGAGTTGTTGTATTTTGAACCGGCGCAGCTTGAACAGGCTGAGCTTGTACAGGAGCAGTCTGTATTTGAGCTACCGGCTGTTGGACGATAGCTGCTGGAGTAGTTTGAGTAGTTGGAGCTTGAATCGCTGGTTGAGCATTTACTGGCGCAACGAAGGTTGGTTGTGCCGTTTGTACTGAACCTTGCGTCAGCATATTAAGTGCTGAGTTGTTGCTGTGCGCTTGCATTTCTAGGTAATGAGCGTGAGCTTTTAGCGTTTCAGCTTGGTGTTGGTGGAACATTTCCATAGAACGCTGTAGGTTCTCAGGAATTGCTACGCCTGCCGTTGCCATTTTCGCTTGCTCAGACATTAAGGTGTTGAATGTGTCACCGTATTGCTGAGGAATCGCCAAGAATTGCTGATGTACTTCTGCTGCTTGTTGTTGAGCATTGAAGAACGATTGCAGTGAAGATTCATCAACTGTTACTTGAGCTGCTGGCTGAATAGTCGCTGGTGCAGGTTGCGCCACTTGAGGCTTCTGAGCTGCTGTTACTACTTGTGCACTTGGTGCTGGAGCAACTGTCTGTTGTACATTTGAAGCTTGAGGAGCAGCTACAGGTACTTCAACGATTTCTGTTTTAATCACTTCTTTTTCCACGATTTTCTCGACTTCAACTTTCACTTCAACAATCTCAGTCTTTTCGGTGACGTTGCCCGAAGCCAATGATTGATCCATTTTCTTACGAGTAGCAGGGCTGATGTAGTTGGTTGCATTCAGCTTGATGTTCATTGGTGATGCCTTTGCAGGTTCAGCAATGTCAGCTTGGTAAGGGTCAATGTTGTCTAATGAAACACCTGCTACGCACAGTTGAACTGCAGCTAAACGAAGCTGTTGGTCACTGTCGCCTTTAGGGCTTGGGTTGATGCTGATTGCGTAAAGCTCTTCGTTCTTATCAGCCAATGTTTTCTCAACCAGCTTTTGAAGAATGTTCTTCGGACCGAACTCAACGAATACACGCGCGCCTGCTTCATACATAGCTTCAATTTGCTCACTGAAACGAACCGATTGCAGCATGTGTTGTTTGAACGCCTTCTTGATCGCTTTAGCGTCTTTGCTGTGCAGTTTGCCCGTTGCGTTTGAGTAAAGCGGCAGCGTTGGAGCACTGAATGAAGCTTTATCAATTGCAGCAGCAAATGGTTTTTGAGCGTGAGCAACAAGTGGTGTGTGGAAAGCACCAGACACTGGCAGAGCAATCGCTTTGAAGCCTTGTTCAGTTATCGCTTGTGCTGCTTGTTGGACCGTCGCAGTTGGACCTGCAATAACCAATTGAGTCGGAGCGTTGTAGTTGGCAATGCTTACGCCTTCGAATTGGCTGATGCAGCTTTCAACGGCTGGAAGCTTGTCTGCGTCTAGGATGACCGCAAACATAGTACCGCTGTCTCCTTGTTCTGGTGTCGCCGCCATCGCGTCGCCACGAGCGAAAGCTAGCTGGTAGTAATCGTCTTGCGAGATAACACCCGATGCACATAGTGCGCTTAGCTCACCAAAGCTGTGGCCTGCGACCATGTCTGCTTTGAAGCCAGCTTGAGTCATGATGTCGAACTGACCCATAGACACAGTACCAATCGCACTTTGCGCATTGGCCGTGTTGGTTAGCACAGCTTCTTGAGCTTTGGTTGCTTCTGGTGTGAAGGTTGGAATTGGGAACAGAATTTGCGACAGAGCCGTTTTCTTGTGCTGACCAAATACTTGATCCGCTTGAGCAAGCTGTTGACGCATCTCAGGGTAGTGACATGCAAGCTCGCGACCCATGTTTAGGTATTGCGAACCTTGACCTGCAAATAGCGCTGCCACTTTACCTGCACCATTTTCAGCAATCAGTGCCGACTCACGGTAGCTAGTACCGTTTGGCATCTGCCAATGTGCTTTGGTTTGGCTCTCAAGCATAGAAACCGCTTGAGTCAGTTGCGCTTGAAGGTCTGATTGGTCAGTGACAACTAAACCAAGACGAGCGTGCTTAGCGTCTACTTCGCCTAGAGCGTGCTGCTCAGCAAGCGCTTCTAGTTTGAATGCCGCATCTGCAGCTTGAGTTGAAACCTGCTTGAGCTCATTGATCAGTGCTTGACGAGATTCCGCGCTGAATAACAGAGTTTGCGGTACTTGGCGCTGACGGTATTTGTCACCGCGAGCGTGTTCTGGTGTGTACTCTTCCAATACCACGTGGAAGTTAGTGCCACCAAAACCGAATGAGCTGATACCTGCACGGCGTGGTGTGCCGTCGACACGTTTCATCCAAGGACGCGTTTGTGTGTTTAGGTAGAACGGTGAGTTCTCAATATCCAGCTTAGGATTCGGAGCTGATACGTTAATCGTTGGCGGCAGTACTTTGTGGTGCAGTGCTAATGCAGCTTTGATTAAACCTGCAGTACCCGCAGTTGATTTAGTGTGACCAATTTGAGATTTCACAGAGCCTAACGCAATGTGTTGCTTCTCTTCATTGTTCTCACTGAATACCGAGTTTAAGCCACCAAATTCAGCAACATCACCTGCTGCAGTACCTGTGCCGTGCGCCTCTAGCAGGCCAAGTGTGTGCGGTGCGAAACCAGCATCATCGTAAGCACGTTTTAGTGCTTTTGCTTGTCCTTCAGGGCGAGGTGCGTAAATACTCTTGAACTTACCATCCGAAGAAGAACCCACACCTTTAATCACTGAGTAAATTCTGTCGCCGTCGCGCTCTGCATCTTCAAGGCGCTTCAGAGCAACCATACCGATACCTTCACCAATCATCATGCCTTTTGAGTCGATGTCGAAAGGTTGAATGGTTTCATTGGTGGTGAATGCAGGTGTTTTCGAGAAGCTCATGTACATGGTTGGCGAGTTATCAGTACACACACCACCTGTGATCATCATTTCACTGCGGCCTTCAACCAGCTCACTTAGAGCCATGCGCATAGCGGCTAGAGAGCCTGCACACGCTGCATCTACTACACAGTTGATGCCACCAAGGTCAAAGCGGTTAGCAATACGACCTGAAATTACGTTACCCAATGAACCAGGGAATGAGTTCTCTTCCCAGTGGATGTATTGGTCTTGGAATTTTTTGATCAGCATTTCGCTGTCGTCGTCGCTGATACCACTGCTCTTGAAGACTTTTTTCAAAACAGGGTATTGAAGACGAGCATTTAGGCTTTGAGCGATCTTTTGACCACCACCAACACCGAGCGTGATACCGATCTTATCGCGATCGTAGCCTTCAGGCAGCTTGGCATCTTCAAGTACTTCTTTTGCAACGATCAAAGAAAGCAGCTGTGACGTATCCGTCAGTTCTAGGATATTTGGCGGAAGACCGAACTCCATAGGGTTGAAGTCTACTTCTGGGATGAAACCACCGCGCTTACAGTAAGACTTGTCTGGCGTAGTACGATCTGAATCGTAGTAATCTTCTGGACGCCAGTGCGTATCTGGTACTTCAGTAATCGCATCGATCTTTTCGCTGATAAGATCCCAAAATTTATTCAGGTAGCGAGAGTTTGCAAACATGCTCGCCATACCAACGATAGCGACAGGCATATCTTTAAGGCGTTTATTCAGTCGAGTATCGTCGACTGATTCCGGTGTATTTGTCTCGGGTTGGCTCATTATGAGTCTCCACTAGAAATCACAGAAAGTGATGTCGTGTTTTGAGGCTGCGCTTTTAAAGCTATAGAAAGAAAATCTGAAACAGACTTAGGGAAGCGCAGCTGAAAATTCAGGTTGCTGAGTGGCGGCAACCAGATAGAAATTAGTTTTTCGAAGTGCGTTGACTTACGAGAGTAGGGGAGGTGTTTCATGCGCGACGGTGGCATTCAAATGTTGAGGCGATGTCCATTAAAATCCTGTTCAAAGTCTGACTAAACGACAAGTCGGTATCCGCAAAGAAAACGTGTGAATTTGTTTAATGGTTGAGCAGGCTACCCGAGGTGAGTGGTCGATACAATGCTCCCAGAGGCCACTACGATCTGTTCAGACCAGATGAATTTGGCATGGTTTTGATTTTTGTATTTTTAATTTAATTAACTTATTGATAATTAATGGGTATGACTTGTTTTTTAGTGTTTTTACTCTATATTTTGACTTGGTGAGATCTATGTCATATTTTTGTAAGTAACATTTAATGGATGCCTATTGTGTAAGGCTAAGTGTGATCTGTGTTTTAATTTGTTATTATTTGAAAAATTAGTTTTAAGTCCTCATATGAAGGGGGTTTCCCTCCCGTATTCTCTAGGTTCCACTTAATTCATAGGTGAGTTAAATTTGTTCGATTGGGTTGTTCCAATCGTGTTTTGAAGAGTGATTTATAGAAGTGAGTTCGAGTTGAATGAAAACTCCCGTTGTTGATTTGTGGCTATGTTCTCTGAGTAACTTGAATGACCAGCCAGACATTGTATCTCAGCTCAAAAAGAGACTGACAACCGACGAGATAGCCAAAGTTGAACGCTATCGAATGCCCTCATCTCAGACTCAAGCTTTGTATGTTCGAAACTACCTAAGAAAGGTGCTGTCTAGCTATTCTGATTTGATGCCTGAAGCGTGGCGCTTTGAATATGGTGAGAAAGGGAAGCCAAGATTAATTGAGAAACAACAAATAGAAACCGGCCTGAATTTCAATATCAGTCATAGCAAAGAACATTTGTTAATCGCAGTTTGCCAGAGAGAAGGGAAGTCACTTCAATTAGGCGTCGATATCGAACATGCCAGAAGCTCGACCAATATCGACTCGATCATGAAGCACTATTTTTCAGATACGGAATTGACGGATTTACTTAAGCTCAACAAAGAAGAACAAAGAGAGCGCTTTTTCGATCTGTGGGCGCTGAAGGAGTCGTATATCAAAGCGACGGGCAAAGGGCTAGCCACATCGTTGCGAAGCTTTTCGTTTGATTTCTCCAATCTGACGGAGCAAACACTGTCACTTCACGCTTCGGATTTTCAGCCAAACTTGCCGGATGAAATTAGATTGCATGGTGAAATCAGCATATACAGTGGAGTTGGGTTGGATGTTACTGAGCAAACCGAGAGTTCTACAGATTGGCAATGTTGCTTAGGGCAGTTGGATGAGCAGTATCGATTTGCGGTTACGCTTGGTGGGGTGAGTCTTCTAATGCAATTAGAGATGAGAACTTTTTCATCGTCTCATCTCTTTTAAGCGAGTTTGGTGAGATGAAGTTAGTTCGTTTCGCCAAGCATCGCTTTTAATACTTCAGCAGGCACGGGCTGCAGTTGCTTGTCTTTGTCTAGGCAAACCATTTCGATATCACCAATCACAGCAGGTTTGGTTGCATCTTTACGCCACACTTCTTGTCGCCATAGCGTTTTGTATTTGCCATCAAGTTCAAAAGAGGTTCGGATGTCGCAGATCTCAGCGAATTCAACCCCATCTTGGAAAGTCATGTTGGCTTTATACACCGCAAAACCTAATCCATGTTCATTCCACAATGTTGCCAGTTTATCGCTACCCAATACATGTTCGCGTGCACGCTCAAAGTACTTTAGAAAGTTAGGGTGATAAACCACACCTGAGTGATCGGTATCTTCGTAGTAAATTTGTACTGGGTGATGGTAGATCTGGCTCATTGATATCAACTCTTATTAAGTAGCGTTGTAGTAAATCTGACTAAGTTGTGCAGCACTCTACAGGATAGGTAGAAATTACTTCAAGGCATCATCGACTATCGAGCTTTTGGTCAGACCTCATTCATTAGTGATGTGTTGGTCAACTCCCACCCATTTACAAATATTCTATGTGTCATTTTCCACCCATTAATTTTTGCGGCGAGTTGATGACTACTGCAGGCCGATATCATGAAGCCTTATGGTTAAAGGGTTGTTAATGGCTTGTGTCAATGTGGCGCGCTAATTGCCTTAGTGAAAGCACGCAGTTCCCATTGAAGGGCTGCTTTGTTTACTAAGGAGAATAATAATGTTTAAGCCTCTTACCCTGCTGTCTGTATCTGCTCTGGCGCTCACAAGTTTTAATGCTGCTGCAAACTGTGACCCAGGTGAAATCGTGATTAAATTCAGTCATGTAACCAATACCGACAAGCACCCGAAAGGCATTGCCGCTTCTTTACTGGAAGAGCGAGTAAACACGGAAATGAATGGCAAAGCTTGTATGCAAGTTTTCCCAAACTCAACACTCTACGATGATAATAAAGTACTGGAAGCCCTGTTAAATGGTGATGTTCAAATGGCGGCACCATCGCTGTCTAAATTTGAGAAGTTCACTAAGAAATACCGCATTTTTGACCTTCCTTTCCTATTTGAAGACGTAGAAGCTGTTGACCGTTTCCAAAACTCAGAGTCTGGCGAAAAGTTGAAGAACGCGATGAAGCGTCGTGGCCTTCAAGGACTAGCGTTTTGGCACAATGGCATGAAACAGATGTCAGCAAACAAACCTCTTATCAATCCTGAAGACGCGGAAGGTTTGAAATTCCGTGTTCAAGCATCAGACGTATTGGTTGCTCAGTTTGAACAACTGGGTGCTAACCCACAGAAGATGTCTTTCAAAGAAGTATACGGTGGCCTACAAACTAAGGTTATCGATGGCCAAGAGAACACATGGTCAAACATCTACGGTAAGAAGTTCTTTGAAGTACAAGACGGCGTGACAGAAACTAACCACGGTATCCTTGATTACCTGGTAGTAACGTCGAACGACTTCTGGAAAGACCTACCTGAAGATGTACGTACGCAACTTGGCACAATCGTTCAAGAAGTGTCTGAGACGCGTAACGCAGAATCTTCAAAAGTTAACCTAGCGAACAAAAACAACATCATCGAAGCGGGTGGTGAGGTTCGTACGCTTACGCCTGAACAGCGTGAAGCATGGGTAACTGCGCTTCAACCAGTATGGAAGAAGTTTGAAAAAGACATCGGTTCAGATCTTATCGATGCAGCGTTAGCTTCAAACCAATAACACCGCTAAAGGAGTGGCGTGCATTTCGCCACTCCTTATTAAAATAACTATAAGCGGAGTCAATTATGGATAATCCTCAAATGGAACAACCAAATTCTAGCGAATCAGCACTGGAAACCTCTCTTTTTTCCAAAGTCGGAAGAGTTACGGATGTGATTGAAGAGTCATTAATCGCATTTTTCCTTGGCGCAATGACGCTACTTACTTTTGCCAATGTGGTGTTTCGATACGCATTCAACGACAACATCTTATGGGCACTGGAACTGACCGTGTTCATGTTCGCTTGGATGGTGTTAGTAGGCGCATCTTATGGCGTCAAAAAGCACTTCCACATTGGCGTTGATGTGATCATTAACCTTGCCCCAGAAAAGCTACGTAAAGTGTATGCGTTAATCGCCGTTGCAAGTTGCCTAGCATTCTCAATCCTACTTCTTATCGGTTCTTGGAATTACTGGTACCCGTTCGCGACTGAGCGCGCTTGGTATGAAACCGATGATATTCCAATGCCAGAGATGCTTCAGTTTCTTGCCGACTGGCTGAATGAAGGCGAGCGATACGAGAAATTGCCACGTTTTATTCCTTACATGGCACTGCCGATTGGTATGGCAATGCTGACGTTCCGATTCATCCAAATCGCTTATCAAGTGGCGACGGGCAAACTTGACCGCATGATTGCAGGCCATGAAGCTGAAGAAGAGCTGGATGCATTGAAAGCTGATGTTTTAGCGGGTTCTGATGAAGACGCGACAGCGGTATTGGATTCGACTAAGCCAAACAAGGCGAATGAGTCGGGTACAAAATCTAACGGTAAGGAAGACTAATCATGGCAATGTTATTTCTATTTTTAATGGTAATTGCTTTCATGTTGGTCGGTGTGCCAATTGCGATTTCCCTCGGTTTATCAAGCGTCATATTCTTATTGATGCATTCAGATGCTTCTTTGGCATCCGTTGCACAAACGCTGTTTAATGCATTTGCAGGCCACTACACACTCTTAGCGATTCCTTTCTTTATCTTGGCCTCTAGCTTTATGTCTACTGGCGGCGTGGCGAAACGTATTATCCGTTTTGCTATTGCAATGGTGGGTTGGTTCCGCGGCGGTTTAGCAATGGCATCGGTTGTGGCGTGTATGATGTTCGCAGCGTTATCTGGGTCGTCTCCAGCAACGGTAGTGGCAATCGGTAGTATTGTTATCGCGGGCATGATCAAAAACGGCTACACAAAAGAGTTCGCGGCAGGGGTTATCTGTAACGCGGGTACGTTGGGTATCTTGATTCCACCATCTATCGTTATGGTAGTTTACGCTGCGGCGACGGATGTATCTGTGGGTCGTATGTTCTTAGGCGGCGTTATTCCTGGCCTGTTGGCGGGTGTGATGTTGATGATAGCTATCTACATTGCAGCACGTATTAAGAAAATTCCTGCACAGCCATTTGTGGGCTGGGGTGAGATGTTCGCAGCCGCGAAGGATGCGAGCTGGGGCTTGTTGCTGATTGTTATCATTTTAGGTGGTATCTACGGCGGTATCTTTACTCCGACAGAAGCGGCGGCTGTTGCAGCGGTTTACGCGTTTTTTATTGCCAACTTTATCTACAAAGATATGGGCCCGTTTGCGGACAAGAAGAATACAAAGCCTGCTTTGGTGAAAGTGTTCCAAACGTTTTTCCATAAAGACACCAAAGACACGCTCTATGATGCGGGTAAGCTGACCATCATGTTGCTGTTTATTATTGCCAATGCTCTGATTCTTAAGCATGTACTGACAGAAGAACGTATTCCTCAGATGATCACGGAATCGATGTTGTCTGCAGGTTTAGGTCCAATCACCTTCTTGATTGTGGTGAACGTTCTACTCTTGATTGGTGGGCAGTTCATGGAGCCATCAGGCTTGCTGATCATCGTTGCTCCGTTGGTTTTCCCAATTGCAATTGCACTGGGTATCGATCCAATTCACCTTGGTATCATGATGGTGGTGAACATGGAGATAGGGATGATAACACCGCCTGTGGGGCTCAACTTGTTTGTGACCGCAGGGGTCGCGAAGATGTCGATGATGAACGTAGTAAAAGCCGCACTGCCATGGGTTGGCGTGATGTTCTTATTCTTGATTATCGTAACGTATGTGCCTTGGGTATCAACATGGTTACCAACCACATTGATGGGGCCGGAGATCATAACCAAATAGCGGTTCGTTCTATGTGATTAGAATTGAAAAAGTCTTATTGGAATAAAAAATGAGGAGGTCACTAGACCTCCTCATTTATATTTCTACCGCGACTCGAATGAGGGTTAATCTGCTCATACAGTGCTCGCTTCGCTTCTAATTCTGGTGTGTTTAAGTCGACATGCTGATCGGTGTAGTAGATACCGTCTATCTCAAACGTATCAGTAATCGATGGTACTTTCGTTTTCTCACCCATACCTATTTCCTTATCCTATTTATTGCATAACATCCTGTTATCAAAATAAGTATAGGTGATCTTGCTCGCAAATCTAATCTAGTTTTGTTCTACCTTATAAGACTCTTTCGTGAGCTGGTGTTTTTGCATCTTATCGTAGAGTGTTTTTCGGGGAAGCTGTAGCCTTTCCATTGTCTCTTTTATGCTACCGTTACACTCAATAAGCGCTTGCTTTAACGTGTTTTTTTCAAAATCAGAGACCAGCTCGGTGAGTGACATTTCATGTGCGGTGTCTGTGCTGTTCTCTGACATGTGAGAAAGCTTACCTAACAACACAAAACGTTCTGCAGTATTACGTAATTCACGTACATTTCCCGGCCAATCATGGGCTAGAAGCTCATGGAGCTGCTTTTGTGGAAGCGCAGGGGCTGTTTTCCCATAGCGAGCTGCAGCAACAAGTAAGAAGTGGTGAAATAGTGCAGGGATGTCTTCTTGGCGGCTTCTTAACGGCGGTAAATCTAAGGTAACGACATTGAGTCGGTAATAGAGGTCTTGTCGAAACGTCCCTTCTTCAGCGGCTTTCTTTAGATCGATTTTGGTGGCGGCAATCACACGAATATCGAGAGGCACCAAGCTATTGGATCCAACTCTCTCAATCACGCGTTCCTGCAATACACGCAGTAGGCGTATTTGTGCCTGCATTGGCATGGATTCAATTTCATCTAAGAATAGGGTTCCGCCTTGAGCAAATTCAAATTTACCGACACGTTTGCTTTCTGCTCCAGTAAACGCGCCTTTCTCATGTCCATACAGTTCGCTTTCAATCAGGTTCTCTGGAACCGCACCGCAATTGACGGCGACAAAGTTTTGTTCTCGTCGGCTGCTTTGTTCATGCAGGGAACGTGCGACCAACTCTTTGCCTGTGCCAGTTTCACCAAAGAGTAAAATGTCAGCGTTAGTGTCTGCCACATGAGTGATGATAGAACGCAGCTCAGTCATGGATTGTGTGTCACCAATGATTCTTGGTCCAAGTGCTTTACTGGCCTTGAGCGAGCGCTTTAATTCAAGGTTCTCAAGGGTGAGTTGACGTTTATCTATCGCACGCTTAGTTGTTTCGATTAAGCGTTCATTTGCGAATGGCTTTTCAATGAAATCATAGGCACCGTCTTGGATGGCTTGCACTGCCATGGAGATGTCACCGTGGCCTGTGATCATAATGACGGGAAGTTCTTTATCTTTGTGCATCAAGGTATTGAGAAGATCATGCCCTGATATACCCGGCAAGCAAATGTCAGTGATGATGACATGGGGAAGACCATCCGCTTGGATAGCGAGCAAGGCGGATTCTGCATCGGGAAAGAATTCAGCATCGATATCAGCAAGCTCAAAGCTCTGCTCGATGGCCATTCTTAAATCGGATTCATCATCAATGAAATAGACGTGACACATAGTTATTCCTTTAATCTTTTATTTTTATTATTGGTGAAGGTGTACTGGTTTGCTCAGCGACTAATCTGATTCTTTTGTTGGAACGATAGGTAACTCGATACTAAATCGAGCGCCACCTTGAGGGCTGGTACCTGTAATCAACTTTCCGTTAATTCCGCTGATTATTTGTTGAGAAATCGACAGGCCTAACCCAAGCCCATTTTTCTTCGTGGTATGGAAAGGTTCGAAAAAATCACCGTTCGAAGGTGAGGAAAATCCCGGGCCATTGTCATCGATATGAATAAGCAGTGTACTCGTTGTGTCTGTGCTTGGTGGTCGTATCTCCAACAAGATGGACAATTGCTTGTCGTCTTGTTGATCCATTGCTTGAATGGCATTGGTCAGCAAGTTAATAACGACTTGTTCCAGTTGGATAGCATTGGCGACCACACGAACATCAAAAGCATCGGGTAACTCATTAATTTTGACCCTCTCGCTCTTGAGTTGAGGCTTCATCAGTTCTTTTGAGGAATGAAGAACCGGTAAAATTTGCAACGTGTGTAACTCTTCTGCGGTCGATTTCTTGGCAAAAGAGCGAAGTTGGTGACTGATTTTAGCCATTCGATCGGTGAGCGCTGAGATCCGCGATAAGTTGTCATCAACACGGTCTGTCTTTTCTTTGGCGAGAAAAAGTCGGCCATTGTCTGCATAACTGCGAATCGCTGCCAATGGATTATTCAGCTCATGGCTGATGCTCGCTGACATCTGCCCCAGAACGGCCAATTTTGCGGCTTGTATGAGTTCATCTTGGGTTTGTCTGAGTACGCGCTCGGTTTCGATACGTTGCTTGATCTCTATATGAAGCTCAGAGGTTCTTTCGAGCACTTGAAATTCAAGTTTCTGGTTCGCTTCAGACTGCAATCTGTCGATCTGCGCACGCCTTTGTTGACGATGTGTGTTGAGTTGTATCGCCAGATAAATAATGGCGAATACTAAGCTCAACACCACGAGGTAGGCGATCAAATCCCACCAGACTAGGTGAGTTGGAGAGAACACTCTGACGGTTAATCTAGGGTCGGACAGGAAGCGTGAAGAGGTAAAGAACTGTTCCTTTACCAATGGGTGAGACGACTTAATGCTGCTGGTGGCGCTTTCTAAATCGCCGGAGAAATGGAGGCTCTCGATATTGGTATCTAGATATTGTTGGCTTTCTCTAATACGAGATCGCTGCTCTTTGCCCAAAGGTTGGAGGCTTTTGAACAGCCATTCAGGATTACTCGACATAAAAACAATTTGGTCTTTATCGTCAGCAACAAAAAAGCTCTGCTTGCCTTTCCAACTGGCTTCAATCAACGATAAATCCATCTTTACGACAATAACGCCAATAATTTCAGCGGCATAGGATACAGGGTAGGAATAGTAATAGCCGCGTTTTCCTGAGGTCGAACCTAACGCAAAGTATTGGTTTTCATGACCAAGAATGGCTTGTTGGAAATAGGGGCGAAAAGCAAAGTTACGTCCAACAAAAGAGCGCTGTTGATTCCAATTACTGGCCGCAATCGTGGTGCCGATGCTGTCGAGTAAATACGTGTCTGATGCTTGAATGACAGTGTTTACATGGCGTAGGTAGCGATTCGTGAGTTCAATTTGCGCAGAGTTACTGGGTGAATGCAGGGCATCAATCAACTCTTTGTCTTTTGATAATAGCTCTGGAATGTGCGCGAATTTGTCGAGTTGGCTTGAAATATGGACCGAAAAGCGGTCGAGTTTGGATTGATGATCATTTAACAAACTTTGATGGCTGGTGTTCCATACCCAGTGGCCACCGATAATCATCAACAAGCTATAAGTGATCAACAATAAAACAGGCACTCTTAAAGCTTGAAACATGGTGGATCTCCGCTAAATCTGGGCAAAATCAACAAGCCTGCATTCTCGGGTTTATGACCGTAAACAATAGCTATTTTTACGGAAATTTAAGAGTTAGCAGCTCAGAATAGGTTAAGGCCTTGTAATGGAGATTGTTGAAAAAGTTATCGACTCTGAGGGGTAAAACAAGAGCAAGATCTCTTTTTAAGGTTTTTAGCAAAAAAAGCCCTCCATTCCCTTGAAAAAGTCGCTATTGTCCCCATTTCTGATGTGCTAAGTGATGATTTGATCGTTTTTGTATCATTTAGTTGGACGAATTTAGAGCATTCATCATCAAGCAGAGGCGAACGGCTCGACAGAGATTAAACAGATCGCTAGAATGTCGCGTCTAAAATTTCTGTCCTGAGGCTAATCGGAGATACCTTTCTTGTTTCTGAAAACAAGCTTTATTGCGTTTTAATCGACGCGTGAAGAACGAAGATATCGCTGATTAGTCTGGTGTTTGGTTGAATAATCAATTCAGACATCAATGCTCGATTTTAAATTAGGTGTTCGGATAGAGCACTACACAAGAATGAAGCTAACAACGTCGGCTTTGAATAAAAGCTAAGTTACGGCTCATATGCTCAGATTACTGAGCCAGTTTTGAGGTTTATATAATGCAAGTTACTGTTGAAACGCTAGAAGGCCTAGAGCGCCGTCTTAATATTACTGTTCCTGCTGCTAACATCGAAGATGCAGTTACAGCTGAACTACGCAACATCGCGAAAAACCGTCGTTTCGATGGTTTCCGTAAAGGCAAAGTGCCAATGAAGATGGTTGCTAAAATGTACGGCCAAGCAGTACGTCAAGACGTGATGGGCGAAGTAATGCAACGTCACTTCATCGAAGCGATCGTTAAAGAGAAAATCAACCCAGCTGGCGCACCTACTTTCGCACCAGTTGAAAACAACGCAGGCGCTGACCTAGTATTCAACGCAACTTTTGAAGTTTACCCAGAAGTTGAGCTGAAAGGTCTAGAAAACATCACTGTTGAGAAACCAGCAGTAGAAGTTAAAGAAGCTGACGTTGAAGAGATGATCGAAACTCTACGTAAGCAACAAGCAACTTGGACTGAAGTTGAAACTGCAGCTGACGCTGGTTCTCGTGCAACTATCGACTTCGTTGGTTCTATCGACGGTGAAGAGTTTGAAGGCGGCAAAGCTGAGAACTTCCCACTAGAGATGGGTGCTGGTCGCATGATCCCTGGTTTTGAAGACGGTATCGTTGGTAAAACAACAGGTATGGAATTTGAAATCGAAGTAAACTTCCCAGAAGATTACCACGCAGAAAACCTAAAAGGTAAAGCTGCTAAGTTCGCAATCAAGATCAACAAAGTTGAAGCTCGTGAACTTCCAGAACTAAACGAAGAATTCGTTTCTAAGTTTGGCGCTGCTGACGGTGTTGAAGGTCTTAAAGCTGAAGTTCGTAAGAACATGGAGCGTGAGCTTAAGCAAGCTGTTAAGAACCGCATCAAAGAGCAAGCAATCGACGGTCTAGTTAACGAAAACAACATCGACGTACCTTCTGCTCTTATCGATCAAGAGATCGGTGTTCTTCGTCAACAAGCTGCTCAACGTTTTGGTGGCAACACTGAAGCTGCTGACCAACTTCCACGTGAGCTGTTCGAAGAGCAAGCTAAACGTCGCGTAGTTGTAGGTCTTCTTCTTGGTGAAGTAATCAAGACTGAAGAACTAAAAGCTGACGACGAAAAAGTTAAAGCTATCATCCAAGAGATGGCTACAGCATACGAAGATCCAACTGAAGTTATTGCTTACTACGAGCAAAACGAGCAAATGATGAACAACATGCGCAATGTTGCTCTAGAAGAGCAAGCTATTGATGCAATCATCGCTAAAGCTCAAGTTTCTGATAAAGAAGTTAGCTTCAACGAGCTAATGAATCAGCAACCTGCTTAATATAGTAATATCTGACGTAGAAGGTTGACGTACGGTCAACAATTCTGCTAACAATGGTCCGTATGATTTAATCATTCGGGCCATTTATTTTAGGGACATAAGAATATGAGCTACCAAGAAAAAAACACAATGCCATCGATTATGGACGCACTAGTTCCTATGGTGGTTGAACAGACTTCCCGTGGTGAACGTTCTTACGATATTTATTCTCGTCTATTAAAAGAACGTATCATTTTCTTAACAGGTCAAGTGGAAGACCACATGGCAAATCTTGTCGTGGCTCAACTGCTTTTCTTGGAATCAGAAAACCCAGACAAAGATATCTATCTTTACATCAACTCACCTGGCGGTAGCGTAACAGCGGGCATGTCTATCTACGACACAATGCAGTTCATCAAGCCAAACGTGAGCACAGTATGTATGGGTCAAGCTTGCTCTATGGGTGCATTCTTACTAGCGGGTGGTACTCCAGGTAAGCGTCACGTGCTTCCAAACTCACGTGTAATGATTCACCAGCCACTTGGCGGCTTCCAAGGCCAAGCGTCTGATATTCAAATTCACGCGCAAGAGATCCTAACGATCAAGCAAAAGCTAAACAAACTATTGGCAGAGCATACAGGTCAGCCTCTAGAAGTTGTTGAGCGTGATACAGATCGTGACAATTTCATGTCTGCTGATCAAGCAGTAGAATACGGCTTAGTGGATTCAGTTCTTAATCACCGCGGTCAATAATTGCACGGCAATTGTTTAACGCAAAGTGATTCAAATTGATATACACTCAAGCATAGAGAGTAAAGGCTAAGAGGTTAGCGAATGACAGATAAAAGCAAAGAGGGTGGTAGCGGTAAACTGCTTTACTGCTCTTTCTGTGGCAAAAGCCAACACGAAGTTCGCAAGTTAATCGCAGGTCCTTCTGTTTACATTTGTGATGAATGTGTCGATCTTTGTAACGACATTATTCGTGAAGAAATTAAAGATGTTCTTCCTAAGAAAGAATCGGAATCGCTGCCAACGCCGCGTGAGATTCGTGAGCATCTTGACGACTATGTAATCGGTCAAGAATACGCGAAAAAAGTGCTAGCAGTTGCGGTATACAACCACTACAAACGTTTACGTAATGGTGACACGACAGCTGAAGGCGTAGAGCTAGGTAAGAGTAACATTCTTCTTATCGGTCCTACTGGTAGTGGTAAAACGCTACTGGCTGAAACACTGGCTCGTTTCCTAGATGTTCCATTCACAATGGCAGATGCAACAACACTAACCGAAGCTGGTTACGTGGGCGAAGATGTTGAAAACATCATCCAGAAGTTGCTTCAGAAATGTGATTATGACGTAGCGAAAGCGGAACGTGGCATTGTTTACATCGATGAAATCGACAAGATTTCTCGTAAAGCTGAAAACCCATCAATCACGCGTGACGTGTCTGGTGAAGGTGTACAGCAAGCTCTACTAAAACTTGTTGAAGGTACAGTTGCTTCAGTTCCACCTCAAGGTGGTCGTAAGCATCCACAGCAAGAGTTCTTGCAAGTGGACACGTCTAAGATCCTATTTATTTGTGGCGGAGCATTCTCTGGCCTAGATAAAGTGATTGAACAACGTGTAGAAAAAGGTTCGAGCATTGGTTTTGGCGCAGAAGTGCGTTCAAAAGATGAAGCAAAAACTGTGGGTGAATTGTTCACTCAAGTTGAACCTGAAGATCTGGTGAAGTACGGTCTAATTCCGGAATTCATTGGTCGTCTACCCGTGACAACGACATTGACAGAACTTGACGAAGAAGCTCTAGTTCAAATTCTTTGTGAACCGAAGAATGCGCTTACTAAGCAGTACGCAGCATTGTTTGAAATCGAAGATACTGAATTAGAATTCCGCGAAGATGCTCTACGTGCGATTGCTAAGAAAGCAATGGAACGTAAAACGGGTGCTCGTGGTCTGCGTTCTATCTTGGAGGGTGTTCTACTAGAAACTATGTACGAACTGCCATCTTCGACAGATGTAAGCAAGGTTGTGATTGATGAGTCGGTAATTAATGGTGAGTCAGAACCACTATTGATTTACAGCAACTCAGATAACCAAGCCGCGGTTGCAGAGTAGGTCTTTTTTAGACAAGTCACTCAAATTGAAAAAGGAGGTAAGCAATTACCTCCTTTTTTTTATTCTTCCATTGAATCCAGTCGTTTAAGCCCCATATACTGCTTTATAAGTTAAAGCGGAAGAGAGAAATATATGAACTTGGAACGTTCCGAGCGTATCGAAATCCCCGTGCTACCTCTACGTGATGTAGTGGTTTACCCACACATGGTTATTCCATTGTTTGTCGGTCGTGAAAAATCGATTACTTGCCTTGAATCGGCAATGGAAGCTAACAAACAAGTACTACTTGTAGCGCAGAAAGAAGCGGACACTGATGAGCCTTCAATCGAAGACCTATTTAATGTAGGTACCGTTGCTACCATTCTTCAGTTACTTAAGCTCCCTGACGGTACTGTAAAAGTACTTGTTGAAGGTCAGCAGCGTGCAAAAATTCACCAATTTAAAGAAAGTGAATTTTTCCTAGCGGATGCCGAATACGTTGTAACCTCAGAACTTGACGAAAAAGAACAAGAAGTGGTTGTTCGCAGCGCGATCAATCAATTCGAAGGCTTTATTAAGCTAAACAAAAAAATCCCACCAGAAGTTCTAACGTCTCTGAACGGTATTGATGAGGCAGCACGCCTAGCCGATACGATTGCAGCGCACATGCCACTTAAGTTGGTAGATAAGCAGCACGTTCTAGAAATTGCAGATGTGACTGAACGTCTGGAATTCTTAATGGGCCAAATGGAGTCAGAAATTGACATCCTGCAAGTTGAAAAACGCATTCGTGGCCGCGTTAAGAAGCAGATGGAGAAATCTCAGCGCGAGTACTACCTGAATGAGCAAATGAAAGCGATTCAGAAAGAACTGGGCGAGATGGATGACGCACCTGATGAATTCGAGACTTTGAAGAAGAAGATCGAAGATTCAAAAATGCCTCAAGAAGCTCGTGAAAAAACCGAGCAAGAACTGCAAAAACTGAAAATGATGTCGCCAATGTCTGCTGAAGCAACAGTAGTACGTAGCTACATTGATTGGATGGTTGGTGTTCCTTGGGCTAAGCGTTCAAAAGTTAAGAAGAATTTAGCGAAAGCGGAAGAGGTCTTGAATGAAGACCACTACGGCTTAGAGCGTGTTAAAGAACGAATCCTTGAATACTTGGCAGTACAAAACCGAATTAACAAGCTAAAAGGTCCAATCCTTTGTCTTGTTGGTCCTCCTGGTGTAGGTAAAACCTCACTAGGTCGCTCGATTGCCGCTGCAACGGGCCGTAAGTACACTCGTATGGCTCTAGGTGGCGTACGTGACGAAGCGGAAATCCGCGGTCACCGTCGTACTTACATCGGTTCACTTCCGGGTAAACTGATCCAGAAGATGTCTAAAGTTGGTGTTAAGAACCCACTGTTCCTATTAGATGAGATCGATAAGATGTCTTCTGATATGCGTGGTGACCCATCTTCAGCGCTTCTTGAAGTGCTAGATCCAGAGCAAAACGTTGCATTCAACGATCACTACTTAGAAGTCGATTACGATCTATCAGATGTGATGTTTGTTGCAACGTCTAACTCAATGGACATTCCTGGCCCGCTACTGGACCGTATGGAAGTGATTCGCCTGTCGGGTTACACAGAAGATGAAAAGCTGAACATTGCTAAGAGCCACTTACTGGACAAACAAGTTCAACGTAACGGTCTTAAGCCTCACGAGATTAATATCGAAGATTCTGCAATTGTCGGCATTATTCGTTATTACACGCGTGAAGCGGGTGTACGTAACCTAGAACGTGAAATCTCTAAGATCTGCCGTAAAGCAGTTAAGAATATCCTGCTAGACAGCAGCCTTAAGTCTGTAACGGTTAACATTGATAACCTGAAAGAGTACTTGGGTGTTCAACGTCATGACTTCGGCAAAGCGGATGAGAGCAACCGTATCGGTCAAGTGACCGGTTTAGCGTGGACTCAAGTTGGCGGCGATCTGCTGACTATCGAAACTGAATCAATGCCAGGCAAAGGTAAGCTAACGCAAACCGGTTCTCTTGGCGATGTGATGAAAGAATCGATTCAAGCGGCAATGACTGTGGTTCGTTCTCGTGCGGAAAATCTGGGCATTAATTCAGATTTCTATGAGAAGCGTGATATTCACGTTCACGTACCTGAAGGTGCGACACCAAAAGATGGCCCAAGTGCGGGTATCGCAATGTGTACTGCACTTGTTTCTAGCTTAACGGGTAACCCTGTGAAAGCGGAAGTGGGTATGACAGGTGAAATTACCCTACGTGGTGAAGTTTTACCTATCGGTGGATTGAAAGAAAAACTGCTTGCTGCACACCGTGGTGGCATCAAAACTGTCTTGATTCCAAAAGACAATGAGCGTGATTTGGAAGAGATTCCAGACAATGTTATTGCTGACTTACAAGTGATCCCAGTCCAGTGGATTGATGAAGTACTTAAAGTCGCGCTAGAACGAGATCCGTCAGGGGTCGAGTTTGACGTGAAAAAATAGTGATGCGTAGCAAAAACTAGTAAAGAATTACGCTGATAGGCCCGAAAAGGCTTGTCAGCGTTTTTTTTGGACGCTAAGTTATTCCACTAAAGCGGCAATCCCTTTTGTAATAAGGCTTGCGGCTAAATTAAAACCAAAATGGAACGTACAGTCATCGAGAAGTAGTCACAGATGACACATAGGGGAAAAACAGTGAATAAAACACAACTAGTAGAATCAATCGCAGAAAACGCAGACATCTCTAAAGCTTCAGCTGGCCGCGCTCTAGACGCATTCATCGAAGCAGTTGGCACAACGCTACAATCTGGTGACCAAGTTGCACTTGTTGGCTTTGGTACTTTCAGTGTTCGTACTCGTGCTGCTCGTACAGGTCGTAACCCAAAAACTGGTGAAGAGATCCAAATCGCAGAAGCTAAAGTACCTGGCTTCAAAGCGGGTAAAGCACTTAAAGACGCATGTAACTAATTTTCACTGCTGAAACCTCGAGTTTTAAGAGGGGAAGGCAGTAAAATGCGTTTACTGTTTGAAAAATGATGTTTCATTCTTAGACAGTATGTGTGCAAAGCACATTGAACTTATTTAAATTATGCGCATCCTACTGATGCGCATTTCTTTTTCTGATAATATCGCGTGAATAGATTTTTATTTTGAAGCCAATGCTTCATATCCGGAGAGCACTTAAATTATGATGGATCGATTACGCGAAGGCGTGAATAGCATCGCGGTAAAAATTATCCTTGGGTTGATTATCCTGTCATTCGTATTCGCAGGTGTAGGCAGCTACATCACCGGTGGCGGTAACAACGCAGCAGCTAAAGTTGGCAATACAGAAATCGCTCGTGGTGAGTTCGAACAGGCTTACCAAAACGAACGTAATCGCATGCAGTCTCAACTAGGC
The DNA here is from genome assembly GCF_030397615.1 of Vibrio sp. 14N.309.X.WAT.E.F5. NCBI lineage: Bacteria > Pseudomonadati > Pseudomonadota > Gammaproteobacteria > Vibrionales > Vibrionaceae > Vibrio > Vibrio sp. 14N.309.X.WAT.E.F5. The sequence continues at coordinate 25,210 of NZ_JAPNXR010000028.1, read as the reverse complement.
GATTACTTTGCCCAAATGCTTGCAGACCCTGCATACGTAGAGTCTTTCCGTAAATCAGTTCTTGATCGCATGATCAATGACGTTCTACTTGAACAGCAAGCTGAGTCTTTAGGTCTACGAATCAGTGATACTCAAATCCGTACAATGATTCTAGAAATGCCTCAATTCCAAACGGCTGGTCAATTCGACCAAGAAGTTTACCAATCGGCATTACGTCGTGCAGGTTTCAGCGCAGAAAGCTTCGCTGAATACATGCGTCGTGATCTAATGCGCAACCAGCTTGTTACTGCCCTACAAGGCAGCGAATTCGTTCTTCAAGGTGAGATCGATACGCAAAGCAAGCTTATTGCTCAAACTCGTGACATTCGTACTGTGACTCTTTCTGTTGCTGACTTAGCGAAAGACATCGAGTTAACTGACGAACAGATCGAACAGTACTACCAAGAGAACCCAGCAGCTTACACTCGTCCAGAGCAAGCTAAGGTGTCTTACATTGAACTTTCTGCTGAAGCACTTAAGTCTCAGCTTGAAGTTAGCGATGAAGAAGCTCAGAAATACTACCAAGAGCACTTAGACAAGTACTCAACTGAAGAGCAACGTAAAGTTAGCCACATCCTAGTTCAAGGCGATGACGAAGCGAAAGCTCAGTCTATCCTAGACGAGCTAAATGCAGGCGCTGATTTTGCTACGTTAGCAGAAGAGAAATCTGATGACTTCGGTAGTGCAGATGTTGGCGGTGACCTAGGTTGGATTGAACGTGATGTTATGGACCCAGCATTCGAAGACGCGGCTTTCGCTCTTGAGAATATTGGCGATACGACTGGCCTAGTTAAATCTGATTTCGGCTACCACATTATCAAGCTAGACGAACTAAAAGCATCTCAAGCTCAGCCTTACACTGAAGTAGCGGCAGAGATTAAGACAGAGCTTCTAGACCAACACGCAGTTGATCAGTTCTACGAGCAACAAACTGAACTTGAAAAAGTAGCGTTTGAATTCCCAGATTCTCTAGACGACTCTGCTGAAGCTATCAACGCGAAAATCACGACGACTGATTTCATCTCTCAAGCTGACGCTCCAGAAGTTCTGATGACGCCTGCAGTAATGCAAGCTATCTTGAGCCCTGAAGTGAAAGAAGACGGCCTGAACTCTGAAGTTATCGAAGTTGCACCTGAGCACGTGATTGTTGTTCGTGTAGAAGAGACTCGTGACGAAACAGTTCTTCCTCTAGCTGAAGTGAAAGATCAAGTTGTCGCTGCACTGTCTGCGGTACAAGCAGAGCAACAAGCGGTTGAGCTTGGTGTATCTCTTGTTAACGAACTTAAGCAAGGTAACGAAGCGGTACTTTCAGACAATAACCTTGAGTTCACTGAACTTGAAACGATTGACCGTAACTCTCCACTTGCCGCTTCTGTATTCGCACTAGCGAAACCAGAAGAAGGCCAAGCGGTATTTGGTCAATCTAAAGACCAAGACGGTAACATCGTCGTTGTTGAGCTTTCTAAAGTGACGGCTGAAATCAACCCAGCTTACAGTTCTCAAATCGGTGCTCAGTTAGAGCGAGTTGGTAACCAACAAGATCTAACTAACGTATTAAACGTACTGCGCAAAAATGCAGACGTTGAATACTACGTAGTGGGTCAAGGTCAGTAAGCGTTTGATTAGCTCAGTAGCAAGCTCAAGTTAGAGTTTACTACTGAGAATCAACATATGGTTGTTAAGCTCCAATTCAGATTTGTGAGCCAACGAACAAGCTGATGAAAACAAGATGTATAACAAAGCGGGTCACTTCGGTGACCCGCTTTATTTTTATCTGGCGTTTGTGTTATCTGCAGCGGCAAATACATAAGTTACCTTTTTTGTACAAAGGAACGGTTTATGCGCGCGATATATTCAACACTACTTCTTTCATTTCTTATTACCCTGAGCTCTGCAGTGCTTGCTGATAGCCCAACTAAAGCTGAGCTATACGATGGAATTGAAATCACGGTAAACATCAACACAGCGACAGCAGAAGAGCTATCAGCCTTATTAGTCGGTGTGGGCGATAAGAAAGCAAAAGAGATTGTTGATTACAGAGAGAAGAACGGTGAGTTTGCCACCGCTGACAGTTTGGTTAACGTGAAAGGGATAGGTGAAGCCACGGTCGAAAAGAACCGTGAAAGAATTCAGCTTTGATTCGTTTTTCTATTCGTTGTAAATAAAACGACAGCCATGAAGCCTCCAGTCAATGCTCCTGCTAGGTGGGCTTCAATGGCGACACGAGCATTAATCAGTTCGCCAGTCGTGCTAGAAGGGCCAACAAACTGCTCCCACGCTATCTTAGCGATTAATCCGAACACCAACAGCCAACTAGAATTCCTGCCGTTTAGCGCCTCTCTGAGCGCGAATAAACCAAACAGTCCATGCAAAGTTCCCGATAAGCCAACATAGATTTGAATACTCGACAGCAACAGAGCGAATCCAGTGACTAAACTAATGAAAAGCAATGCGCTGAGCAGTTGTTTTTTATTGGGTTGAAACAGATAACTGATGATCCATAAGCCGGCTAGATTCATCAGTAGGTGCGAGTAGTTGGTATGTGAAAAGTTTCCTGTTAGGATCCGCCACCATTGCCCATCGGCGATCGCATTTTTATCCCAAACTACCCAAGCCTGCACAGGCTCTAGTTGGAATAAGACGCATAAAAGTGAAGTGAAAATTAAAACAGGGTACACATTAAATCCATGTCTCGTTATTGCCGCCAATGCAGCAAGGCTTTAAAAGCTTGTATATGTCAGTGGGTTACGCCACTAGAATCGAACGTTGAGCTTATCATTCTTCAGCATCCATCAGAAGAGCATCGCCCAATGGGAACAGCGCGTATTCTCTCGTTGTCTCTAAAAAACAGTGTGACGCTTGTGGGTGAAGACTTTTCAGAGAATACACAACTTAACGAGTTGCTGGCTGATGAGCAGTATCAACACGTGATTTTGTACCCTAGCGAACATTCTGTTTCTGTTGAGTCTGCAACCTGCCCACGTAAAAAACTGCGTGTGATTTTATTAGACGGCACATGGAAGAAAGCGTTCAAAATGTGGCAGGTATCGAGTAACTTGCACGCGCTACAAACCGTTCATTTACCCAAAGACCTTAAAGGTAATTACCGGATCCGCAAAGCGCCAAGTGAAAACAGTCTTTCAACCGTTGAAGCTGGCTATCATTTGCTTAGCTTGTTAGAAAATGACGTCGACTTTAGCCCTTTGCTAACGGCATTTGACCAAATGATTCAGTTTCAAATCAATCAAATGCCGCCCGGCGTGTTTGAGAAAAACTACTTAGATTAAGCCGTTTTAGTAAAGTGAGTCAGGAATTAAAACTCGGTATGCGCCGAGAACAGTTGCTGATGCATTTTCTGCGCAAGATCATCGGTCATCGATGAAATGTAATCCGCTATCACGCGCATCTTTCTTGATTCATCTTCATGCTGCAGCCATTGTTTCTTGATTGGCAGTGGCAACAAACGTTCGGGATCGGCACTGAATGCTTCAAACATGTCCATGATGATCTGCTGACCCTTATATTCAATCACTTGAACCTGTGGGACTTGGATTACAAATTCACTGACAAAGCGCTTAAGCCTATCCAACGTCGCATCCATACTCGGCTCAAGAAAAGCGTTATAAGCCAGCAGCACGTTCTCAAATTCTGTATCAACGGGCTTGATAGAAATACTGGTGAGTAGTGCGTTAACTATCCCACCTATCGCATCTTTTCTACGATATTGCTCTCCCGAAAAAAGCATTTCAGTAATCGAATCTAAATGCTCACAGATCCAAGGATCAGCCACCTCTTTCAATTGAGGATAAGCCGATTCAACCCATTGTGCTTTGGTTACCGAGCCAAGCACAATCGCATCTTCCAAATCATGTACCCCATAAGCGATATCATCGGCCAGTTCCATGATCGAACAGTCGAGAGATTTGTATTTGGTTCTGTTGTGCTCAAGTGGTTCGGTGTGTGATTTTCTTTTCTGTTTTAGAAGCTGTTGGTCGCTACTTGAAAGCGGCTCCAGTACCCAGTTAAACAGTTCTTCATCATGATCGTAGATGCCTTTTGCTGGCATCCAATCTTTAGCTCGGAGTTGTCGTTGATGCTTAACGGGTTCAGACTGCAATTTAGCTTGAACTTCACTAAGCAGAGAAGGGTACTTAATCAGACCTAACAGAGTTCGTCGAGACAGGTTCATCCCGTGATGTTCAGTGTAGGGTTCTAGCTGTGTGACAATGCGAAACGTTTGAGCATTGCCCTCAAAGCCGCCGTGGTCGCGCATCATGTAGTTGAGTGCGACTTCACCACCGTGCCCATAAGGTGGGTGGCCAATGTCGTGAGCAAGACACAATGAATCGATCAAACTGTCTGAAGGCAACAAATCACGAAACTCAGGCTGTTTTTTCTTTAGCTGAGCGACAATCCCCGTACCAAGCTGAGCAGCTTCTAGTGAGTGGGTTAAGCGGGTACGGTGAAAATCATTCACCGTGGTGCCATGCACTTGTGTCTTGGCCTGTAAACGACGGAATGCAGCTGAGTGAAGCACGCGAGCACGATCGCGTTGATATGGGCTACGGTGATCGTCTCTTCTGATCTTATGCTCATCGTTGTTTCGATCTTGCCATTCTTGCTCGAGTACAAATGGTGGTTCGATTGGAGAAGTCAAAATAGCACCTATCAAATTGATTTTATTTAGATAATTACACTCAACTTATACCTAGCTAGCTGATTTCGTCTAGTGATAATTCGAAACTGGGTGCAAATGTCGTCAGAAAGTAATCCATCTCCGGGCTTTTGCGTTGTGATAGTGTCTCTTCAAGCCTGCGTTTGGCCTGTTCGTATTCATGGTTTCCCGCGCTGAGTTCTTCCAAGCATTTGAGGTAAGCACAGATAGTGTCGGCTTGCTTGACGATGCTTTGTTCTTCTTTGTTTGCTGTTCCGGATATTAAGAAGGGCGCGAAATCGTCTTGGAATTCTTCCGGTAGCATTGAAAGCAGTCTTTGTTCTGCTGCGGCTTCTATCTTCTTGTACTCTTGGGCGATGTCTGGGTTGTAGTATTTAACCGGAGTTGGCAAATCACCTGTTAGCACTTCACTAGTATCGTGATACATACCAAGTAGCGCAATGTGTTCGGGGTTGAGCTGACCATCAAACTTCTTATTTTTAATTAATGCCAAGGCATGTGCGACGAAAGCCACCTGCAGGCTATGTTCTGAAATATTCTCGCTTGAGATTGAACGCATCAGGGGCCAGCGTTGAATCAGCTTCATACGGGCAAGATGGGCAAAGAAATGGCTTTGTTTCATAAGAGTCCTTATAGTACCAATCGTAGTAAATAACTGGTCATCCTAGCTTGTTAAAAAACTCGATAACTTTGTTAGAATTTTTGATTGTAGAATAACTACTTATCGAAGCTGCTTGTCGAAAAGAGCTGCCTTGTTCTCAAGCTTTTTTCCTGCGCTATTTCTGATCACTTACTTACTGTGATTGGTATAAACAATTCTCCACTCGTATCTTGTGTTTGCACAGGGATACGAGACAGCGGATACAAAAAAGGCTCCCAAACAGGAGCCTTTTAAGCATAGAAGTGATTGATTACAAGTTAAAGTCTTTTAAAACAGTAAATTGTAGTCATAACTTTTTGCGTTAATTAATCGACTGTGAGCTCATCTTGGCTGTAAGTCTGTAAGAAGCGCTCTAGGCGACCAATCGCGATTTCTAGATCTTCGATGTGCGGCAGAGTCACGATGCGGAAGTGATCCGGTTTCGGCCAGTTGAAGCCAGTACCTTGAACCAATAACACTTTCTCTTGCTTAAGGAAGTCGAGTACGAATTTCTGATCGTCTTTGATGTTGTACATGTTGGTGTCGATCTTAGGGAACAGGTACATCGCACCTTTTGGTTTCACACAAGAAACGCCAGGGATCTTGTTGATCAGTTCCCATGCACGGTCACGTTGCTCAAGCAGTCGACCACCAGGAAGAATCAGTTCGTTTATACTCTGATAACCACCCAGTGCCGTTTGGATGGCGTGCTGCATTGGTACGTTGGCACACAAACGCATCGAGGCGAGCATTTCTAGCCCTTCGACATAGCCTTTCGCAATGTGTTTCGGACCCGTTAAGAACATCCAGCCACCACGGAAACCACATACACGGTAAGCCTTAGACAGACCATTGAACGTGACCATTAATACATCTTCAGCAAGCGTTGCAACTGAAGTATGTACTGCACCGTCGTAAAGTACTTTGTCGTAGATTTCATCAGCGAAGATGATCAAACCGTGTTCACGAGCAATCTCAACAACCTGTAATAGGAAATCACGACTGTATACCGCACCCGTTGGGTTGTTCGGGTTGATAAGAACGATGCCGCGCGTTTTTGGTGAGATCTTCGCACGCATGTCGTCTAGATCTGGATACCAATCAGCATCTTCATCGCACATGTAGTGAACCGGTGTGCCACCAGAAAGCGCAACAGACGCTGTCCATAGTGGGTAGTCCGGAGCGGGAACTAAGATTTCATCACCATTATCCAGTAGCGCCTGCATAGACATAACGATAAGCTCTGATGCGCCGTTACCAATGTAAACGTCTTCTACATCAAGGTTACGTAGGCCTTTTTTCTGGTAGTGCTGAACAACCGCTTTGCGGGCTGAATAGATGCCTTTTGAGTCACAGTAACCTTGAGATGTCGGTAGGTTACGGATTACATCAACAAGGATTTCATCAGGGGCGTCAAAACCAAATGGGGCGGGGTTACCGATATTAAGCTTCAGTATTTTATGCCCTTCTTCTTCCATGCGCTTAGCATGTTTGAGTACAGGTCCCCTGATTTCGTAGCATACGCTGTTGAGTTTTGACGACATCCCGATATTTTGCATTGCCGATTTCCTGAAATTAATTTAAATACTTTATTAAAGTACCGCAAAACGGGGTTTGATAGAATAAAAATCTGATGAATGTCGCATTTCAGTGTCACGTTTGGTCTTTTTGTTGTCACTCTTTTCTAAATTTTAATTAATCGCTTTCTTTGTTATTGGCTAAGATGAATAAAGAGGTTGGATCGCTTAGAATCACAGGAATGTTCAAAAGATATAGTACATTCTTGATCTAAGTGGGTACTGCCCATAAAGTATCAAACTAATATAATAATAATTTAGATGTGAACGAGGTCGATTTGTCACATTTCCAGCAAACTATCTCCGCTTTGATTGAGCGAGTACAAAATGCCCAAGCAAGTGAAGTTCGTTGTGTTGAAGTTCTAACGCAAAAACCATCGTTTGCATTTATAGAATGGCTTCATGCTCAACCGCTCTTTCCAAAGTTCTATTGGCAGTCACGCGACACTCGTGAAGAAGTGGTCGCGCTCGGTCAACTGCATACTTTCTCCGATCCTGCTCCCGCGTATGCCATTCTTGGTGAAGACCAACGAATTTGGGGTGGACGTTCATTTGACGGACATACCGCAAAGAACCGTCGTTGCATGGAATCATTTTTCTTTCTTCCTCAGGTTGAATTAATTCGCTTTGACGACACTTGGTCGCTGGCGGTTAATTTGTCCCCTGATCGCGTTGCTTCCATTAATGCTTTGAATAAGCTTTCTGTAGAAGCGGCGATATTGGCACCCTTGTCGGCGCACATTGAACAAATTAACCACGTTCCAGAACGAGAGCAGTGGGGCAATCTGGTCGATAAAGTGCTTCAGGGCATCAGCGATGAAGAATATAAGAAAGTCGTGTTAGCTCGTAGAACCACATTGCAATTGGATGCGCCAATCTGCGCGGCTCAGTTGCTCAAGGCCAGCTACCTGCAAAACCATCACAGCTTTCACTTTATGTTGGTATTGGATTCCAAACACAGCTTTATTGGCTCAACGCCAGAACGTTTGTACAGTCGATATGGCACTGAGCTTAATACTGAAGCGCTAGCGGGAACCATTGGTCGCGGAGAAAACGCGACAGAAGATATGGAGTTAGCCAACTGGCTTTCTCAAGACAGTAAAAATCTCAATGAAAACCAATATGTGGTTGACGATATCATTGAGCGTCTCACTCCTCATTCTCAAACGGTACACGTTGAAAAAGAGGCGCGACTTGTGCGTTTGCGTAAGGTGCAGCATCTTAAGCGTAATATTCATGCTCAACTCAATACTGGTGTTAATGGTGTCCAGCTACTGGCTTCATTACAGCCAACAGCTGCCGTTGCGGGACTGCCTCGTAAAGAAGCGATGGATTTCATACTTGAACATGAACCGTTTGCGAGAGGTTGGTACGCAGGCTCTGTTGGCTATATTAGCCATCAACGCGCTGAATTCTGTGTCGCGATTCGAAGTGCCTTGATTGTAAACGATCAAGTACAACTGTTTGCGGGTGCCGGGATCGTGCCGGGATCGGTTGCTGAACATGAGTGGCAAGAGTTGAATAAGAAAATGTCGACTCTGCTCAGCTTAATTTCAGATCACCCACCTCTGGGTGTGGCGTCATGAATCACGACCAAGCCGTATTAAACAGAGTTTGGTGTCACACGTTACTTGAAGAGCTAGCCCGGAGTGGTGTTGAACATGTTTGTGTCGCGCCAGGCTCGCGCTCAACGCCGTTAACACTCGAAGCCGAAGCCAATCCAAAACTGACGCTGCACATGCACTTTGATGAGCGCGGGCTTGGTTTTCTTGCGTTAGGTTTAGCAAAAGCCAGCGATAAGCCAGTTGCTGTGATTGTCACCTCTGGTACTGCTGTTGCAAACCTTCTTCCTGCGACGGCTGAATCTGGACTGACACGAGAGAAGCTGATTTTGCTGACCTCTGATCGACCTATCGATTTAGTCGACTGTGGCGCTAATCAAGCGATTCAACAGCAAGGCATCTTTTCTTCCCATGTTGAAAGTGCTTTAAATCTACCCAGCCCAACCACACAGATTTCATTGAATTGGCTTCTGACATCGGTTGATAACGCACTGGCGAAACAACGCAATGTTGGTGGTGCGATTCATATCAACTGTCCGTTCCCAGAGCCTCTATATTCTGCGAATAGCGCGGAAATGTATGCGGAATACACATCCAGTATCTCTGGATGGAAGTCGGGAACAGGTTGTTACAGCCAAACGTTTTTACCTAATCAAGTGAATACACAACCGATTGCTCTAGGTGAGTATCTTGGACGTAAGGGTGTGGTTATTCTCGGTTCGCTCTATATTGAACAAGCGACAAAAGCTCAGCAGTTTGCAACGGCATTAGGCTGGCCAGTTTTTTGCGATCCTCAATCAGGTGTCACAAGCGATTGGAAGCATTATGATCTGTGGATGCAGAGTGACGTAGCTAAAGCGCAACTCAACCAATGTGATTTCATCCTTCAGTTCGGTGAGCGCATTGTTTCTAAGCGCCTTAATCATTGGATAAAGTCACAAGCAGCATCGTTTGATTGCACGCAATACGTAGTGGTTTCACCGGATGCACATCGTATAAACCAAGATCATCTGCCTCAAACCCATATCGTTGCTGATATCGAGTCATGGGTGTCAGAACAGCATTTACCCACCTTGTTAGGTCAACATGCAGGTTGGGCAGCACCTTTGGTCGAAATCGCGAATACGGTTCAACAATTGGCATTGGCGCAAATATCCAATAATGACCAACTGACCGAGTTGAGCGTTGCAGTTGACTTGTCGACTAGACTTAAAGGCAGAGAGTTGTTTGTGGGAAACAGCTTGATGGTAAGGCTGGTGGATATGCTGTCATCAATATCTGCAAATCAAGTTTACAGTAATCGTGGCGCATCGGGCATTGATGGCTTGGTAGCAACGGCTGCGGGTGTGGTGAAAGCCAACCAAAACCCCTTGATAATGTTGATTGGCGATACCTCTTTGCTTTACGACCTCAACTCACTGGCTCTGCTGACTCACAATGTAACGCCGATGGTGATTGTTGTGACCAACAATGATGGCGGTGCGATCTTTGACTTGTTGCCTGTTCCTGAGCAACAAAAACAATCTCTATATCAAATGCCCCATGGTTTCGGTTTTGAACATGCCGCTGCGCAATTCCAGCTTGGTTATGCGGCGCCAGAAACTTTGAATTGCTATCAAACGATTATCGAACAACATTTCGAACAAGGTCAGGGTACCTTGCTCGTTGAAGTTAAGACGCCTCCCGAACAAGCGTCTACTTTGCTGAAACAATTCAGCTCAATGCTCACCGAGGCATTAGCCTAAGGACTTTACATGCTTTACTCCAATTATTACCCAGCTGTACAAGAATCTTCTGACAAACCTTTGCTTGTTTTTCTACATGGTTTACTCGGAAGCGGGGATGATTGGAGCGCATGTCATCCATATCTAGAGGATTTTCCTCGTCTTTGCATAGATTTGCCCGGGCACGGACAAAGTCGCTTTATCGATCCGGTAGGCTTTGATCATTGCTGCAAGAAAATCGTTCAGTGCATCACTTCTCAACTTGCTCTCAACGATCTTCCTGCGGATTACCCTATCGTGGTGATTGGCTACTCTATGGGGGGCAGGCTTGCCATGTATGGGGTGACAAGCCCTTGCTTCGAAACGCTCAATCTTGAGAAAGTCATTATTGAAGGTGGCAACTTTGGTTTGGAGCGTGATGAAGAACGAGCACAAAGGTTAGTACATGATACGCAATGGGCTGTCCGCTTTGCGCAGCAGTCGATTGAAGATGTTTTAGACGATTGGTATCAACAAAGCGTCTTTTCTTCACTAAATCATGAGCAAAGACAAACTTTGGTCATAAAGCGTAGTGGTAACCTTGGAGTATCCGTAGCAAATATGTTGTTATCTACTTCGTTAGCTAAGCAACCGGATTTACGTGCCACATTGAAATCTCATGAGCATCAATTGCATTATGTGTGTGGTGAAAAAGATCGTAAATTCATGGAGCTAGCTGAGAATAGTGGCTTTGAATATAGTCAGGTTGATTACGCTGGTCATAATGTTCATTTTGAGCAACCAGAGTTGTTTTCCAATCTGATCATCCAATGTATCGCCAGTCGTCGTTAAACTGACTGAGCGGTTCTCTCGTATCAAGCACTATCAAAAGCAGAGCAACACCGTCACGACTATTCGTTAGTCGTGGTCTCTAATAGAACAATGGGAATCACCATGGCTAAAACAGTAGGCATCACAGAAGAAGAACTTTACGCAGCAGTTAACTGGCGCGATGAAAGCAGTCAATTTGAAGATATTCAGTACCACAAGTCTGACGACGGTATTGCGAAAATCACGATTGCTCGTCCTCAAGTCCACAATGCGTTCCGTCCACAAACCGTAAAAGAGATGATCAATGCACTGGCTGATGCTCGTTATGACGAGAAGGTTGGCGTAATCATTTTGACGGGTCTTGGTGAGAAGGCGTTCTGTTCTGGTGGTGACCAAAGTATCCGTGGTGACTACGGCGGCTATCAGGATGATTCAGGTACACATCACCTGAACGTGCTTGATTTCCAACGTCAAATTCGAACTTGTCCAAAACCGGTTATCGCAGCGGTATCGGGTTGGGCAGTCGGTGGCGGTCATGTTCTTCACATGATGGCAGACCTTACTATTGCAGCTGAAAACGCTCAGTTCGGTCAGACCGGCCCTAAAGTAGGTTCATTCGATGGCGGTTGGGGTGCTTCTTACATGGCTCGTATCGTTGGTCAAAAGAAAGCGCGTGAAATCTGGTTCTTGTGTCGTTTCTACGATGCTCAAGAAGCATTGGACATGGGTCTAGTAAACACAGTTGTACCAGTTGCTGATCTAGAAAAAGAAACGGTTCGTTGGTGTCGTGAGGTTCTTCAACACAGCCCAATGGCGCTGCGTTGCTTGAAAGCCGCACTAAACGCTGACTGTGACGGCCAAGCTGGTCTTCAAGAGTTGGCGGGTAACGCAACTATGATGTTCTACATGACAGAAGAAGGCCAAGAAGGCCGAAACGCATTTAACGAGAAGCGTCGACCTGATTTCGACAAATTCCCGCGTAACCCATAGTCTTTATCTTCTTTAAAATGAGTCGCTAATAGCGGCTCGTTTTGTTTTGATGTTCCCCGTTTTTTAGGAAACTTTATGAACTCAGTGAATTCTCAGCGTCACGCTAAACTCTACCGTTATCAATTGCCTATGGATAGTGGTGTGATTCTTCGTGACAATAAGTTGAACGAACGCGTTGGCTATATCATCCAACTTGAGTGTGATGGTAAAACTGGTTTTGGCGAAGTTGCGCCTCTGCCAGGTTTTAGTCAAGAAGATACCGAACAAGCTGGCATTCAGCTGCAACACGAATTAGAGCTTTGGAGCCACAATAACCCTCAAACGCCTTTTGATGAGTTATATCCTTCTGTTGCCTTCGGTTTTTCGATGGCGATGATGGAATTACGAGGCGAGCTCAACGCTGAAGGTAACTACCAAGCGGCACCGTTGTGTACAGGAGATCCAGATGAATTGATCCCTGTGCTGAATGAGATGAAAGGCGAGAAGGTCGCCAAAGTAAAAGTCGGCCTCTACGAAGCGATTCGTGATGGCATGCTGGTCAGCTTATTCCTTGAGTCGATCCCTGATTTGAGCCTAAGGCTTGATGCTAACCGTGCGTGGAAGCCAGAAAAAGCCAAGCAGTTCATCAAGTACATTTCGCCTTCACTGCGTCAACGTATTAGCTTTATTGAAGAGCCTTGTCAGAAGCCAGAAGACAGCTTAGCTTTTGCTATTGACCACGGTGTGGCGATTGCGTGGGATGAGACACTACAAGAAGCGGTGCGAAGTTCTGAGTTTAATCTCAGCGATCTTACGGGTGTTAAAGCGGTAGTGATTAAACCAACCTTGATTGGTTCAGTAGAGCGTTGTGTTGCTATCATTGAACGCGCGCAACAACTTGGTATTAAACCTGTACTAAGCTCAAGCATAGAGTCTAGCCTTGGCTTAACTCAGATTGCTCGATTGGCACAACAGTACTTGCCTAATGAAGTTCCAGGGCTTGATACTATTGGCTTGTATCAGCAACAGCTAGAAGTCTCTTGGCCGGGTTGTCAGCTTCCAGTTTCAACGCTTGAACAGCAACAATTAATTTGGTCTTCTTAGGCTGGCGTTCGATTGGCTTAGACCGTTCTCAATCTATAACTTGGTTATCTTATGATGCGCCCACAATCTAGTCATCACCCGCTCTGGGTACAGTGGGCGCAGCAGAACCCACATCAAACAGCGTTAGTGACTCCTAACCGCGCTTACACTTGGCAGCAAGTGTTTGTGCTGGTGAGTGAGTACCAACAACAGCTATCTCATCAAGGCCTATCTGAAGGTGATGTACTGACGATTGTCGGTAAGAACCAAGCTGAAGTGATTCCGGTTTATCTTGCCGCACTCAATTTGGGTGTGGTTTGCGCGTTTACCATGCCTCAGCCGAAAGCTCGTTTAACGCAGAAGCTTGAATCCCTCTATGGTCAGCTAGACAGACGTTACCTTTGGCTATTAGATAGCTGTGGGTTAGATCATTCTGATGCTGTTGACCTCAAGACTGTATTGGTGACGTTACCTTGCTTGAGCGAAGTTAAGGTCGATGGTAATGACAAACCAACAACACCGCAAAATCCTAGCTTTAATCCTCAATCTTTAGCGACCATTGTATTCACTTCTGGCTCTACCGGAAACCCGAAAGCGGTGGCTCACACGTTGCAGCAACACTTATGTTCTGCTCAGGGTTTACTAGACGTTTTCAACTTTGAACAAGCTGACACTTGGTTGCTTAGCTTACCGATGTACCATGTGTCGGGATTGGCGATTGTCCATCGTTGGTTGGTGGCTGGTGGCTGCATCAAAATAGGGTCAGGTAAGCTTGAGTCAGACATCGAAGGTTGCAGTCATGCCTCTTTAGTGGCGACTCAACTACATAGGTTATTGCAGAGTAAGCAAGCACTTACTTTAACTCATGTGCTTTTAGGCGGTAGCCATATCCCAGAAGCGCTAGGGCTTGAAGCTCAACAAATGGGCATCGAAACATGGCTTGGATACGGTATGACAGAAGCAGCTTCAACAGTGACCTCGAAGCCAGTCGATTCTAGTAATACTGCAGGTTTTGTTCTCGACCAACGCCAGTTGAAAATTGAAGATCAACGTATCTTTATTGGCGGCAATACGCTTGCTTCTGGTTATTACTATCAGGGCGAGTTAACACCATTGGTGGATGAGAACGGTTGGTTCGACAGTAAAGACCTCGGCGAATGGGATGGCGAACAAGTGTCGATCATTGGTCGTGCTGATAATCAGTTTATTTCTGGCGGTGAGAATATCCACTGTGAAGAAATTGAACGAGTACTGAATCAGTTATCTTTAATCAATCAGGCGTTTATCGTTCCAATTGAAGATGATGAGTTCGGGTTTCGACCTGTCGCTATTGTGGATTGTACGGATTTACCAACCAAAGAATGGTTTACCGAGCAATTAAATGGCCGTCTGGAACGGTTCAAATTTCCTGTCGAGTACTATCGAATGCCTCATCAAGAACAGCTAGGTATTAAGGTTTCACGCGCAGGGTTGGCACAGTGGTTACAGCAGATACGTTCTAAATAGAACTGAGAACAATAAAATGAAGCGCAATACACGGTGACTAGTCGTAATTGCGCTTCAGGGGGTTGTGATGGTGGTGAAACCATCACAAATTCTTAATATTCTATCTGCTCATTAAGGCTTTTATCTTTGCATCTGGCTGTTTAGCTTAAGCGAGTGCCTTCTTCATTTGTTCAGCAACCTTATCTACCTTACCTAAACCGATAATGACCTGTAGGCCACCTTTTCCGATAGGAACGACGCCTGCAGCACCCAGTTTTTTCAGTTTGTCACTGTCTGCTGCTGACGAGTCTTTTACTGTTAAGCGTAAGCGAGTAATACAGTTGTCCACTTCTAGAATGTTGTCTGCACCACCAATAGCCTCGATGTAGTTGTTGGTTAGGCTAACTAACGCTTCTGGAGATTCTGTCTCGCCTTCTGCTTCCATCTCTTCACCACGACCCGGAGTACGTAGATTGAACTTGATGATAGCGAAACGGAAAATACCGTAGTAAAGCGCGAAGAACACCACACCTTGAACTAATAACATGTACCAGTTAGTCGCTAACGGGTTTTGGCTTGATAGCACTAAGTCAACAAAGCCTGCAGAGAAGCCGAAACCTGCCATCCATTCCATGCTTGCTGCAATGTAAAGCGACAAACCTGTTAACACTGCGTGCAATAGGAACAATACAGGTGCTAGGAACATGAAACTGAACTCTAGAGGCTCAGTAATGCCAGTGAAGAATGAAGCCATTGCAGCCGCAAGCATGATTGCGAAGACTTGGTTTTTATTTTTCGCATCAGCGCAGTGGTACATCGCCAATGCTGCTGCTGGTAGACCAAACATCATAATAGGGAAGAAGCCCGCTTGGTACATACCTGTTTTACCCGGAATACCCGTACCGTTAGCGATAGATTGTGCGCCGCCTAGGAAGTTTGGAATGTCGTTGATACCCACAACATCGAACCAGAACACTGGGTAGAGTGCGTGGTGCATGCCTATTGATAGGAACAAACGGTTGAAGAAGCCAAACAGACCAGCACCCACAGCGCCCATGCTTTCTAGCTTAATACCCAATACGATCAGAGCATCGTACACAGCTGGCCAGATGTATAGCAGAGCAAAAGAGAGCGCCATACCTGCGATTGAGGTAAGGATAGGAACCAAACGCTTACCGCTGAAGAATGCTAAAGCTTGAGGAAGCTCAACCGTTGAGTAGCGGTTGTAGATCTCAGCAGAGATGATACCGACAATGATACCCACGAATTGGTTGCTGATTTTTCCGAATGCCGCTGGTACTTCACTTAACTCAACATCCATCAATTGAGCAACTGAGCCCGGAGCAAGTAGCGTGGTGACGACTAGGAACATCACAAAACCAGACAGTGCGGCAGAACCATTTTTATCACGGCTTAAACCAAAGGCGACACCCACCGCGAACAGAACTGCCATGTTGTCGATGATCGCACCACCTGATTTGATCAAGAATGCGGCCAGAATACTTTCAGATCCCCAACCAACAGGATCCAACCAGTAGCCGATCCCCATAAGGATTGCTGCAGCTGGCAGTGTGGCTACGGGAACCATCAATGCCTTACCTACTTTTTGCATATACCCGAGTATATTCATACGTGCCCCTAAGTTTGTAATTAATTTTTTTAATGTTTCTGCTCGTCAACGCATGGAGTTAAATATTGATCGAGGCAGGGTTTTAAGTAACTGCGGCTATTAGAAACTTATTTCTTAATGCAAACAAACGAAACGGGTAGTACTATGAATTAAAATTTTTAATGCATGAATTCGTATGGCTAATCATCAATCTTTACTGAGAAACCTTCATACTTTTAATGTTGCTGCCGAGAAAATGAGCTTTACGTTAGCCGCGAAAAAGTTGCATTTGACTCAGGGAGCCGTTAGCCATCGAATCAAAGTGTTGGAAGGTGAACTCGGGTTTAATTTGTTTGTACGAGGCACTCGCAAACTGGAGCTGACCGAAGAAGGGCAACGCTTTCAACGCACGTTATCGAAGTCGTTGAGCTCTATTTTTGGCGAGATCGAAGACATTACCAACACAGACTTGTATGGACAGATCAATATCGGTACCAGTCCTGCCTTTGCAAACAGTTGGTTGCTACCAAGGCTGGCTGATTTCAAACAGCGATACCCAAAGTTCAACCTCAATATTTTCTCTCAAGAAGAGCAAGACTTTCATCAAAATCATCTCGATGTCGCCATTTACTATGGTGCTGAAGATCTAAAAGATATGCATCGACAGCGTCTGTTCGGTGAAAAGTATATTCCGGTATGTACGCCGAGCTATGCCGCTGAACACGATATCTTTGATGATGGTTTAGAGTCGTTACACCGGATTAATTTCATTCATGCGCTAGGCTCTGATGTGTGGCAGCGTTGGATCAAGCACAATCAACTCGATGTAAATCTGTTTGAGCAGTTTTATTGTGTGAGTCATCGCGATATGGGCGTGCAGAGTGCTTTGCATAATATCGGTGTGGCAATGGGGCGCTATCATTTTGTTAAGCCGTACATTGAGACTGGTGAGCTCATAACGCCTTATCCAAGTATGGATACTGATAAAGGGTACGACTTGATCTGTCCGTTAGGCACTGAAAAGCGGCCTAAGGTAAGAACCTTTATTAAGTGGCTAGAGGGGCAATTGGGCTAGGTTAGTTAATTTAGCAATTAGATAGTTCAAAACAGAATTTATTATCTTTATAACCATCCATCATAATAAGCCCTATGAATAACGGATTATAGAATAAGGTCTTATTATGAAAATTGCCCTCATCATCGCGGTTTTACTGCAGATAGGCCAAGCAGTGACTTCGTCAGGGTTGACTCGCTCGTTGGCCGAACTCACCGCATTTGTGTTGGTTGTGGTACTTGTTTTAATGAAAAGAGAGAGCAAGAAGAGTGATAAGCCCCTGTTTGATTTGTGATTGTTGCAATAAAGAATATCTTTACCGCAAACGATAAAGGCAAAGCCAATTTGAGCTTTGCCTTTTTGTTTTGTCATTCGCTAACTTGTTTGTCTGCTTAACAAGTTAACCAATCTACAGCGCTTCTTTACGTATTAGGTGCATCAGGCAAGCGTTAACCACGCTAATGAGCCTGTCGAAATCATCGTCCACATTGTAATACCAAACATCAATGGCTTCGGCCCAGCAGCTTTAAGCTTCTCAACTGAAATACCGCAACCAATCAAGAATAGACACACCACCAATGCACGCTTAGACACATCAAAGATACCTTGATAGACCATCTCAAATTGTGGCAATAAGTCACTAACAGCAATAGCAGCGCAATAGAAGAAAATGAAGTAAGGAATCGTAATCTTCTTTTGATCGTTCTTGAAGATCATCGCACTGACTAACGCGATTGGGATAATCCAAAGTGCGCGAGCGAGCTTCAATGTGGTTGCTGTGGTCAGTGCTTCTTCGCCATATGCTGATGCTGCGCCGACTACAGAAGATGTATCATGAATCGCGATTGCAGCCCATGTTCCGAAAGTTTGTTGGCTTAACTCTAGTGCATGGCCAATCATTGGGAACAAGAAAAGGGCAACGGAGTTCAACACAAATACAGTGGCTAACGCCAAGCCAATCTGTTCATCATCGGCTTTGATGGCCGGTGCTACGGCGGCAATGGCGCTACCACCGCAAATTGCGGTGCCAGAAGAGATAAGGTAACCCGTGGTGCGATCTAATCCCATGCGTTTTGCCAAGAACCAACCAATGACCAAGGTACCAATAATCGTCGTCACAATGAGGCCAATACCATCGCCTGTTACTGCCAATGCTTTCTCAAACTGAATGCCAAAGCCTAAGCCGACAATCGAGTAGGCCAGTAGCTTTTTGGTGAGTTTGCCCACTTCTAGATGCTCAGGGACTAAACCTAAGCTCGCAAGAAGGAAGCCGATCACGAGTGCCGTCGGTGAACTCACCCATGGGGTTAAGCAAAACAGAGCAGCAAGATAAAATGGAACAGACTTTTTTAGATTCATTATATTTAATTCGTCGCGTCTAGTATTGGCAGCGTAGTGGAAGACTATACGCTTAACGCAATGGTAAGTAAGTCTAAATGAATTGAACAAACGTTAAGTAAAACTGAACGGTTGTTCTTATGCTCAAATGTTTAGCTACAGAGTTGTTTGGCTCTGCTTAGCGCAATGGCCCACGAAGCTCGGCAACTGACTGGCGCAATGTTTCACAAGAAGTATCTTTAGGCAAAATTGGTCTCCCGGCTTCGATCTCGATTTTTGTCCAGAATCGATTGGGTAAACCTTTACATGCACTGCCTTTGAAACGGCTAAAGTAGCTTCCCCATAACCCTTTGAGGGCCATTGGGATGACGGGTACCGGTGAACGTCGGATGATCAGTTCCATTCCACGCATGAATTCAGCAACTTCGCCATCAGAGGTCAACTTTCCTTCTGGGAAAATACAGACGATGTGGCCTTCATGCAGCGCACGTTCTACTTCTTTGAAAGCATTTCGAATCGAACTGCGATTCGTTGCGGAGATTGGAATAACCCCAGCTCGTTTCAAGAAACGTCGTAATGGCGGGAGCTTGGCGTAATCCTCTTCCATCACAAAGCGGATCAAACGAGGACAAACGGCGCTCAGCAATAATGCATCCATATAACTCACATGGTTACAGACGATTAGCGCGCCACCTTTTTCTGGCAGGTTGTGAAGGTTCTTATGCTTCACACGGTACATGGTGTGAGTCACAACCCAAGTGAAGAAACGGAAAGCATAGATCGGCACCTGATAAAACAGGGCAAACATGACTAAAGTATTGAACACCGCGAGTAAGGCAAACAATTGTGGGATTGAAAGCTGTAGAACACTCAGGAAGACGATACCAAGAACAGCGCTTCCCACCATGAACAGTGAGTTATAGATGTTCAAACCTGCGATAACTTGCGCTCGCTCATTGGGTTTAGCTCTAAACTGCATCAAAGAGTATAAAGGTACGATGAATATGCCACCCGACATGCCAAGCAGCAGTAGATAGGCGAATAGAGGCCATAATTCGGAGTAAGACACGAAGCTTTTGAATGAATCGAAGTCAGGGAGTGCCTCTGGGATCGACACGGCCATTAAAAATCCAAAAATAGAGATGCCTAAGCTGCCCATTGGGACAATGCCGATCTCAATTCTGTGGTTGGATAATTTGTCGCAAGCCAATGAACCAATGGCAATACCAACCGAAAACAGTGCTAGTAAAAACGCGACAGCGCTTTCGGTCCCGTTTAGGTAAACCTTGGTGAAGTTGGGAAACTGAGTGAGATAAGTCGCCCCTAAGAACCAAAACCAGCTTATTGCCATCAGTGCTTGGAATGTAGGTCGATCTTTTTTAGCAATCGCGAGCGTTTGGCGTGTCAAAGTAATAGGTTGCCACTTCACTTTTAGGTCAGGCGCATTGCTTGGTGCTTCAGGAATAAAGTAACTGGCTAAATAGCCGAGTACCGCAAACGTCACAATACAGACTGCAGCGATCAGCTTTGAATTCTCTTCTGAGGCAATAATTCCGGCGCCTAAGGTGCCGATTAAAATAGCTAAGAAAGTGCCTGTCTCGACCAAAGCGTTACCAGAAACCAGCTCTTTCGATTCTAACTGCTGAGGAAGTAGGGCGTATTTTACAGGGCCAAAGAAGGCACTTTGGGTTCCCATTAAAAACAGTAATAGAAGCAGAATCGCGTAGCTTTCGTAGATAAAACCAATGGCACCCAGTGACATGATCACGACTTCAATAAGCTTAACTTTGCGAATGAACCACGATTTTTCGTACTTATCCGCCAAGACGCCGGCTAAAGCAGAAAAGAGAAAGAAGGGCAGAATAAAAAGACCAGCGGCCAAGTTAATGAACAAATTGCTGGAAATAGGCAAGGTATCTACGCTTGCGAAGGCAACAAAGAGCAGCAGGACATTTTTGAAGATGTTGTCATTAAAGGCTCCCAAAAATTGGGTAATAAAATAGGGTAGGAACCTTTTTTGGGTTAACAGCGAGGATTGGCTGTCATTGTTCATTATCTGTCCTTCGATGATTACCAGTTGGTGAGGTAGTTTGAGATTAGGTTATTAATCAATTCTTTACCATCAATGGGTTCAGAAGCGAAAAACTTATCATCAACACTTAACAGGGTTATTCCGTGAACACCAGACCATAACACACGGCTTGCCTTCACAACTTCACTTTCTGTGTGCTCAGGAGCAATGGCCATAAGTAGTTGCTCTAGCATACCGGTCATTTTATCGATTCGATTGGATTGCCACTCAGGAAGGTTTTCGCCGTTCATGTTGTGTTCGAAGATAAGTTGCCAGCGATGAGGGTTTTTCTGTGCGTAGTCGTGGTAGCAATAAGCGAGGTTGAATAACGCTTGCTGTGGGTTGCTTGATTTCTCTACGGCTGATGCGGATTCAGAGGCTAGTTCGTCTAGTGTTTGAGCGACAACGTGTAAAAGCAACAGGTTATAGTTGCCAAACACATTCACTAGAGTACTCGGTACATACCCAATCATATTGGCGATTTTACGTAAACTTAACTCGTGATAAGAGTGCTCTTCTAGGAAGTCAGTCACTATCTTTAGTGTGAGCTGAACCAGTTGTTCTCGAGTGTGGTCGTTTCTTCGTGCCATGAGTAGTATCTAGTAAATGAACATCGTTCAATATTTTAATGCTGCCCCAGAGTGCCGTCAATCCTTTCGCCAAATAAGTAAACAATTAATAGCCGCAATATTATGATACATGTGTAAACACCGTGAATATTTCATTGTTCTTTGTTAACGAGTATGATTAAGGTGTCGAAAGATAAAGAAACCTATAAAGGATAATAATGAAACGATTTTTCTCACTAGTCGCGATCCTGTTGGTAACAGTCGCGGTGACGCCAATCGCGGAAGCGAAAAAGTTTGGTGGTGGTAAGTCATTTGGCAAAAGCTTTAAAACGGCTCCAGCACCAAAACAACAAAATACGAATTCGATCCGTCAAGATCAAACGGGTAAGAACACAGCAGCTAACTCTAGCAAGAAAGGCCTTATGGGCGGTCTGCTAGGTGGTTTACTTGCTGGTGGTCTTTTAGCTGCATTCTTTGGTGGCGCATTTGAAGGTATCCAGTTCATGGATATTCTGATTATGGGTCTTATTGCTTTCCTAGCGTTCAAATTCCTACGCGGAATGTTGGGGGCTAAGCAGGGCTCCATGAATCAGCAGAATGCACGTGGCCAACAGCCAGCATTCGGCGGCATGGGTCAGAACAAGTTTGAACAACCGCAGCAAAAGCCAAATGTTCATAACTTTGAGCAAGCACAACCTCAATCTCAAGGCGCTGCTGGCGGCTTTGGTTTTGGTGCGCAAAGCGATGTTCCACACAACTACCCACCGGGTTTTGATCAAGCGGCTTTCATCAATGGTTCTCGTGAGCATTACCGTACACTGCAAGGTGCATGGAACCACAACGAGCTAAACACGATTGAAGAATACGTATCTCCAAGCCTATTTGAAGACCTGAAAGCTGAGCGTAATAAGCTAGACGGCGATCAGCACACAGACGTAATGTACGTTGATGCTGAAATCGTTCGTGCTGACCATGACGGTAGCAAGGCTCAATTAAGCCTACAGTTTAGCGGTCGTTACCGTGATACTGCGGATGGTATTGAAGAAGATATCACCGATATCTGGCACTTAGAGCGTGATCTAACTACTGACAATGCGCCTTGGTTAATTGTTGGTATTCAAGGTTAATCTATACTAAGTACCATTCAATTTAGTCTTTAAATCAAACGCCTACTGAGTAATCAGTAGGCGTTTTTTTATGGTAAAGAAAACGGCAATTTGACTCTTCTTGCCTGTTAGCGAGATAAATCATGAACAGCTTGGGTTATTTGTTCTCTATTTCATTGAATGAGTTCTGAGTAAACTGATACCAAACAATTGATTAGGTAATACGATGAGCGAAAACACAACATTGGTGAAATGGGGTATTGCTGGTTTAGGCAATATAGCAAAAAGGTTCGCAACTGCACTCACTCAGCATTCTGCACATGGTGAGCTTTACGCCGTCGCTTCTAGGGACTCTGAACGAGCAAACGCGTTTGGTCAGAACTTTGGTTGCGAGTTGAGCTATGGATCCTATGAAGAGATGGCCAACAATCCGGATGTCGACGCGGTTTACATTGCCACTGTTCATCCGTATCACAAACCGTTGGCGGAGTTGTTTCTGAGTCACAATAAACATGTCTTGGTAGAGAAACCCGCGTTTACTAATCTCGCAGATTGGTTGGCAATGAAAGCCCTAGCCGACAAACATGGGGTGCTGTTGTTGGAAGCGATGAAAACAGTGGCGTTTCCAGCGTACCGTGAGCTTAAATCTTATCTATCTGAAAACAATATACAAGTTACCTCGATTGAAGCTGGGTTTGGCAACGAACATGACTATGACCCCAACTTGTTTATATTCAACCCAGAACTCTCGGGTGGTGCGACACTTGATGTTGGGGTTTATGGGCTTTGGTTTTACTATGATTTATGTCGAAGCTTAGGCGTAACGCCTTCAGAGCCTAAGGTTGAGATGTCGAGTCTGTACAAGCAATCGAATGTGGATACTGACTCTCTGTTTACGTTCTTTCAAGGTATTGAAGGGAAAATATCGGCGTCTATCGTTTCTAATTTACCTCGATCTGCTACATTGCGTGGGCCTGAACTAACGATCACGATCAGAGACAAGTGGTGGAACCCAGAGACAATAGACATTGAATATCAGGGCACCAAACACACCATTCAGCATAAAGTTGTGGGCAATGGCTTCGAGTTCGAGATTGATCATATGTCTCAGTTGATACGTGATAACAAGACTGACTCTGATGTTCTACTCTCTGATGTATCTTTACAGGTTATCGAAACCATGGAACGAGCATTGATGAACGCAGGCTTTGGACACCTAACTAAAATAAAGACTTCAGAAAAATAAATGGCAAACCAAAAGCGACAACTCGAACTTTATGAACAGATATTTCAGGCGTTTGGCCCTGGAACCTCGCGATGCCAGATCAGTCAATTGGCGGCGCTGTTGTTCGTTAGTGAGCGTCATGTTCAAACCATTATCAAAACGATGGTAAGGGAAGGTTGGGTTGAGTGGCAGGCGAGTTCAGGTCGCAACAAAAAAGCGTTATTAACATGCCTCGTTGAACCTATCGATGCGTGTTATACGTTGGTTCATGAGTTGTCAGACGCGGGTAGTGTGGAGCAAATGCTTCCAATATTGAGTTTTGGCGGAAGGGATGCAGGGCTAGAGCTGCAATCGTTTTTAAGCCATGCTAATCAAGCCGCGCGTCGCGCCTATATCCCATTTCATCGAAAGCTAGAGCAACTTCATCCTCATAAGGTGCTCCGACGAACTGAGCGCTTCTTAGTGAGCCAAGTGTGCCAGCGCCTTACTTATGTTGAGAATAACCAAGCTGGGAATGACCAGGCTAAGAATCGCCAAGTTCGAGGTGATCTGGCTTATCACTGGCAATCAAATGAAGATGCGACAGTGTGGCGCTTTCAAATTCGCAATGACGTGCATTTTCACGATGGCAGCCTTTTATTGAGCAAGGATATTGTTCGCTGCCTTCAATCTTTGACTCAGAGTGAGCATTGGCGTCTTGGCTATCAACATATAGCCGCCGTGGATCTCTATTCGGAGAATACAGTGGAAGTGCGTTTGAGTGAAACGGACTGGCATTTACCAAGGCTTTTGTCTCGCGCTGAAGCGTCAATATTTCAAATGTCGACATCTGGGAAGCTCAATGGTTCAGGTGCTTTTTCTCTCGATGTTTTCTCAGAGAACATGCTCCGCCTCAGTCGTAATAAGCTCTATTTACATCATGTGTCTATTTTGAATAGTATCGAGCTGTGGGTATACCCAGAATGGGCGACGAGCAAGGTATGCGCTGAAAACAAGCTGTGCCTTGAAATGCCTGAAAAAACCAGTGCCGTACCGAGTGAAAACTATTCTACATTTTTGAAGATCCAAGCCTCAAGTCAGACTAACGAAATAACCCCAATAATGACGGTCGAAGATACATCGGAATGCCAAAGACTCTTTGCAAGCCTTGCTTCACCTGATGATAGGTTGGTGTTAATTGAATACGGAAACTACACCAAGATCGAAGGAGTGGTGTTGTGCAGTATTATTGACGAAGGTGATCCGTTGAGCGCTTGGCTTAGTTTCTTATCTCGCTTTCCGTTTTCTACTCTCAATTTAGATTCGCAGATCTTGGAGACGATTCGAACGTACCTTTCGTTGATTCGTCAGGAGCCTGATTTCAGTCGTTCGCTAGCCATATTAGATGAATGTCGTCAGTGGTTGTCTGAGGTTGGTATTGTTACTGAGCTTAAGCATGAAGCGTTTGGATTAGAAGTATCAGATCGGATACAAGGCGTGCAAGTAAATGGTTTTGGTTGGTGTGAATTGAATCAGTTATGGATTTCAGACAGTTAAGTACTGACGGGTCAAAGAAAGTGATAAGCCAGAAACGAAAAAAGCCAACTCGATGAGTTGGCTTTTCGATTTTCCAATTAAGGAGAATATGGTGGAGGGAGACGGATTCGAACCATCGAAGGCAGTGCCGGCAGATTT
>NZ_JAPNXR010000027.1:0-68092 GCF_030397615.1 Vibrio sp. 14N.309.X.WAT.E.F5 | reverse complement strand
CTCGTGGTGAGAGATGAGCGCTAAACAGACCCAGCTTCGGCTGGGTTTTTTATTGTCTGTTATTTGGGAAAAGTGCGCTGTCGGTGAACAGGAGTAAAAGTGAGGTTCCCTATCACGTTCGTTCCTCACTGTAGGGAATGACGGGGATAGAGTGATGATGACTTCACAGCATCGCGAGATGAGCACTGTTGGCCTGAGTGCATAATGTTTCAGTTTGAACAAAGGTATTTGTCGTCATTCCAGAACCGAGTAGAACGAGGTATCAGGAATCTGTTTTTTTAATAGAAGCGTTGTTCAATATCTCACTTACCACAGTGACCAATGACGAGTGGTTCATAAATTAATGGGACATCTGCCGTCATCCCAGAATCGAGTAGAACTATATATCAGGGATCTTTTTTGGTTTTTATATTCAACGCCACGCTCATTAATCCAAGTTGAATGGAAACTTTAGCGAATGTCGCTCTATTAATTGAATCCCGATCACACTTTTCTTTGTTGTTGAAAAGAATACGAAAAAAAGCACATTTTTTATTAAAGCTTCTACTTAAGGGGCCGTTAAAGGGATTGAGAGAAATGATATGTACCAATGTAAGGTGAGAGAGACACTGGTGCATAAACAAAATTGACATGTATTTGTGTGAGGTGAGAGTCACATAAGTACATTAAAAAATGCCTAAAGGAGATCAACTATGGCGATTAATGTAAGCACTAATGTGTCTGCAATGACGGCTCAGCGCTACCTAAATAGCGCGGCTGAAGGTACTCAAAAATCAATGGAGCGTTTGTCTTCTGGCTATAAAATCAATAGCGCAAAAGATGATGCTGCAGGCCTACAAATCTCTAACCGCTTAACGTCGCAAAGCCGTGGCCTAGATATGGCTGTGAAAAACGCGAATGACGGTATCTCTATTGCACAGACAGCTGAAGGTGCAATGAATGAGTCAACCAACATTCTGCAACGTATGCGTGACCTTTCTCTTCAATCTTCAAATGGTTCAAACAGCAAATCTGAACGTGTTGCGATCCAAGAAGAAGTCTCTGCTCTAAATACTGAGCTTAACCGTATCGCTGAAACGACCTCTTTTGGTGGTAACAAGCTTCTTAACGGTACTTACGGTAGCCAATCTTTCCAAATCGGTGCTGATTCTGGTGAAGCAGTAATGCTAACGATGAACAACATGCGTACCGACACTCAAGACATGGGTGGCAAAAGCTACGGTGTTACTGAAGGTAAAGATGCTTCATGGCGTGTGGCTGCGGGCTCTGACCTAACGATCAAATACAACGATAAGTTTGGTGAAGCACAAGAGTTGTCTATTTCTGCGAAGGAAGGCAACGATATGGAAGAGCTTGCAACTTACATCAACGGTCAAAGCCAAGACGTTAAAGCGTCTGTTGGTGAAGGCGGCAAACTGCAACTTTTCGCTTCAAGCCAAAAAGTTGATGGTGATGTTGAGTTCGGTGGCAGCCTTGCTGGTGAACTTGGTATTGGTGCAGCTAAAGACGTGACTGTTAACGATATCGACGTAACTTCAGTTGCTGGTGCAAACGAAGCGGTGTCTATCATCGATGGCGCACTGAAATCTGTTGATAGTAACCGTGCTTCTCTTGGTGCTTTCCAAAACCGTTTTGACCACGCAATCAGCAACTTAGATAACATCAACGAAAACGTTAATGCATCTAAGAGCCGTATCAAAGATACTGATTACGCGAAAGAAACAACAGCAATGACGAAGTCTCAAATCCTACAACAGGCGAGTACTTCTATCCTAGCTCAAGCAAAACAATCACCATCAGCAGCTCTAAGCTTATTGGGCTAAACTTACTTCGGTAAGTAGCGGTAAACTCTACTTTGGGTAGAGTTTTACTGTATGGCTCACAAAGGAGGGAGGGAGACTGTTATGGAAATATCATCCAACACATCGAACATCCAGCCTTATGGCTCACCTAATGGCATTAAATTTGCAAGCGATGAAGGTAGTAGTGCGTCGAGTACTTCACGACTGAAAGAAGCAACATCTTATGGCAAAGTAGAGAAATCGAAAGAGGAAGCTACTGAAGCGGCGATTCAATTGGCTCAACATAGACAAGAGTTAAATGATGAAGAGCGAGTCAAGATGGTAGAGAAGGTAAACGAGTTTATCTCTTCTCTCAATAAAGGTGTTGCCTTTAAAGTCGATGAAGAATCGGGGAGAGATGTGGTCACGATTTATGAGACCACTACTGGAGATATTATTCGCCAGATTCCCGATGAAGAAATGCTTGAAATTCTAAGACGCCTAGCAGCCCAAAACTCAAATAGTCGAATATTTGAGGTGAAGGTTTAAGTCGTATTATTGAGGTGATTTAATGAGTTTTGGCCCAATGGGGATTTCGTCTGGCATGGATATCAATTCCATGGTCAGCAAAATTGTTGATTCTGAGCGTGTGCCTAAACAGCAACGAATCGACAATGAACGAACGCGAATCGATACCAGCATTAGTGCCTATGGAAGACTCAGAGAATCTCTCGATTCGATGAAAAATCTGATGACAAACTTTCGTCAGGAGAAAGCTTTCGCCGTGAGAACAGTCGAAAGTACCGATGAAGGTCTGGTTTCTGCAACAGCGACTACCGAAGCGATCGCTGGCAAATATGCCATCGATGTGTTGCAGCTTGCCCAAAGCCATAAAGTGGCTTCTGATGTTTTGTCAGAAGACATGAAATTTGGTCCAGGCAAGCTGCAGATTTCGTTAGGTGACAAGAGCTTTGACGTACAAGTTAGCGATAGATCGAAACTGATCGAGGTTGTTCGCGGAATTAACGGCGCAGATAAAAACCCAGGCGTTCGTGCTTCTATCATCAATGATGTTGAAGGCCCGCGACTTATCGTTGCTTCCAATCAGTCTGGTTCTGACCAACAAATCAATATCAATGTCGATTCCGACTCTGCAAATCCCTTAAAAAAACTCGAATATAGAACGCTTGAAGAGCGTGTTGAATCGTTAGAGAAAGCTCGCCTTGCTGCTCAAGAACTCCTAGCTCTAACGCCGGCAGGCAAAGCTGTCGAACTCATCGATGACGCGATCGCTAACGATGATCCTAATGCGAGTGAAACACTCGATGAAAACGGAAATATCATTCCGGCAACCCAAACAGATTCCACAGCAGCTGACGAAGGCTCCGAAAGCCTCAGTTATGGCGAACAGGCAGCAGCTGACGGCCAGGCAGCCCTAGACGCAGCTCAAGCTGCAAAGTCGGTCATGCCTGAAGACAATATTCCAGGTTGGAGTGAGACGGCCTCTGGTACGCTCCTAGACTCCTATTACTCACCTGAACTTGAGCTTGATGAAAAAGCAATTGAGAAAGCACCCGATGTTCCGGGTTGGTCAAATGCAGCATCAGGTACCTTGACCGATTCATACGTCACGCCAAAAGAAGCACAGCAGAAACTCGAAGCCGAACAAGCTCGTATTGAAGAGAAAATCGCTCAAGAAAAAACTGAGCTGGCTGAAAAAGTAGAAAAGGGCGAATTAACCGCTGAACAAGCTAAAAACATAGAACGCTCTAAGCTATCGCCAGAAGAGCGTGAGCAATTGGAAAAAGTCGACAAAGTACAAGCCGACCTAGCTCAAGCGCAGCAATCATTTGATACTTATAGCGGTATGACGGAAGTTCAAGCTGGCCAAGATTCAATGGTGGTTTTGGACGGCGTTGCTCAGCTTTCTAGCAATAACAATGTGATTGAAGATGCCGTTGAAGGTATCGATATTACGGTTAAAGGAAAAACACCGAAAGATAAGCCACCGGCAGAAATCGGTGTTGAGTACGACCGCAATAGTGTTCGCCAAGATATCGAATCCTTTGTGAGTTCTTATAACCAGTTTTATCAAGTTTCTAAAGACTTGGCGGGTGTTGACCCAACAACAGGCCAAAAAGGCCCACTTTCTGGTGACAGTACGGTACGTAATGCCGACTCAAGGTTAAAAGGCGTCTTCTCATCGAGCATTGAGGGTGCGCCAGATAACCTTAAATCATTGACTGAGTTTGGTATCACGACAACTAGACAAGGTTCGCTAGAGATCAACTACGACATGCTTGACCGTCAACTCAACAACAACTTCGATAAGTTGGGTGAGTTCTTTGGCGGTAACAATGGTTTCGCCAAAAAAGTGGAAGATGCAATTCAAGGCATCACCGGTATTACGGGCTCTATTCGTACACGAGAAAAGAGTCTGGTCGAACAGAATTATCGCTTAGTTGATGATCAAAGTGCATTGGACCGTCGCATGGATAGCCTACAAAACCGGACACACTCTAAGTTTACGGCTATGCAAGATGCGACCAGCAAAATGCAGTCTCAATTGGGCAGTATGATGAATGCGTTGGGCTAATCGATGAATAGCCAGCTTCAAGAGCTTTGTGAACTGGATCAATTAATTATCTCTAAGCTCGAGTTTAGTGAAATTAATGCTGAAGAAATAACGCAGCTTGTCGATAACAGAGAACAGTTATTGCAAAACGTGCTTCAATTCATCGACTCACACCCCGACGTTAAGCAAAGTTCTGAATGGTTTGAAGCCATTACCAGAACCAGAAAATTGGTCGAATTGATGCAGTCTGAGACGACTCGAGTAGGTAAGAACCTACACAAATACCGTCACGGTGCTAAATCAGTTCAACAATACAAAAAGTTTTTATAGAAGAGGTTTACTATGCGCGGTTCTTTACAGGCATATAAAAAGGTATCAGTGGATAGTCAGCTAACAGCTGCCTCACCCCATAAGATTGTACAAATGTTGATGGCGGGTGCTATTGAACGCTTGATTCAAGGTAAAGCGGCAATGCAAGCGGGCAACATTCCAGTGAAAGGTGAGCGTCTTGGTAAGGCTCTAGATATCATTATTAGCCTACGTAGTTGCCTTTCTATGGCCGATGGTGGCGATATTGCGAAAAACCTAGATCAACTTTATGAGTTCATGATCACGCAAATTTCTGCGGCAAATCACAAAAATGACCCACAGCCAATTGATGATGTTATCGATATTATCCGCGAAATTAAGAGCGCTTGGGACCAAATTCCGAACGAATATCACAACTTGACGTCTGCTGACGTAGGTATTTAAAGAAAAACTATCCTTCCAACTAGCGACACTTACGTTAATTGGTTGGTTGCCTTATTTTTTTAATCAAATAAAATAGAAGCCATTAGATAGCCTAATGGCTTTTTTCGTTGCTGATTTCCTTAATTTGTCCACGTAAAACATAATCATTGATATATTCTTCTGTTTTATAGATTACGTTGCTCACCGTTTTTCCGCATCGCACCAAAATAAAGGCAATAATTCCTACTTATGCATGGTTTGGCAAAACTGCTTGTCGTCGATGATAATTCTCAAGATCGTCACAATTTAAGCACAATATTAGAGTTTGTAGGAGAGAGCTGCGAAGTAATCAGCTCGGAACAAGCACGTAAAGTGGATTGGTCACTACAGTGGTCAGGCTGCATTATTGGCTCAATTAAAGGTAAAGGCTTCAACGCTTTACTCAATGAAAAGCTCGTTCACGCAAATCACATCCCATTGCTTGTTATTGGCAAGCATAATCATTCGGTCGATGAACTCACCAACTATGTTGGCGAATTAGAGCTGCCTCTTAATTATCCTCAATTAAGTGATGCATTAAGACACTGTAAAGACTTCTTAGGTCGTAAAGGTGTCCAAGTTGTTTCTTCTGCACGTGATAACACACTGTTTCGTAGCCTCGTTGGGCAAAGTGCTGGCATTCAAGAAGTTCGCCACTTAATTGAACAAGTCTCTTCAACTGACGCGAATGTACTGATTCTTGGTGAATCAGGTACAGGTAAAGAAGTGGTTGCTCGAAACATTCATTATCATTCTAAGCGTCGCTCTGGGCCTTTCGTACCAGTGAACTGTGGCGCGATTCCGCCAGACTTATTGGAAAGTGAGCTGTTTGGCCATGAGAAAGGTGCGTTTACCGGAGCGATTACCGCACGTAAAGGGCGCTTTGAGTTAGCTGAAGGTGGCACGCTATTTCTTGATGAAATCGGCGATATGCCAATGGCGATGCAGGTTAAACTGCTGCGCGTGTTACAAGAGCGATGCTTTGAACGCGTTGGTGGTAACAACACGATTCAAGCTGACGTTCGCGTGATTGCGGCAACACACCGCAACCTTGAAGACATGATCGACGATGACTCGTTCCGTGAAGATCTTTACTATCGCTTGAATGTCTTCCCGATCGAAATGCCTGCGCTTCAAGATCGCAAAGAAGACATTCCATTGCTGCTTCAAGAGCTGATGACTCGAATGGAAGCGGAAGGCAGCATGCCTATCTGTTTCACTGCTCGAGCGATTAACTCTATGATGGAGCATTACTGGCCAGGAAACGTTCGTGAACTAGCAAACTTAGTTGAGCGTATGGTTATCCTCTACCCGAACAGTTTGGTAGACGTCAATCACCTGCCCACTAAATATCGATACAGTGATATTCCTGAGTTCCAACCAGAGTTCAATAGCTTTGTATCAGAGGAAGAGCAAGAACGTGATGCTCTGGCAGACTTGTTCTCAGAGGATTTCAGCTTTGACCAACAAGACGATCTCGCTGATAACGCAAATGCACCTCAAGAGTTGCCTCCTGAAGGTGTAAATTTGAAAGAGCTTCTCGCTGATATGGAAGTGAACATGATCAATCAAGCTTTGGAGGCTCAGGGTGGAATTGTTGCTCGTGCTGCCGACATGCTTGGAATGCGCAGAACGACTTTGGTTGAAAAAATGCGTAAATATAATCTACAGCGATAGAGCTCAGATTCGCGTTCAGCGGTATCAAGTTAAGACGGGTGTTGAGTTAAAACATCGTTTTGATTGAGACAGTAGAAAGGACATAGTCGAGTTGTTGCTTGCTTAACTATGTGATAAATATAGCAAATAGCCTGACGCGTGTTTTACGTGTCAGGCTGTTTTAGTATTTGAGGCAAATTTTTGACATGCACGAATCAGAAAATCAATCACACCTAGATTCAGTTGAACAGCAGGTTGAGCGCTATAAGCAAGTGCTTGATGTGATGCCAGCAGGTGTCATCTTGTTAGATACTCATGGGGAAGTAAGAGAAGCTAACCCAGAAGCACACCGTATTCTTGGTGTTGAGTTAGTGGGTGAGAAGTGGTTTTCGGTGATTCAAAGTGCCTTTGACCCTAAAGACGATGATGGACATGAGATTTCATTGAAGAACGGACGTAAGGTTCGCTTGGCGATCTCAGCTTCTACCACGGGTCAGCTTATTTTGATTACCGACCTGACAGAAACTCGTCTTCTACAGTCTCGCGTGAGTGATCTTCAGCGTTTGTCGTCGTTAGGCAGAATGGTTGCCTCGTTGGCGCATCAGGTACGAACTCCGCTTTCGAGCGCGATGTTATACGCGTCGAATCTTGCCGCGCCTAACTTACCTCCGGCTACAAAGACACGTTTTCAATCTAAGCTTATGGATAGATTGCATGACTTAGAGAAGCAAGTGAATGACATGTTGTTGTTTGCCAAAGGTGGCGACAACAAGGTTGTGAAGCCGTTTACCGTCGCTGAACTGATCACTGAATTTCACCCAATGGTGGAAGCGGCATTAAAATCGAACCAGATTGATTATTGCCAGGAAGTGGAAGGCGAAGAGACTCAGATGTTTGGCAACGCTAATGCTATTGCGTCTGCTCTGAGCAACCTAGTTTTGAACGCAGTGCAAATTGCTGGCAAGGAATCGCAGATTGATGTGTTCTTTAGGCCCGTAAACGGCGAACTTAAGATATCAGTACAAGACAGTGGCCCCGGCGTACCGAAAGAGCTTCAAGGTAAAATTATGGAACCCTTCTTTACCACTCGTTCGCAAGGTACCGGCTTGGGGTTAGCGGTTGTGCAAATGGTCTGTCGAGCACATGAAGGCCGATTGGAATTAATATCAGAAGAAGGGGACGGTGCATGTTTTACAATGTGCTTGCCGTTAGAGAGAAGCACTTCTTCTGAAAATGAATAAGTTTTAACTGAATTTACACTGGAGAATCCTATGGCTCAAAGCAAAGTGTTAATCGTCGAAGATGATGAAGGTCTACGCGAAGCCCTTGTCGATACACTCGCACTTGCTGGCTATGAATGGCTAGAAGCGGATTGTGCGGAAGATGCTCTGGTAAAATTGAAATCGAACTCCGTTGATATCGTGGTCTCTGATGTACAGATGGCGGGTATGGGCGGCTTAGCACTGCTAAGAAACATCAAGCAGCATTGGCCAAATCTTCCGGTCTTATTGATGACGGCTTACGCCAACATTGAAGACGCGGTAGCGGCAATGAAAGAAGGCGCTATTGATTACATGGCAAAGCCATTTGCGCCTGAAGTGCTGCTTAATATGGTGAGCCGTTACGCTCCCGTGAAATCGGACGATAATGGCGATGCCATTGTTGCCGATGAGAAAAGCATCAAACTAATGATGTTGGCCGACAAGGTGGCTAAAACCGATGCCAACGTGATGGTGCTAGGGCCAAGTGGTTCTGGTAAAGAGGTTATGTCTCGCTATATTCACAACGCTTCGAGCCGCAAAGACGGTCCGTTTGTTGCGATTAACTGTGCCGCGATTCCAGATAATATGTTGGAGGCGACACTGTTTGGCTACGACAAAGGCGCATTTACTGGCGCTATTCAAGCTTGCCCAGGTAAATTTGAACAAGCGCAGGGCGGTACTATTTTGTTGGATGAGATCAGTGAAATGGATCTTAGCCTACAAGCGAAACTGCTGCGTGTGTTGCAAGAGCGCGAAGTTGAACGTCTTGGTAGTCGTAAGAGCATCAAACTGGACGTCCGTGTTCTGGCAACCAGTAACCGCGACCTTAAGCAGTACGTGTCTGAAGGGAATTTCCGTGAAGATTTATACTACCGATTGAATGTATTCCCAATTACTTGGCCAGCCCTGTGTGAACGTAAAGGAGATATTGAGCCGCTTGCGAAGCATTTGGTTGAACGTCATTGCACCAAACTCGGTATGCCTGTTCCTACTCTATCCGAGCAAGCGATCAGTAAACTCGTCAATTATCCGTGGCCGGGGAATGTTCGTGAACTCGATAATGTCGTGCAGCGCGCGCTAATTCTGAGTGAGCAAGAAAATATTTCAGGTGAACACATCTTACTTGAAGGTGTTGATTGGCAAGACGCAAGTGGCCTACAACAAATTGTTGAAGGTAATAGTATTGCAGCGCCAGAAATTAAGCCGATTGCTGAAGCGAATCCTATCAATAAAGTTGTGGCAGGCAGCGAAGGGCTTGGAAATGAGCTTCGAGATCAAGAGTATGCGATTATTCTTGAAACATTGATTGCTTGTAATGGCCGCCGTAAAGAGATGGCCGAAAAATTGGGAATTAGTCCACGTACGCTGCGTTATAAGTTGGCAAAAATGCGTGATGCTGGAATAGATATCCCAAACTGAGGCTAGATTAGTGGTGCCAGATTTCTGACTGCTGTAGTACGATGTCTAGTCAAATTAATGTGTGGCACGCTAATTGCTCTGTCAATAATACAGCTAAATAGATGGTCATAATTTTGACTCCTGAGGTAGTAGATGAGAATAGATGGTTTACAAGGCGAAATGCAGGCAATGATGGTTGAAGCTGCTAGCGCGCGTCCCGCTGCAACGGGGCAAGCGGTTGGTGCAGACTTTGGCAATATGTTGACGCAAGCCATCAATAACGTGAACTCACTACAAAAGACCTCTGGCGATCTTCAAGCTCGCTTTGATAGCGGTGACCAGAGTGTATCTCTATCCGATGTGATGATCGCTCGGAATAAATCTAGTGTGGCCTTTGAGGCGACGATCCAAATTAGAAATAAATTGGTCGAGTCGTACAAAGAGCTTATGAATATGCCGGTATAAGTTAGGTAGTTGAATAGTGGCAGAAAATAGTCAAACAACAGATTTAGCCGTAAGCGATAGCAACGACCACGCACTTATTGCCGGTTCAGAGCTAGACGGAGAAGGGCAAAATCCCGATCTAGGTGAACGCAGTTCATCAAAGTTCGACATGGCCGTAGGTGATCTTGATTTACTTCGTCAGGTCGTCTTAGTCCTTTCGATTTCTATCTGTGTCGCGCTTATTGTGATGCTGTTTTTCTGGGTTAAAGAGCCAGAAATGCGTCCATTAGGGGCGTATGAAACAGAAGAGTTGATCCCAGTTCTTGATTACTTAGATCTACAGAAGATCGAGTATTCTCTTGAAGGTAACACCATTTCAGTACCGGCCAGTGAGTACAATTCACTGAAGCTTAATATGGTACGAGCGGGATTGAATCAAGAGAGAAACGCAGGTGACGACATCCTCATGCAAGACATGGGTTTTGGCGTATCGCAACGTTTAGAACAAGAGCGCTTAAAACTAAGTCGTGAAAGACAACTTGCGAAAGCCATTGAACAGATGAAACAGGTGCGTAAAGCGCAGGTTTTACTGGCCTTGCCAAAGCAAAGTGTGTTTGTTCGACACAATCAAGAAGCGTCCGCTTCTGTATTCCTAACGGTGAAAACCGGCGCCAACCTAAAACAACAAGAAGTGGATTCTGTTGTTGATATGGTAGCCAGTGCTGTACCGGGAATGAAAACCTCGCGTATTACTGTGACCGATCAGCACGGTCGACTTCTGAGCTCAGGTTCTCAAGACCCAATGTCCACAGCTCGTCGCAAAGAGCACGAACTCGAACGCAACCAAGAACAAGCGTTGCGCGAAAAAATTGACTCTATTCTTATCCCTATTCTTGGTTTTGGTAATTACACCGCTCAGGTAGATATTCAACTCGACTTTAGCGCGGTAGAGCAAACAAGAAAGCGTTTTGACCCGAACACACCAGCAACACGAAGTGAATACACGTTAGAAGATTACAACAATGGCAATACCGTGGCAGGTATCCCAGGTGCTTTGAGCAATCAACCACCGGCAGATGCTTCTATTCCTCAAGATGTTGCTCAGATGAAAGACGGTTCGTTGACAGGGCAGGGTTCGGTTCATAAAGAAGCGACTCGAAACTTCGAGCTAGATACCACCATCAGCCATGAGCGTAAGCAAAGTGGCACGGTTAATCGCCAAACGGTTTCTGTCGCAATCAAAGATCGCCAGTCGTTGAATCCAGATACCGGTGAAGTCGTTCACACGCCAATCCCAGCGAGCGAAATCAATGCGATTCGTCAGGTATTGATCGGTACTGTGGGTTTTGATGAAACTCGTGGTGACCTACTTAATGTATTGAGCATGCAATTTGCGCCTCAAGTGACCGATATCGTAGCGGATGTACCAATTTGGGAGCATCCAAACTTTAACGATTGGATCCGTTGGTTTGCAAGTGCGTTGGTCATTATTGTAGTGGTGTTGGTTCTGGTTCGCCCAGCAATGAAGAAATTGCTTAACCCAGCTGCAGACAATGATGATCAGATGTACGGCCCTGATGGCATGCCGATTGGCGCCGATGGCGAAACCAGCCTGATTGGTGGCGATATCGAAGGTGGTGAATTGTTCGAATTCGGTTCGAGTATAGATTTACCTAACCTTCATAAAGACGAAGATGTGCTTAAAGCAGTACGTGCTCTTGTAGCGAATGAACCAGAGCTAGCAGCTCAAGTAGTTAAGAATTGGATGGCAGATGGCTAACGAAATTGTTCCACAACAAGCTGAAGGCGGTGAAGTGCTTGATGTCGCTAGTGTGGACATCGACTCGATATCGGGTGATGAACGCGCAGCAATCTTGTTATTGAGTCTCAATGAAGAAGATGCGGCCGGTATTATTCGTCACTTAGAGCCTAAGCAGGTTCAACGTGTAGGTAGTGCGATGGCACGTGCCACGGACTTGTCGCAAGAGAAAGTCGGCGCAGTTCACCGTGCCTTTTTAGATGATATTCAGAAGTACACTAACATCGGCATGGGCAGTGAAGACTTCATGCGTAACGCATTGGTGGCGGCTCTGGGTGAAGATAAGGCGAATAACCTTGTTGACCAGATCCTTCTGGGTACAGGCTCGAAAGGTTTGGATTCTCTTAAGTGGATGGATCCTCGTCAGGTGGCAAGTATTATCATCAACGAGCACCCTCAGATTCAAACGATTGTATTGTCTTACCTAGAAGCCGATCAGTCAGCTGAGATCTTATCTCAGTTCCCTGAACGTGTGCGTCTAGACTTAATGATGCGTATTGCTAACCTTGAAGAAGTTCAACCTTCGGCGCTTGCTGAATTGAACGAAATCATGGAGAAACAGTTTGCGGGTCAAGCTGGTGCTCAAGCAGCCAAAATTGGTGGCCTGAAAGCTGCGGCTGAAATCATGAACTACATGGATAATAACGTCGAAGGTGTCTTGATGGATCAAATCCGAGATCAAGACGAAGACATGGCAACGCAGATTCAAGATCTTATGTTTGTCTTTGAAAACCTTATCGAAGTTGATGACCAAGGCGTTCAACGATTGCTGCGTGATGTTCCACAAGATATTCTTCAGAAAGCACTTAAGGGTGCCGATGAAGGTCTACGTGAGAAGATCTTCAAGAACATGTCTAAACGTGCTGCCGATATGATGAGAGACGATATTGAGGCGATGCCGCCAGTGAAAGTCTCTGAAGTGGAAGCGGCTCAGAAAGAGATCTTGGGTATTGCGAGGAAAATGGCAGACAGTGGCGAGATTATGCTATCTGGCGGTGCCGACGAGTTCCTCTAATACGAAATCTCAAAGCCCCACAGTGTTGGGGCTTTTCTTTATCCAATCTCGAAATCCCAATTATTTAAGTCTAACTCTCTGAATTTAAATAGTAGTTTGACTCACACATAGATAGGTACTGATATGTCAGGTGATAGAAAACGCGGCTTCCTTCGTCCCGATGAAGATAATACGGTTGCCCAGCCTCAAAAATGGGGGCTCCCTGATTACACTTCTGACGTGAGTAAAAATGCTAAAGAGACGGCGTTTAATTACGACCCTAGCTGGATGCCCACAGTTGAAGAAGCCATTGAAGACGAAGAGCTTGTTCTGACTGAAGAGCAAATCGAACTGATCAAGCAAGGCGCTTATCAGGAAGGCCTTCACCAAGGGCAAGAAGCTGGCTTTAAGCAGGGCTACGAAAAAGGCAAAGAAGAAGGACTTGTTGCGGGTCATGCAGAGGGCAATGAAGCGGGTAAGCTTGAAGGTGTTACTGCTGGGCAAGAATATATTCAACAACAGGTCGCAGTTTTTATGGGGCTTGCTAACCAATTCGCACAGCCATTAGAGCTAATGAACGCTCAGGTAGAGAAGCAATTGGTCGACATGGTATTAACCATGGTTAAAGAAGTCGTTCATGTTGAAGTTCAAACCAACCCGAAAATCATATTAGATACCGTGAAAGAATCGGTCGAGTCATTGCCGATCTCTGGTCACGCAATCACTTTAAAACTTAACCCTGAAGATGTTGCGATTATCCGTTCTGCACATGGTGACTCTGAACTGGAATGTCGGAATTGGACTCTAGTAGCAGAGCCTGCACTCAACCGTGGTGATGTGCAAATCGAAGCCGGTGAGTCGAGTGTTAATTACCGCATGGAAGATCGCGTGAAAAACGTGATTCAAAACTTCTGTGGCGCCAATCGTCATCAAGGTCATGAGTAATGCTTGAACTCGCGAATCGCCTAAGCCAATACAAAGTCGAAGGGCTGAAATCACGACCGATTGCCTCAGGTAAGTTGGTGCGTGTGGTTGGCTTAACGCTTGAGGCAACTGGCTGTAAAGCTCCGATTGGTAGTCTGTGCTTGGTCGAAACCATGTCTGGTCAGATGGAAGCCGAGGTGGTTGGCTTCTCCGGTGATAATCTATTTTTGATGCCGAGTGAGCAAATCACGGGGATCTTACCGGGTGCACGTGTTACTCCAGTGACCTCTGAAAGTGGCATTCCTGTCGGGATGGAACTGCTTGGACGTGTGATCGATGGCGTAGGTAACCCGCTTGATGGGCTAGGTCCAATCTATACCGAGCAACGCGCTTCATTTAACGCAGAACCCATCAACCCTTTAGCTCGTAAACCTATTTCTGAGCCACTCGATGTCGGCTTGAAGGCCATCAATGGCTTGCTCACGGTGGGTAAAGGTCAACGTATTGGCCTGTTTGCAGGTTCCGGTGTCGGTAAATCGGTCACGCTTGGTATGATGACTCGAGGCACAACGGCGCAAGTGGTCGTAGTGGGTTTGATTGGTGAACGTGGACGCGAAGTTAAAGAATTTATCGAAGAGATTCTTGGCGAAGATGGCCGTAAACGTTCGGTAGTTGTCGCCGCTCCTGCGGATTCATCACCATTAATGCGTTTGAAGGGTTGCCAAACCGCACTAGCCGTTGCCGAGTATTTCCGAGACCAAGGCTTAGATGTTTTGCTGTTGATGGATTCACTAACCCGTTTTGCTCAAGCACAACGTGAGATCGCTCTGTCGGTCGGTGAGCCGCCAGCAACCAAAGGTTATCCGCCATCTGTGTTTGCCAAGCTTCCTGCGCTAGTGGAAAGAGCGGGTAACGGTAATGATGAACAAGGCTCTATTACCGCTTTCTTCACTGTTCTAACCGAAGGTGATGACTTGCAAGACCCGATTGCTGATGCGTCGCGAGCGATTTTGGATGGTCACATTGTGTTGTCTCGAGAGATGGCCGATGCCGGTCATTATCCTGCGATTGATGTAGAGAAGTCGGTCAGTCGTGTTATGCCTCAAATTACCACTGAAGAACATGTTTTGATGTCGAAAGCAGTGCGCCAAGTGTTGTCTATTTGTCGTAAGAACCAAGATTTGGTATCGATTGGCGCCTACAAACCGGGGGCTGATCCTGCCATTGATAGTGCCTTCACCTTGAAACCGAGATTGGATGAGTACTTACAACAGAAAATGAAAGAAACGGTTCCTTATGACATGTGCGTCAACATGTTGAAGCATGTGTTAGGGGGCTAGGCCGTGTTGAATAAGGTCAATCATGGATAACGCGTTAGAATTTCTTCTCGATCAAGCGAAAGACCAAGAGAACCAAGCCGTATTGGCGCTAAACAAAGCGAATTCTGAGTTACAAGGTTACTACGATCAGGTCTCGCAGATTGAAAAATACCGACTTGATTACTGTCAGCAATTGATCGACCGAGGTAAAGCGGGGCTTACAGCTAGCCAATATGGTCACTTGAATCGATTCCTGACTCAGCTTGACGAAACGCTTTCCAAGCAAAGAGAAGCGGAACATCACTTCAAAAATCAGGTCGATAACTGCCAAGACTATTGGATGGAACTACGTAAAAAGCGTAAATCCTACGAGTGGTTGATGGAGAAAAAGCAGAAAGAGAAAGCCAAACTGCAAGACCAAAGAGAACAAAAACAAATGGATGAGTTCTCGACTCTGATGTATGGCCGAAAGAAGATGTGATCCTAAGCCACGAACGATGCAGGTATTGTTCGGCAGATTGTAAAATCGAAACTTATAGGCATGTTTCTTGCTCCGTTTTATATAAAATTGCGTGTTATGCCCGACAACGGTATGAAAAACGCCCGACTTTCTTTTTGTTGCCTAGTTTGTGGCAGCAAAGCTAGTAGATAGAGCTTGTATATATGAATGTTAGTCTTTCCTCAAATTCAGCGACCAACAAAACGTCATCATTGTTGGACACCGGTTCTGCCTCTCCAAAGGTAGAAGAAACCGGTGACTCAAAAGGTTTCTT
Organism: Vibrio sp. 14N.309.X.WAT.E.F5; assembly: GCF_030397615.1. Taxonomy (NCBI): domain Bacteria; kingdom Pseudomonadati; phylum Pseudomonadota; class Gammaproteobacteria; order Vibrionales; family Vibrionaceae; genus Vibrio; species Vibrio sp. 14N.309.X.WAT.E.F5. The sequence goes on along the minus strand of NZ_JAPNXR010000027.1, from coordinate 52,376 downwards.
TGAGTCTTTTAAAGAAGCGCTAGGCTTTGAAGAAAGTGACAGTAAAACAACAGTTAAAGATGCCGACAGCGCCTCTAAATCTGACGGTAACCAAACCTCGATTTCGGGTGACGACAGTGCATCGGTTAAATCGAGTTCTGCTGAAGATGAAGCATCTTCTGAAGTGACTAAAGGCGATGGTAGTGAATCTAAGAGCGCAGACGCAGCAAGTGAAGCTCAAACTAAGCAAGCTTCTGCAAAGTTGGAGGCTGAAAAAGTTTCTAATGAAAAGGCTGTCACTGAAAAAATGGCTGCTGAACAAACGTCTGAATTAGAACCGACACTGGAAGGCACAAGCTCATCGAATCCAACCGATGGCAATGCACTCACCGAGAAATCGCTAGCCAAAGGGGAACAACCTCAAGGTGCCTCTCAAGCGAATGCTGCAATGAGTGAGGGCAACAAATTACTTGGTCAGTTGGATGAGGCAAATAAAACGCTCAATCAAACACCGAACGGCAAAGGCTTGCCTCAGCAAGCTCAAGGTCATATCGCGGGTGCTTCTGTTGCAGGGGCTTCTTCCCCTACAGGCGAAATGGACAAGGCGGCACTACAAGCCAATGTGGCAAATCAAGATAATGGCTTGGACGTCGATTCTGAAATCGCAGTGCTTACCGGTGGTAAAGGCGTTTCTCAACTGACAGATGATGAAATCCGTCAATTGATGGACAAAGGCGTTACTCCCGAGCAAATCGAAACGAGTATGAGCCGAGAACTGAGCCAAAAAAATGCGGCTAGCGATGTTGCGGCTGTTCAAGGTCAAGCAATCTCGCCAGCAGATATTGATCTCGCAAAGCAGGTTGACGCTCAAACCAAAGCGTTGAACCAATTGAATGCGCAAATCGAATCAGAACAGTCAATCGTCGATGGTCTGCTTCAAAAGCAACAAAGCGGGGCTAAGTTGTCGGTTGATGAGCAAACCGCTCTGGCTAAAGCGACGTCTAACCTCGAAGTATTGAACCAGCAACTCACTAATGTTCAACAGCAAGCAAACGCTCTGTTAAGCCAAGCTCCGGACTTGAACGGTGCATTAGGTCAAACAGCCGCAATTGAGTGGGATAATACGGATTCGGCTGAAGCCAAAGCGTTAGCAGCAGTGGCATCGACAGCGGCTGTTGCGACGGCAGCCCAACAAGCGACGTCACAGATGTCATCTCAAGCTGCAACTAATGCTGTGGCAGACAAGGCAACAATGTTACATGCCAATAATGCGCACGCGGCTCAACAGGCTGCCGCGCAACAGTTAACAGCTCAGCAGGGCAATGCCGCTTCTGCACAACAAGCAGCCTTGGACCCGAGTTTAACGGCGCAAAGCTTGGCAATGAATACACCGGTAGCAGCGACTAAAGCGGGTGCAACGGATATGTTGCTCAAAGCTGGCGCTGGCACGGCTGCATTGTCTGGTCTTGGAAAGGCAGGTGCTAGAGAAGACTCCAAAGATTCGACATTGGCTCAGCAGATAGCATCTGCCGCTGGTGTTCAAGGTACTGCAACGACTGGTTCGGCTCCTACACGCGCTGAGATTCAAGCTGCTCAACAAGCTCCTTTGCAACTCACTAAAGAACTGGCCAATGAGCAAGTGGCAGAAAAAGTACAAATGATGATGTCTAAGAACCTTAAGAACTTGGATATCCGCCTCGATCCACCAGAGTTGGGTCAGATGAAAATTCGCATGAGCATGAATAATGACGTGGCGAACGTGCACTTTACGGTGAGCAATCAACAAGCCAGAGATGTGATTGAGCAGACTTTGCCACGTTTGAGAGAGATGCTTGCTCAACAAGGTATGCAACTGGCCGATTCGTCCGTCCAACAACAGAATTCTGGGCAGAGCCAAAATAGCTATAACAATGGTGAACAACAATCAGGCTCTAACCGCACAAATGATGGGCAAGGTGATGAAAACCTTGATAACGGCAGCAATCTTGAATTGAATGTCGCATCAAAGCGTGATGGAATTAGTTATTATGCCTAGTATCAGGTTTAGATCCGTTAGTCCGTGGAAATAACAGGAAGTTAGAGAAGAATATGTTTGCAGAACAAGCCCCAGGTCAAAAGAAAAGTAAGCTACTTATAATCATAATTGCTGTCGTTGTTTTACTGCTTGCTATCGGTGCTGCTGTGTTCTTTTTTATGGGCTCTAGTGACGATGCCTCTGAATCGAAATCTCAGTCTGCTACCGCTGTAGTCGCGGTTGAACCTGTGATGTATGTTAATATTCCACAACCTTTTTTGTTCAATGTCACCGGTGACAAAAAAGATCGTCTGGTACAGATCAAAGCGCAGCTTATGGTACGAGGCAGCAAGAATGAAGACCTTGCTCGATACCACTCTCCACTCGTTGAAAGTACGTTATTGGCGACCTTTGCCTCTGCAACGGTAGACCAATTGCGCTCTCCGATAGGGCGAGTAGAACTTCGTGACAAGGCGACAGAAGATATTAAAGCAAGTCTGGCTCAAGCAGTGGGTCAGCCTGTTATTGAAAAAGTGTTATTCACTGACTTCGTAATTCAATAGGTAATTTGTGACCGATTTATTAAGCCAAGACGAAATTGATGCGCTATTACATGGTGTCGACGATGTTGAAGAAGTTGAAGATGTCTTAGAGTCCGAAAACGAGAATGCGGTTAATTTCGACTTCTCATCTCAAGACCGAATCGTTCGTGGTCGAATGCCGACCCTTGAACTTATCAATGAGCGTTTCGCGCGTCATATGCGGATTAGTTTGTTTAATATGTTGCGAAAAACGGCTGAAGTGTCGATCAACGGCGTACAAATGATGAAATTTGGTGAGTACCAAAACACATTGTATGTACCGACCAGTTTAAACATGGTGCGTTTCCGACCGCTAAAAGGCACGGCGCTGATCACCATGGAAGCTCGTCTTGTTTTCATCTTGGTAGAGAACTTCTTTGGTGGGGATGGACGCTTCCACGCCAAGATTGAAGGTCGTGAATTTACGCCAACTGAAAGACGAATCATCCAGCTACTGCTTAAAATTGTATTCGAAGACTACAAAGAAGCTTGGTCTCCCGTGATGGGCGTTGAGTTTGAATACTTGGATTCAGAAGTGAACCCGAGTATGGCGAATATCGTCAGCCCAACAGAAGTGATTGTGGTGAGTTCGTTCCATATTGAGGTTGATGGCGGCGGTGGTGATTTCCACGTGGTTATGCCTTACTCCATGGTAGAGCCGATTCGTGAATTGCTGGATGCGGGTGTGCAATCGGACAAGATGGAAACCGACGTTCGTTGGAGTTCAGCACTGCGTGATGAAATCATGGATGTGCCAGTCAACTTCCGTGTCAATTTGCTTGAGCAAGATATCTCTTTGCGTGATTTGATGGAACTTCGTCCTGGCGATGTTATCCCGATGAATATGCCAGAACATGCGACGATGTTCGTTGAAGAGCTACCAACCTACCGTGTGAAAATGGGACGCTCAGGTGAAAAGCTGGCCGTACAGATTTCTGAAAAAATTCAAAGACCGCACGTGGTTAAAACCGATCTCGCTTTCCTAGGTAAAGACTTGATGTCTGAACTAGAAAACAGCGATGATAACGATTAGCAAAATTTAAATGTATAGGAATTGGTAATGGAACCTAGTGAAGATCAAAAGCTAGCAGACGAATGGGCTGCAGCACTTGGTGAAGACCCTTCAGCACCGTCAATTGATGTTGATGATGTTCTCGCGGCGCCACTGGATGAGCTAACGGATTCGTCGTCGCCGATTTCTGAAGATGAGCGTCGTAAACTGGATACCATCATGGATATTCCAGTAACCATTTCAATGGAAGTGGGCCGTTCTCAGATCAGTATTCGTAACTTACTTCAATTGAACCAAGGTTCGGTTGTTGAGCTAGACAGAATTGCTGGTGAATCATTGGATGTAATGGTTAACGGCACTTTGATCGCGCACGGCGAAGTGGTTGTCGTGAATGACAAGTTTGGTATCCGTTTGACTGACGTGATTAGCCAAACAGAACGTATTAAGAAGCTACGTTAATGAGCCTTTCGTCTCAAAGGCTAGTGGGCTTGTCTCGCGAAGTGACCAATTTATCTCGCGGGATGACGGGTTTGCTTCGTGGACTAATAGGCATAGGCCTGTTTTCTATGCCTTCCGTTGCCTTTGCTGCAACGCCGCCTTCTCTCGATTTAGCGACCACTTTTGGGTCGCTAATTTTCGTTATAGCCTTCATCTTGTTTATCGCTTGGCTGCTTAAGAGAATGCAAGTGCCAACAATGTCCAATCAACAAGGGTTGTCCATTGTGAGGCAGATAGCGGTTGGAACCAAAGAACGTATTGCTATCGTTCAAGCGGGTGAGGATCAGTATCTAGTGGGTATCACTACCCAATCGATTCAGCTGATCTCTAAGCTTGATAAACCTCTTACTCAGGAGATGCTGGAAAAAAGCACATTCTCAAGTCAGCTTTCCCAGCTAATAAAAAAAGATGCAAACAAGTAACGGACTTTTGAACTCATCTTACTTTTGCCAAAGCGGAGTTTTCCGAATGGTGAAAGTGTGGTTAGTTCCGCTCATTCTCCTCTGCTCTCTAGTCTTCAGCATGTCGGTATTTGCACAAACTGAAGATGGCACCGTGATTCCAGCGAATACGGCTGGTTCAGAGTCGGTGACCATTAGTACGATGGAGCAAGACCAAGCTAAATCGCAAACCATGACCACGGGCAGTCTAACGGGAAATGGTGGCGGTATTCCTGCCTTTACCATGACAACCAATGCTAGTGGCGGCGAAGACTACTCGATTAATTTACAAATCTTAGCCTTGATGACCATGCTTGGCTTCTTGCCAGCGATGGTGATTTTGATGACGTCGTTCACCCGTATTGTGGTGGTGATGTCTATCTTGCGTCAGGCGATGGGTTTGCAACAAACACCTTCAAACCAAGTCATCATTGGTATCGCGATATTTTTGACCTTCTTCATCATGTCTCCGGTGATCAATCAGGTCAATGAGCAAGCGGTTCAACCTTATCTGAATGAACAGATATCGGCACGACAGGCATTCGATGTCGCCCAAGGCCCGATTAAATCCTTCATGCTCAAGCAGACTCGAATCAAAGATTTGGAAACCTTTGTTGAGATCTCGGGCGCGGAAGTGACCAACCCTGAAGATGTTTCAATGGCGGTTCTGATCCCTGCGTTTATCACGTCAGAGCTAAAAACGGCATTCCAAATCGGTTTTATGCTGTTCTTGCCGTTCCTAATTATTGATTTAGTCGTTGCCTCGGTGCTGATGGCCATGGGTATGATGATGTTGTCACCGATGATTGTATCCTTGCCATTTAAATTGATGCTGTTTGTCCTTGTTGATGGTTGGAACTTGATACTCTCCACACTCGCCGGCAGTTTTGCCTTGTAGCTGGGGGAATAATGAATCCTGAAATATTCGTAGAATTGTTCCGAGATGCACTTTGGATGGTACTGATAATGGTGTGCGCCATTATTATTCCTAGCCTGCTGATTGGTTTGGTCGTGGCGGTATTCCAAGCTGCAACCTCTATCAATGAACAAACCCTCAGCTTCTTGCCTCGTTTGATCGTAACTTTGTTGGCGTTAATGTTGTTTGCTCACTGGATGACGCAGATGATGATGGAGTTCTTTTTTGAACTCATTGAACGCTTACCGCAAGTGTTGTATTAAACCGCAATGGAATACCCAACAAGTCTAGTACTCGAGTGGTTAGCCAATTACTTTTGGCCATATACTCGCATCTCAGCCATGCTGATGGTGATGACGGTAACCGGGGCGCGCTTTGTGTCGCCACGTATTCGTCTGTATCTAGGCTTAGCAATTACGCTTGCGGTTATGCCTGCCATTCCTGCCGTCCCTAAAGACATTGAACTACTTTCGTTTCAAGGCTTTCTGACGGTTTTTGAACAGATCGTGATTGGTGTCGCCATGGGGTTTGTCACTCAGTTTTTGATTCAAACCTTTGTTATGCTCGGTCAGATTCTGGGTATGCAATCGAGCTTGGGCTTCGCGTCTATGGTTGACCCAGCAAACGGTCAGAATACGCCAGTACTTGGTCAGCTGTTTATGTTGCTCGCGACCATGTTCTTTCTGGCGACAGACGGCCACTTAAAAATGCTGCAGCTGGTGGTGTTTAGCTTTACCACATTACCTATTGGCAGTGGTTCTTTAACCGCTGTTGATTTCAGAGAGCTAGCCTTGTGGTTGGGTATCATGTTCAAAACAGCGTTGGCGATGTCTTTATCTGGCATTATTGCGCTGCTCACGATTAACCTCTCTTTTGGTGTAATGACACGTGCTGCACCTCAGTTAAATATATTCTCTTTGGGTTTTGCGTTTGCGCTACTCGTGGGTCTGTTGCTTTGTTGGTACATTCTTGGCGGCTTATATAGCCACTATGAGCTGTATTGGTTACAAGGAGAGCAGCAGATATGTCGTCTCATCAGGTTGGATTGCTAGGAGACTGAAATGGCAGAGTCAGACGGTCAAGAACGCACAGAAGACGCCACGCCCAAACGCTTGCAACAGGCCAAAGAAAAAGGGCAGGTTGCAAGGTCAAAAGAGTTAGCGTCAGCGTCGGTACTTATTGTAGGCGCGATTTCTTTAATGTGGTTTGGCGAATCGATGGCGAAAGCTTTGTTCGAGGCCATGCAACGCCTGTTTTCGCTCAGCCGTGACGAAATTTTTGATACCAATAAGCTGCTGGAAATCGCGGGTGGTGCCTTGGTCAATCTGCTGTTTCCACTGTTCTTGATTCTCATCACTTTGTTTGTGGCGGCTGTGATTGGTGCTGCGGGCGTCGGTGGTGTTAACTTCTCGATGCAAGCCGCTATGCCTAAGGCGTCTAAGCTCAATCCTTTGAGCGGTATTAAGCGTATGTTTGGCCTACAAAGTTGGGTTGAGCTGCTGAAATCTATTTTGAAGGTCGCTTTGGTATCAGGCATGGCTATCTATCTTATCCAAGCATCTCAACATGACTTAATGCAATTGAGCATGGACGTGTATCCGCAGAATATCTTCCACGCCTTGGATATCTTGCTTAACTTTATTCTGCTTATCAGTTGCTCTTTGTTGATAGTGGTGGCGATTGATATCCCATTCCAGATTTGGCAACACGCCGATCAACTTAAGATGACCAAGCAAGAAGTGAAAGATGAGTTCAAAGACACCGAAGGTAAGCCTGAAGTTAAAGGTCGTATTCGTATGTTGCAGAGAGAAGCGGCTCAGCGACGTATGATGGCTGATGTTCCTCAGGCTGATGTGATTGTTACCAACCCGGAGCACTTTTCGGTCGCTCTACGCTACAAACAGAATCAAGATAAAGCACCAATAGTCGTTGCCAAAGGTGTCGATCATATGGCGATGAAGATTCGTGAAATTGCACGTGCAAACGACATCTATATTATTCCAGCGCCTCCGTTAGCTAGGGCGCTTTATCACACTACCGAGCTAGAACAGCAAATTCCTGACGGTCTGTTTACAGCTGTAGCTCAAGTTCTTGCATATGTATTCCAGCTGAAGCAGTACAGAAAAAGAGGAGGGGAGAGGCCAAAATTGCAAGATTCTAATATGCCGATCCCACCTGATTTACGTCATTAGATCAATTGCTTGAGCTCAGCCCAATGAAGCCGGATAATGGTCACCGTATCTGATCGTCTTTATTTGTAAGTTGTGACGATAAATTGACGTTGAGATATTGGTACAGTGCTTGCTATATCAATGCCGAACATTATAAGTCCGATCAGGGAAAACCTGACCATTATAAACCTTATTGCTATAAACTTTGGCAATACAGCTTAGCCCTGAGCCTCGATTCGCTTGGTGGAAAAGCTACAACATAGCGATACTACCCAGATTTATGAAATTTACCCTGCCTTTTGCGGACAAGCTACCTAAAATCCCTAACCGTGCCATGCCTGCGATTGGCGCGCCTGTTATGGTACTTGCCACGCTCGCTATGGTGGTGTTGCCAATTCCAGCTTTCTTGTTGGATATGTTCTTCACCTTCAACATTGCACTGTCTATGGTTGTGCTATTGGTTTCGGTTTATACCCGCAGGCCTTTGGACTTTGCTGCATTCCCAACGGTACTTCTGATTGCCACTCTACTTCGACTGGCCTTGAACGTTGCTTCGACACGTGTGGTATTGCTCCACGGTCATGAAGGGGGCGATGCTGCCGGTAACGTGATTGAAGCTTTTGGTAACGTGGTTATCGGTGGTAACTATGCGGTTGGTTTAGTGGTGTTCTTGATTCTAATGATCATCAACTTCATGGTTGTAACCAAAGGTGCGGGTCGTATCTCGGAAGTAAGTGCACGTTTCACGTTGGATGCCTTACCCGGTAAACAGATGGCAATCGATGCCGATTTGAATGCGGGTTTGATCGACCAAGATCAGGCTCGTACCAGACGTTTTGAAGTCACCAAAGAAGCGGATTTCTACGGTTCGATGGATGGTGCGTCTAAGTTCGTTAAAGGCGATGCAATAGCCGGTATTTTGATCCTGTTCATCAACATCATTGGTGGCTTGAGCATTGGTATGGCTCAGTTTGACCTTGGTTTTGGTGAAGCAATCGAAATCTATACGCTACTGACTATCGGTGATGGTCTGGTTGCGCAAATCCCGTCTCTATTACTTTCTATTGCTGCGGCGATGATGGTAACGCGTCAAAACACCGATGAAGACATGGGCGAGCAACTTGTCTTTCAGATGTTCGACAACCCTAAAGCCCTAATGATCACTGCCGCCATCCTTGGCATCATGGGTATTGTTCCTGGTATGCCGCATTTCTCATTCTTGAGTCTTGCCATCGTTGCAGGTGCAGGTGCGTATTACATCGATAAAAAGAACAAGAAAAAAGCTGAACAGCCTAACCTTCCTGCTACGGTTGAAGCGAATGGAGAAACGGGTTCCCAGAAGGAACTTTCTTGGGATGATGTTCAACCTGTTGATATTATTGGTTTGGAAGTCGGGTATCGTTTGATTCCGTTAGTAGATAGAGATCAAGGCGGTGAACTGCTTGAGCGTGTAAAAGGGGTTCGTAAGAAGTTGTCTCAAGATTTTGGTTTCTTGATCCCAGCAGTACACATCCGCGATAACCTTGAACTCACGCCAAACAGCTACCGAATTACTTTGATGGGTGTTGCTGTGGGTGAGGCTGAAATTAAGCCTGATATGGAACTGGCGATTAACCCTGGCCAAGTCTATGGGATGATCGATGGTGAGCCGACGATTGACCCTGCTTTTGGATTAGAAGCGGTGTGGATTCGAGAAGAACAGCGTGAACACGCACAAGCGTTAGGTTACACGGTTGTAGATTCGTCTACCGTGCTGGCTACACATCTCAGCCAACTGTTAACCAACAATGCATCACAGCTTATTGGTCATGAAGAAGTACAAAACTTACTCGAGATGTTAAGTCGTTCGACACCTAAGCTGGTTGAAGGCTTTGTACCAGACCAATTGCCACTTGGCGTGGTCGTGAAAGTGCTACAAAATTTGCTGAATGAAGCCATCCCAATTCGAGATATCCGCACTATAGTCCAAACTTTGTCGGAGTATTCAAGCAAGAGTCAAGAACCTGACATACTTACTGCTGCGGTTCGTATCTCCTTGAAACGATTAATTGTTCAAGAAATCAATGGTATAGAGCCTGAATTGCCAGTGATTACCTTGATTCCTGAGCTGGAACAAATCTTGCATCAAACCATGCAGGCATCCGGCGGAGAATCTGCTGGTATTGAACCTGGTTTAGCCGAACGTTTACAGACATCCCTCAGCCATGCAACGCAAGAGCAAGAGCTGAAAGGTGAGCCCGCCGTGTTACTGACTTCTGGCGTGTTACGTTCCACTCTTGCGAAGTTCGTGAAAAACACGATCCCAAGCTTAAGAGTTTTGTCTTACCAAGAGATACCGGACGAAAAACAGATACGCATTGTACAAGCTGTTGGTAATTAAGCCGCCTAATTAGAACGGACGATCGAATTGAAAATTAAACGATTTTTTGCAAAAGATATGCGAACCGCGCTGCTCCAAGTTAAAGAAGAACTTGGTTCAGAAGCGGTGATCATGTCTAACAAAAAGGTCGCAGGTGGCGTTGAAATTGTGGCCGCTATTGATGGCGAATCTAGCCCATCGACAGCCAGCTCAAAACTCAATAAGCCTCAGCAGCCTACGCAAAGTCAATATACCCAAATGGCAGCGCCAGCCGCTTCCGCTGGGCGTCGTCAGTTAGATGATGACAAAGTCAGTCTGCAGTCGAATGCTGAAGGCGGACGTTCAATGACTAAGCGCTTCGCTAATATGCTTAAGCAATATAGCCACGGCGCAGACGACGAACCGCAACACCGAGCTGAAAATGAAGACTCGTTATCCGCGTTGCTTAACCGCCAGTCTGGTAGTAATCGATCCCTAGGAAATCAGCAATCTCTCGGTAACCATCAGCCTCGTAGCGGTGGCAACGTAGATTCAGCTTTTGCTCGTGAGTCTGGTTTGTCTAAATTGATTGCTGAAGATCGCAGAGTTGAGCGTCCGGCACCTCGCTTAGATCCTACTCGCTACGATCGTGGCCGTGATCCTGGTCAGTCGAAAGGCTCAGACACCGAAATGGAAACGATGCGCGAAGAGATGACCTCAATTCGCCGTCTGTTAGAGCATCAAGTCTCTGGGCTCATGTGGCAAGAAGTCGAACGTCGCGAACCTTTGCGAGCGATGCTTATCAAGCGCCTAGAACGTATGGGCGTTTCGGCAGAACTCGCCGATCAAATGGCCTGCTACATTCCAGAAGACACAAAACCAGCACGAGCATGGAAAGCCTTGCTTGCTCTGGTCGCTGATCAAATCTCTGTGACACAAAAAGATATTTTAAAACGCGGTGGTATTGTGGCCTTACTTGGCCCGACTGGCGTAGGTAAAACAACTACTGTTGCTAAGCTCGCAGCCCGCGCAGCAATGGAGTACGGTGCAGACAACGTTGCGCTAGTGACAACAGACACATATCGCATAGGTGCACATGAGCAGTTATCGATTTATGGTCGAATTATGGGTTGTCCTGTAAGAGTTGCTAAAGATTCTAGCGAACTGGCCGATGTAATATATCAATTACGTAATCGTCGCCTGATTCTGGTTGATACTGCAGGTATGGGACAGCGAGATGTGCGTCTATCTGAGCAGTTAGACACATTGATGCAAGAGAGTGGTTCCGTTATCAATAGCTACCTTGTGTTGCCGGCAACTGCGCAACGTAAAGTGCTGCAAGAAACCATTGAACACTTTAGAAGAATCCCGTTGTCAGGATGTATCCTGACTAAGCTGGATGAATCGCTCAGTTTGGGTGAGTTCATCAGTGTGGTAATACAAAATGCATTACCAGTTGCTTACATAGCAAATGGTCAACGAGTTCCTGAGGATATCGTTATAGCTCAGCCAAAGTACATGATTGCTAAGGCGAATGAGTTATTAGAAAAATCTACAGAGAATGAACCTCATTACTGGAATAGCGATTCTGAAGGACTCTAGGCGGCGGATAAATATGAATGAAAATATGATACATGATCAAGCTAGCGGCCTCCGTCGCTTAACGAAGCCTTCAATCACGAAAGTTATCGCTGTAACTGGCGGTAAGGGTGGGGTAGGTAAATCTAATGTGACGTTAGGTATGGCTATTTGCATGGCTCGCCAAGGCAAAAAAGTCATGGTACTGGATGCCGATTTAGGATTGGCTAACGTCGACATCATGCTAGGTATTCGTTCTAAACGAAACCTAGGGCACGTTTTGGCGGGTGAGTGTGAACTTAAGGATGCGATTGTCGAAGGGCCGTACGGAATTAAGATAATTCCAGCGACATCGGGTACACAAAGCATGACTGAACTTTCACATGCTCAACATGCTGGTTTGATTCGAGCGTTCGGTTCTCTTGAAGACGAGATGGACATCTTGCTAGTCGATACGGCAGCGGGCATCTCGGACATGGTGATTAGCTTTTCAAGAGCGGCGCAAGATGTCGTGGTTGTGGTCTGTGATGAACCAACTTCGATCACTGATGCCTATGCCTTGATTAAGCTGTTGAGCCGAGAGCACCAAGTTCAGCGATTCAAAATCGTTGCAAATATGGTCAGAAGCTATCGCGAAGGCCGAGAATTATTTGCAAAGTTGACTTTGGTCACAGAGCGTTTCTTGAATGTGAGCCTCGAACTCGTAGCATGTATTCCTTTAGATGATAAAGTACGTCAATCAGTCAAGAGACAGAAAATCGTAGTAGATGCGTTCCCTCGCTCTCCTGCGGCGTTGGCAATCAGTTCATTAGCAAATAAAGCATTGACCTGGCCAATACCAAAAACGCCAAGTGGACATTTGGAATTTTTTGTTGAAAGGCTGCTGAACCGTCCTGAATTTGTAGAGGAACCATTTGGTGAATAAAGCGCTTACCTACGATCAGCATGCAAATCTCAATAGCCAACAGGCTTTTTTTGAGAAGTACTCTGTGTTGGTTAAACGTATCGCTCATCACTTGTTGGGGCGATTGCCGCCTAATGTATTGGTTGATGACTTAATTCAAGCTGGCATGATTGGCTTGATTGAAGCGCAACAAAACTATGATGGTACGAAAGGCGCAAGCTTTGAGACGTATGCAGGTATTCGAATTCGTGGCGCTATGTTGGATGACATTCGCCGTGGGGATTGGGTGCCAAGATCGGTTCATAAAAATAATCGAGAAATCAGCAGTGCGATTGCAGAACTGGAGAGTGTTCTTAATCGAGACCCAAGTGATGCCGAAGTGGCAAAACACATGGGGCTCAGTTTAGACCAGTATCACAGTGCTTTAACCGATATTAACTGCTCAAGATTGGTCGGTATCGAAGATTTAGGCGTCTCGGATGATGTCATATCTCCGAATGAAGACTCTCAAGACAATACGCCTTTTCAAGGGGTTGCAGATGAGTCATTCCGCCAAGCTTTGATCGATTCGATAAAACAACTTCCAGAAAGGGAAGGCCTCGTGCTTTCGCTTTATTACGACGAAGAACTCAATTTAAAAGAGATTGGGGAAGTGTTAGGTGTCAGCGAATCTCGTGTCAGCCAAATACTGAGCCAATCTATGCAGCGTTTACGCACTAAGTTAAGTGCTTGGACACAGAACGACTAACAACACTGGTTTTATTCAGTGGAGGCTAATTTGAACAAAAACATGAAAATTCTCATTGTTGACGACTTTTCAACGATGCGCCGAATTGTTAAAAACCTACTACGCGATTTAGGTTTCAACAACACTCAAGAAGCAGACGATGGCTTGACCGCGTTACCAATGCTGAAAAAAGGCGAATTTGATTTCGTGGTAACCGACTGGAACATGCCTGGTATGCAAGGTATTGACCTGTTAAAACACGTTCGTGCAGACGCAGAACTTAAGCACCTTCCAGTGCTTATGATCACGGCAGAAGCGAAACGTGAACAGATCATCGAAGCTGCTCAAGCGGGTGTTAATGGTTACATTGTGAAGCCTTTCACAGCGGCAACTCTGAAAGAGAAACTTGATAAGATTTTTGATCGCTTATAAGCGTCAATAATAACCTGTTTTTAGGCGCTTCTAGAGAAACACTCACTATTAAGCTTGTTGTTTACCTTAATAGTCGAAGCGTCACAAAGTATGCGGAGTAAGGCCGAACTCAGGATGATTTCATTAGAACAAGCAAAAAAATTAGTAGAGCTGCTTGAAAACGACGAGCAGCAAGGTGCTGATTCTCTTGTTAGAAGTATTTACGAAGATAATTTTAGTCTTCAAGACAATCCAATGCTTCAAGAAATAGGTAGTCTGACTCGCGACCTCCATGACTCTTTGGCTCAATTCAATTTCGATGAACGCATCAGCGTTATCGCAAATGATGAAATCCCTGATGCTAGGGATCGCCTTCAATATGTCATTGATAAAACGGAAGTTGCAGCAAACAAGACGATGGACGCAGTCGATCGTTGTATGCCAATAGCAGACAACCTACACGAGTGTTTACTTCAAGTAAGGCCTCAATGGAATGAACTGATGCATGGCCGCATTGAGCTGGCACAATTTAAAGCTTTATGTCACCGCATTGATGGATTACTTGTCCAAGTAGAAGGCGATAGTACTGAACTACGTGGACAACTGACTGAAATCTTGATGGCTCAGGATTTCCAAGATTTAACTGGGCAGATCATTAGCAAAGTTATTACCTTGGTAAATGAGGTTGAAGGGCGTTTGGTCGAGATTCTCACGGTATTCGGTGCGAATCAGATAGAGCCAACTCCAGAGAAAGAGAAGAAAGCATCTATTGCTCCTGAGGGTCCTATCATGAACCCAGAAGCGCGCGAAGACGCTGTGGCATCTCAAGATGAAGTCGACGATTTGTTATCCAGTCTTGGATTTTAAAGGTAACGTATGAGCTACGATTTAGACGAAGATATTCTTCAGGACTTTTTAGTCGAAGCAGGAGAGATACTTGAACTCCTATCAGAACAATTGGTAGAGCTTGAGAATAACCCTGACGACAAAGACCTATTAAATGCTATTTTCCGTGGTTTCCATACAGTAAAAGGTGGTGCTGGTTTCCTAGCACTGACTGAGCTGGTGGATACTTGTCATGGTGCTGAGAATGTGTTCGACATTCTAAGAAACGGCCAACGCAGCGTAACATCAGGTTTGATGGACACGATGCTACAGGCTCTCGATACAGTTAATGTACAGTTTCGAGCCGTGCAAGATCAGGAAGCTTTAGTACCCGCTGATCAATCTTTATTGGATGAACTTCATCGTCTCTGCAAACCAGAGGCTGCTGATGAAGTCGCGCCAGCACCTGTCATCCCTGAACCTATTGTTGCTGAGCCTGTTGTAGAAAGCTCTAGTATCAGTGCATCTTCAGTGGATGATATCTCTGAAGATGAGTTTGAACGCCTACTTGATGAACTTCATGGTAAAGGTGGTTCACCAACAGCAGCTGCTGCACCAACTCCGCCGCCAGTGCCCGCTGCACCTCAGCCAGTTGCTGACAGTGGTGATATTACTGATGACGAATTTGAAAAGTTATTAGATGAACTGCACGGTGCGGGTAAGAGTCCGACAGCGGCAAGTTCAACGCCTCCACCGCCACCACCTCCTGTTGCTGATCCAGTTTCGGCGATGTCTGAAGGCGACGACCTGATGACGGACGAAGAGTTTGAGAAGTTACTTGATCAGTTACATGGTTCAGGTAATGGCCCGTCGATTGAAGAACTGGACGCTGCAACTAAGCCTGCTGATGTAAAAGCTGCTTCTGTTGCACCTGCACCACAAGTCGCGCCTAAGCCACAGCCAGCAACTCCTGCTGTTGCGAAACCTGCTGCTAAAGCTGAACCTAAGCCGAATGTTCCAGCTAAGAAGCAACAAGCAGAAGCAACGGTTCGTGTTGATACATCAACTCTCGATACCATCATGAACATGGTGGGTGAGTTGGTATTGGTTCGTAACCGACTGGTGAGTTTAGGCTTAAACAGCAACGACGAAGAAATGGCGAAAGCTGTCTCGAATTTAGACGTTGTTACCGCAGACCTTCAAGGTGCGGTAATGAAGACTCGTATGCAGCCGATCAAAAAAGTTTTTGGTCGTTTCCCTCGAGTTGTCCGCGACCTTGCTCGTAGTTTGAAGAAAGACATTGTTCTTGAAATGCGCGGTGAAGAAACGGATCTTGATAAGAATTTAGTAGAAGCACTTGCCGATCCTCTGATTCACTTAGTGAGAAACTCTGTGGATCACGGTATTGAGATGCCTGAAGCTCGTATTGCGGCTGGCAAATCACAAACAGGTAAAGTGATCCTGTCTGCCTCGCAAGAAGGTGACCATATTGAATTGGCTATCGTTGATGACGGTGGCGGTATGGACCCTGATAAGCTTCGTGCTATTGCGGTTAAACGTGGTTTGATGGATGAAGATGCAGCGTCTCGCTTATCGAACAAAGAGTGTTTCAATCTTATTTTTGCACCTGGCTTCTCAAGCAAAGAGCAAATTTCAGATATTTCTGGCCGTGGTGTAGGCATGGACGTTGTGAAAACAGCGATCAATACACTGAATGGCTCGATCGATATCGATTCTGAAATGGGTCAAGGCACCAAGATTACGATCAAGGTTCCACTGACGCTTGCGATTCTACCAACCTTGATGGTCGGTGTTGCGGGTCACCCATTCGCATTGCCATTGGCTTCTGTGAACGAGATTTTCCACTTAGACCTTAGCCGCACTAACGTAGTTGATGGCCAGTTGACCATCATCGTTCGTGACAAATCTATCCCGTTGTTCTACTTGCAAAATTGGCTTGCACCAAAAGCCGGTATTGTTGAACTTCGCAAAGGACATGGTCACGTTGTTATCGTTCAGCTTGGCAGCCAAAGAGTTGGCTTTGTTGTCGATACGCTGATTGGCCAAGAAGAAGTCGTTATCAAGCCACTTGATAAGTTGTTGCAAGGTACGCCAGGTATGGCAGGCGCGACAATTACAAGTGATGGACACATTGCATTGATTCTCGATGTGCCTGACTTGTTGAAGCAGTACGCTGCAGCATCAAGAATTTAATTTAAGGATAAATATGGCGATTAAAGTATTAGTCGTTGATGATTCGAGCTTTTTCCGCCGTCGCGTAAGCGAGATCATCAACTCAGAGGCTCGCCTAGAAGTCATCGATGTAGCTGTAAATGGTAAAGAAGCGGTTGAAAAAGCAAAGAAGCTTAGACCTGACGTCATTACTATGGACATCGAAATGCCAGTCATGGACGGCATCACAGCCGTTCGTGAAATTATGGCCGCGTCTCCAACGCCTATTTTGATGTTTTCATCGCTAACGCATGATGGTGCTAGAGCAACATTGGATGCGTTAGATGCCGGAGCTCTGGATTTCTTACCTAAGAAGTTCGAAGACATTGCTCGAAACCGAGATGATGCCGTCGCTCTGCTTCAGCAACGTGTGATTCAAATTGCCGCTAAGCGTGCGTTCATGCGTCGTACACCTGTTGCTCCTCGAGCAACGGCAGCAACGACTGCGTCGGCACCTTCATCGCTACGTCAAACAACTTCAGCGGCAACACCTGCTGCGAAGCCTGTTGTTGCATCAACAGCAAAATTTAGAGCGTCAGGAAAAAAGTATCAGTTAACTGCCATTGGTACGTCGACTGGCGGTCCTGTTGCACTACAGAAAATTTTGACTCGTATTCCAGCTCACTATCCACATCCGATCGTGTTGGTTCAGCACATGCCAGCAACTTTTACCGCTGCATTTGCAAGCCGACTGAATACCTTGTGTAAGATTGAAGTTCGCGAAGCGCAAGACGGAGATGTGTTGAAACCTGGAGTGGCTTACCTTGCTCCCGGCGGTAAACAGATGATGATTGATGGCCGTGCAGGGTCTGCTCGCTTGAGAATTATCGACGGCGGCGACCGAATGAACTACAAGCCTTGTGTGGATGTCACATTCGGTTCTGCTGCGAAGATCTACGGTGACAAAGTCTTGTCTATGATACTGACCGGTATGGGCGCTGATGGTCGAGAAGGTTCACGTATGTTAAAAACTGCGGGCTCGACGATTTGGGCACAAGACGAAGATAGCTGTGTTGTATATGGTATGCCTCAAGCTGTAGCAAAAGCTGGCATTTCTACTGAAGACCTACCTCTAGACCGCATTGCGGAAAGGATTCTGGTTGAAGTTGGCTTAGCTTAGGTAAATCGACATGATTGTTTGGAGTGTTGCAAACCAAAAAGGTGGTGTTGGTAAAACAACCACGACAGTGACCTTGGCAGGCTTGCTTGCCTTGAAAGGGCACCGTGTTCTATTGGTTGATACCGATCCACATGCATCACTAACCACTTATCTGGGTTACGACTCAGATACAGTGGAGTCGAGTTTGTTTGATCTGTTTCAGTTGCGTGAGTTTAATGCTCAGACTGTAAGACCGTTGCTGTTACAAACGGAAGTCGAAGGCATCGATATTATCCCTGCACATATGTCGCTCGCGACATTAGACCGTGTGATGGGTAATCGCAGTGGAATGGGGTTAATTTTAAAGCGTGCGCTTGCCGCTTTGAAAGATGACTATGACTATGTACTGATCGATTGCCCGCCAATTCTTGGTGTGATGATGGTCAATGCATTGGCTGCTAGCGATCGTATATTGATTCCAGTCCAGACTGAGTTTTTAGCAATGAAAGGGCTGGAGCGCATGATCCGCACTCTGACCATCATGCAAAAATCTCGAAAAACACCGTTTAAAGTGACGGTGGTACCAACGATGTATGACAAGCGAACCAAAGCTTCATTACAGACGTTAACTCAGCTGAAAGAAGATTATCCAAATCAAGTTTGGACGTCTGCTGTCCCTATTGACACTAAGTTTAGAGATGCAAGCCTAAAGCGCTTACCAGCATCTCATTTTGCATCGGGTAGTCGTGGTGTATTTGCTTACAAACAGCTGCTTATTTATCTCGAAAGGCTGGCGATAAATGAGCGCGAATAACGAATCAACAATGGCGCGACCTAGCTTATCGAGTGAACAAGCACTTGATGATTACTTTACTGCGCTGTTAGGCGATGAAGTTCTGGATTCTGACGAATTTGTTGTTGACGAGTCTAATGATGAGTCATCATCTGCAGAGCCAGAGCCAGAGCCAGAGCCAGAGCCAGAGCCAAAACGTGCTAGTTACTCCACCTATGCAGAATTGCGACAGGCGGAGTTTGAGGTTCCAAACCTTGAGGATGTACAAAAACTGCTGAGTCGCTTAGAAGCGACGAACGTGGTTGATGAACTGAATCTTGATGAATTAATGGATCAAAACACACAGAAAATTGCTCAGCACGCAGACATGAAAATGTTTGATGCTGCCGTTGAATCCGTTCAGCTTTCTGTAGAACCTGAAATTCAAGACTGGAACCTCCCTGAGCCTGATTTTTCAATGGTTGTTGAGCAATCTGTTGAACAAGCTATCGAGCCGACAATTGAGTCACCAATAGCTGAAGAGTTGAACGTCGAAGTTCAACAAGACGAAACGAATATTGAACAACCAGAGATCAAATCGATCAGTGAACCTGAGGTTGAGCTTGAAACTCAACCTGGCGGTATTGAAAGGTTTACGTCTTGGGAAAGTACAGCTCGAACAGAAGATTTTCAGGTACTGTATTTTGATGTCAACGGGGTAACTTTTGCGGTTCCTCTTGATGAATTGGGTGGTATTCATCGCCTTGAAGAGTTAAGCCATTTGATTGGTAAGCCTGCTTGGTATTTGGGTTTGCAAACAAACCGAGAGAGTCAGTTAGATGTTGTCGACACCGCAAAATGGGTGATGTCTGAGAAACTAACAAATGATGAATACAAAGAGAACTATCAATATATAGTTATGCTTGGAGAAAGCTTGTGGGGGCTTGCCGGCACCGAGCTGAAAGGCACCGAGCTTCTCAATACAGATAAAGTACGTTGGCGAGAAATGGCAGGGAAAAGACCTTGGCTCGCTGGTATGGTAAAAGAAAAAATGTGTGCTTTGATTCACGTCGAAGCATTGATCGCCATGCTAAACGCAGGGCTAGATGTAAAAGCATTAAGCTAGTAATAAGCATTAGGCTAACAACAAGCATCAAGTTAACAATAGTGGTCGGTAACGACGGCAAGAGGATTAAATATGTCTCATATGAGTGAAATTGAAGTAAGAAAAGACCCAACTAATGATGAAGTACTTCAATGGGTGACATTCCAGCTAGAAGAAGAAACTTACGGCATTAATGTTATGCAGGTACGTGAAGTACTTCGCTACAGCGAAATCGCTCCAGTACCGGGTGCTCCAGACTACGTTCTAGGTATTATCAACCTACGTGGTAATGTGGTTACTGTTATCGACACTCGTTCTCGCTTTGGTTTGATGCAAGGTGAAATCACAGACAACACTCGTATCATCGTTATTGAATCTGAGCGTCAAGTTATTGGTATCTTAGTGGATAGCGTTGCTGAAGTGGTTTACCTACGCTCTTCTGAAATAGACACGACTCCAAGTGTTGGTACTGACGAAAGTGCTAAGTTCATCCAAGGTGTAAGCAACCGTGATGGCAAGCTGCTTATCTTAGTAGATCTAAACAAACTACTAAGCGAAGACGAATGGGATGAGATGGCTCACCTGTAATGTTTGAAGCGCTTCCTTTGAGTCCTGCAGTGTTAATTGCAGGAGTCGGCGTGTTTACGTTGTTCATCTTGATTTTGCTTAGCAAAGTAAAAAGTGCTATTCAAAAACAGGTGGATCAATCACGCCTTCAAGTTCGTAATTTGGACAAAGAGCTGCAAAAATCGAGTAAGCAATTACTTGAGGTTCGTTCTGTTGTTCTTGGTCTTGGTCAAAAAGTGACTGAGCAGCAAGATGTGATTAAGCATTTGAATGAGCGTATTGTTGAACTCGAACACGCTGATACTGATGGTCGTTTGTATACACGAGCAACCAAAATGGTTCAGCTTGGTGCTGGGATCAACGAACTGATTGAAGAATGCGAATTACCAAAAGCGGAAGCTGAGCTAATGATGTCTCTGCAGAATAAGCTTGCAGGCAAAGAGAAGATTCCTTCATTAAGAAGTAATCCGTCATCTTTTGATGAACAGCCTTCTTCTCACGATCGCAAGCCTCGACGTCGTTAAATTGAGCGCCCAATCAGTATTAATATTCAGATGTTTATTATGTACTCCTCTTAAAAAGAAGCTTCGGCTTCTTTTTTTATGTCTGTCGCTTTATTTATAGAACGATGTTTATAAGTGCTTGTATCTAGAGCAATATCTGCTTCAAGAATAAAAATGTGTAAATTGTGATGCGGTAGTAACAGTTTCTTACGGAGTTTGTTCCCTCGAAAACGCCTAGTCCTGTTTTGTGACCTTGTTGGTGTGCTACTATAGCCCTCTCATTACTCGACTAAATTTACCTATGCTAGAAGTCTCTAATTTAACTGCTATTCGTGACGACAGGGTTCTATTTGAATCGTTGTCTTTTCAGCTAAAACCAGGCGAACTGGTTCAAGTTGAAGGTCGTAACGGTACTGGAAAAACGACACTCCTGAGGATCATCACTGGCTTAGGTGACCGTGATGAAGGCACTATCTCTTGGGATGGTAGCTCTATTGAGTCGAGTCGAGACATTTATCATCAGAACCTTCTGTTTCTTGGGCACCAAACGGGTGTTAAGCGCGAACTTAGTGCGTATGAGAACCTTAGTTTTTATCAATCGATTCATAACGCTGATACAACTAAGGAAGAGCTCTATCATGCCTTGACTCAAGTGGGTCTAGCGGGAAGAGAAGATGTCCCTGCAGGTCAACTTTCAGCAGGTCAACAACGCCGTGTTGCGTTGGCGCGTCTTTGGTTGAGTAAGCAAATGTTATGGATTTTAGATGAACCACTGACTGCAATTGATAAGCAGGGTGTCAAAGTTCTGGAATCTCTTTTTTCTCAGCATGCGGATAATGGTGGCATTGTGTTATTGACCACTCACCAAGATATGTTTGCTGACAGCCCGAAACTAAGAAAAATAAAGTTGGGTGAGTAATATGATCTCTTCAATGACAATGATCATTCGACGCGAATTGCTTATCGCATTTCGCCGTCAAGCGGATATCTTTAACCCTCTGTGGTTTTTCATCATTGTAATCACCCTTTTTCCGTTAAGTATTGGGCCAGAGCCAAACTTACTCGCTCGCATTGCAGCAGGCATCGTTTGGGTTGCCGCTTTACTTTCTGCATTGCTCTCTTTAGAGCGTTTATTTCGCGATGATTTTCAAGATGGCGCCCTTGAGCAGATGATGCTGATGCCCATCCCGTTGCAGTTGGTAGTATTGTCCAAGGTCATAGCGCACTGGTTGTTGACCGGGTTACCATTAATTTTGATTAGTCCTTTATTGGCGGTATTACTGTCTTTGGATTTCGATACCTGGCTGTCGGTTGTTTTAACGTTATTGGTCGGTACACCTGCATTGAGTTTTATTGGTGCGATTGGGGTGGCTTTAACGGTAGGGCTTCAGAAAGGTGGTGTGCTTTTAAGCCTGCTTATTTTACCGCTTTATATCCCAATTCTTATATTTGCTACATCAGCGATTGATGCGGCAGCACTAGGTGTTGCGTATAACGGACAGTTAGCAGTATTAGGGGCGATGTTAATGGGAACAATGACGCTTACCCCATTTGCTATTAGCGCAGCGCTAAGAGTGAGTGTTAACTAGTTAATTTTATGATTAAAACTAGCTAACTAAGCGCTCACTTCCACTTTGTTTGTTCAGAGTGAACTAATTAACACTTTCAAACTCATAGAGTCACTGGAAAAGATACAAGCCAACTAAATTATAATAATTATAGCTGTGATAGCTGTAAGCAATATGAAGTAAGAGTGAGATTACAACATGTGGAAATGGCTCCATCCCTATGCCAAAGCAGAAACGTCTTATCAGCTCGCTGGTAAACTTTTGCCATGGTTCTCTATCCTAGCGCTATTGTGTCTATCCGTCGGTACTGTATGGGGGCTCGCGTTCGCACCTTCAGATTACCAACAAGGTGATAGTTTCCGAATCATCTACATCCATGTTCCGTCAGCAATTTGGTCTATGGGCGTATACATGTCTATGGCGATTGCTGCCTTTATCGGTTTGGTATGGCAAGTCAGGTTGTCTGAAATGGCTGCGTTGGCAATGGCTCCAATTGGTGCTGTGTTTACTTTTATCGCGCTATTAACGGGTGCGGTTTGGGGTAAACCAATGTGGGGTGCTTGGTGGGTTTGGGATGCTCGTTTAACCTCAGAGCTGATTCTACTATTCCTATATTTGGGTGTAATTGCATTACATCACGCCTTTGATGATCAAAAAACAGCGGCTAAAGCGGCGGGTATTTTGGCTATCGTAGGTGTTATCAACCTGCCGATTATTCACTTCTCTGTTGAGTGGTGGAACACTCTACATCAGGGCGCGACAATTACTAAGTTTGATCAGCCTTCTATTTCAAATGACATGTTATGGCCGCTTCTTCTGAACATATTCGGTTTCGCCTTCTTCTTTGGTGCAGTCACTATGGTGCGTTTTAGAAACGAAATCATCAGTAAAGAAAGTCACCGTCCGTGGGTTCGTAAACTTGCGGCTGATAAAGCGTAGTAGGGTAGGTAATTATGTATTTTGAATCTCTGAGTGATTTCTTTGCCATGGGTGGCTACGCCTCATATGTATGGAGTGCATTTGGAATCACATTCCTTGCGATGATCGTCTTACTGGTAGTAAGTGTTCGTCGTGGTAAGCAATTACTAACTGAAGTACAAGCGAAGATTGATCGTCAAGCTCGTATCGATGCAGCAAAAAATATGGAGAACACTCTATGAACCCAAGACGTAAAAAGAGGCTGGGCATTGTCTTAGCGATCTTTTTTGGTATCAGTGCAACTGTTGGATTAATGGTTTATGCACTTAACCAGAACATGGATCTGTTCTACACGCCAACTGAGCTTGTTAATGGTAAAGATGGTAAAAAACCTGAAGTTGGCCAACGCCTACGTATTGGTGGCATGGTTGTAGTCGGTTCTGTAAGCCGTGACAACGAATCACTACGTGTAAGCTTTGATTTGAAAGATGTTGGTCCTAAAGTAACGATTTTATACGATGGCATTCTTCCTGATCTTTTCCGCGAAGGACAAGGTATTGTTGCTCAAGGCGTTCTAAAAGATGCGACAACAATTGAAGCGTTCGAAGTATTAGCGAAACATGATGAAGAGTACATGCCTTCTGAAGTTGCTGAAGCAATGAAGAAAACCCATGAGCCAATGCAGTACTCGACAGAACAAAAAGAAGGAAGTGCTCAATGATAGCCGAGATCGGCCACTTTGCCATGATCCTGTCCCTAGGGCTGGGATTGCTTTTGAGTGTGCTCCCACTGTATGGAGCCTCTCGAAATAACACTTTATTGATGAATAGTGCACGACCGTTGTCGTGGGGTATGTTCGGATTCCTGGCGATTTCGTTTTTCATCTTGTGTTACGCGTTTTACACCAATGATTTTACGATTCAATACGTAGCAAGTAACTCAAACAGCCAACTTCCTTGGTACTACCGTATTACTGCGGTTTGGGGCGCTCACGAAGGCTCTTTATTACTTTGGGTTCTAATCCAAGCGGGTTGGACGGTTGCTGTTGCTACGTTTAGCCGCGGTATGCCTCAAGAGTCTGTGGCTCGCGTACTTGCGATCATGGGTTTGATTACTGTCGGCTTCTTGCTGTTCATTATCATCACGTCTAACCCGTTCTTACGTACGCTGCCTTTCTTCCCTGTTGATGGCCGTGACTTAAACCCACTATTGCAAGATCCGGGTTTGATTATTCACCCGCCAATGCTTTACATGGGTTACGTAGGTTTCTCGGTAGCGTTCTCTTTTGCTATTGCCTCTCTAATGAGTGGCCGTTTAGATACGGCATGGGCTCGTTGGTCTCGTCCTTGGACAATCGCTGCTTGGTTATTCCTAACAGTAGGTATCGCACTAGGTTCATGGTGGGCTTACTACGAACTTGGCTGGGGTGGCTGGTGGTTCTGGGATCCAGTAGAAAACGCTTCATTCATGCCTTGGTTGGCTGGTACTGCACTGATGCACTCACTAGCGGTAACCGAAAAGCGTGGCACATTTAAAGCTTGGACAGTATTGCTGGCTATCTCTGCATTCTCGTTAAGCTTACTCGGTACGTTCCTAGTTCGTTCGGGCATCTTGGTATCGGTTCACGCGTTCGCGTCGGATCCTGCTCGTGGTATGTTTATTCTAGGTTTCCTAGTGTTCGTTATCGGTGGTTCACTGCTGTTGTTCGCAGTTAAAGGCGCATCGGTTCGTGTCCGTGGTAACTTCGATTTAGTTTCTCGTGAAAATGCACTACTCGGCAACAACATCTTATTGATTGCTGCGTTAGTGGTTGTGTTAGTGGGTACATTGCTTCCACTAGTTCATAAGCAGTTAGGTTTGGGCTCGGTTTCAATCGGCGCACCATTCTTTGATATGTTGTTCTTCTGGTTAATGATTCCGTTCTCGTTCCTATTGGGTATCGGTCCACTGATTCGCTGGAAGCGTGACAACCTGTCTAAGCTTATTAAGCCAATGTTAGTCTCGGGTATCTTCTCGTTAGGTTTAAGTGCGCTAATGGTGACTCTGCTGGCTGACCGCTTCAGTGGTACTGCTTTTGCTGGTTGGGTTATGGCGTTCTGGATCTTCTTCATGCACGGCTTTGAGCTGCATGAGCGTGCGACTCACCGTCATACCTTCATGAAAGGCCTAACTAAGCTGCCTCGTAGCCATTGGGCAATGATCTGTGGTCACATGGGTTTAGCCGTAACAGTGATCGGTATCGCGATGGTGCAAAACTACAGTATTGAACGTGATGTTCGTCTGGCACCTGGTGAAAGCTACCAGCTTGAAGAATACAGCTTCCTGTTCACAGGGGTTCGTGACAAAGATGGCCCTAACTACGATGGTTATATTGCTGACTTTGAAATTACTAAAGAAGGCAAATACATCAACACGCTTCACGCTGAAAAACGTTTCTACACCACAGCTAAGTCTATGATGACAGAAGCTGCGATTGACCGTGGCGTAACACGTGACTTGTACATCGCAATGGGTGAGCGTTTAGACGACAACAAGTCTTGGGCTGTTCGCATCTACTACAAACCGTTTGTACGTTGGATCTGGGCGGGTTCTTTGATCATGTCGATTGGTGGCGTAATTGCAATCAGTGACCGTCGTTACCGTTTCCGTAAGCCAACGAAAAAGTCGGCTCAAGAGCAGGAGGCCTAATGAACAAGAAGATTTTATTCGTTCCACTGATTGCTTTTATGATTCTAGCTGGAGTCTTTGCAACCCAACTGATGCGTAACCAGTCGGGAGATGACCCGACTAAACTGGAATCGGTATTGATTGGTAAGCAGGTGCCTGAGTTTGGCCTAGAGGATTTGGAACAACCTGGTAAGTTTCATGATCAAGCGATCTTTAAAGGTGAGCCATTGCTGCTTAACGTTTGGGCGACTTGGTGTCCTACTTGCTATGCAGAGCACTCTTACTTGAACAAGCTTGCTGATCAAGGCGTTAAAATTATTGGTCTTAATTACAAAGATGATCGCAATAAAGCAGTCGGTTGGTTGAACGAACTGGGCAATCCATACCTGATCAGCTTATTCGATGGTAATGGCATGCTAGGCCTAGACCTCGGTGTGTATGGCGCACCAGAGACGTTCCTAATTGACGCTAATGGTGTTGTTCGTTACCGCCATGTTGGTGATGTGAATCCAACAAACTGGGCTTCGACACTCGAGCCGATGTACCAAGAGTTATTGGAGGAGGCAAAATGATTAAACAAACACTTGTAGCATTGTTTGCCACATTCGCTATCTCTGCGTCGGTAACAGCTGCGCCTATCGAATTTCATGAATTTGATACGGTCGATCAAGAGCAACAATTTAAAGATTTGAGCAATACGCTTCGTTGCCCAAAATGTCAGAACAACACGATTGGTGATTCGAACGCAGAACTTGCGGTCGACTTGCGTCAAAAAGTGTATGAGATGACAAAAGATGGCAAGTCTGAGCAAGAAATTATTGATTACATGATTGCTCGTTACGGTAACTTTGTAACGTATAACCCGCCACTGACCTTAGCGACATCGATCCTTTGGGTTGGCCCGTTTTCGGTTGTTGTATTAGGTTTTGGTTTGATTGTTTTACGAAGCAGAAAGTCAAAATCGAAAGCAGTAGAGTCCAATAAAGACTGGGATGCAGACAAAGAAGCACGTTTAAAAGCGTTACTCGACGAAGAGAACGACGGAGATAAACAGTAATGACTCTATTTTGGATTTCTACAATTGTCCTTTCGCTAGCCGCAGTTTTATTGATTGTTCTGCCTTTCTTGAATAAGAAAGAAAACAACGATGACGTGCTTCGCGATGAGTTGAATAAAGCCTTCTATAAAGATCGTTTAGTTGAATTAGAAGTAGAAGCGGAAGAAGGCCTTGTTGATAACCAGCAAGAACTGATCGCTGACTTAAAGCAGTCGCTACTTGATGATGTTCCAGCACAAGAAAAGATCAAGAAAACACAAATCTCTACGCTGGGTGTCGTTGTACCATCAGTGATTCTTGTTTTGGTTGTTACCTACGGTATGTACTTTAAATTTGGTGCATTAGCTAAGGTGCAGCATTGGCAAGAAGTGAGCGCAAATCTTCCTGCATTGTCTAAAAAGCTGATGTCATCAGAAGGTGGTGCGTTAACGGATGATGAATTGGAAGACCTAACTTTGGCGCTTCGTACTCGTCTTCACTATCAACCAAAAGACTCAACGGGTTGGCTGCTACTGGGCCGTATCGCATTAGCAAATCGCGATGCTGAAACTGCGAAAGATTCAATGGAAAGAGCCTACAAGCTTGAACCTAAGAATGAAGATGTTCAGTTAGGTTTCGCTCAAGCATTGATGCTTTCTCCTGATGAAGCCGATCAAAACCAAGCTCGTTTGATTTTGAGCCGCTTGATTCAAAATGATTACGTTGATCTTCGTGTGTTCTCATTACTAGCGTTCGATTCGTTTGAACGTCAAGACTACCCAGGTGCTGTGAAGTACTGGAGCATCATGCAACAGATGATTGGTCCACAAGACAGTCGCTACGAGATGCTGTCACGCAGTATTGAAAGTGCTCAGAAGAAAATGGGCGACACCATGGGTGTTGACCAAGGTAAGAGTGTTGCAGTAACGCTTGAGCTGTCTGGCGATGTGAATGCTGATCCTAAGTCTGTGCTGGTTGTGTCAGTACACAGAGCAGATGGTTCGCCAATGCCGGTCGCTGCAGCCCGTTACCCATTGGGTTCTTTCCCACGCACTGTTGTTCTCGATGATGGTAACAGCATGATGGAAGGGGCCAAGTTGTCTAGCCTTGAAACTCTGATGGTTAGAGCTAGGCTTGATACAGATGGTAATGTTTCAACTCGCGATGGTGATTGGTACGGTGAAAGTGAAGTGGTTGAACTGGGAGCTCCAGTGACCATTAACATCAATAAGCAATATTAATCATCACTTTGCATACGTGTTAGCTATTCCGATTTCGCGATAAACGGTATAGACTTACGCAAACAATTGAGGCCAGCGATTGCTGGCCTTTTTTATTATATGAATTCCTTATGGAAAAGGTGATATGTCTGTCAGTGTTTTAAGACTCTCGAGTTTACTTTTTATCGCAAGCTTAACGGTGGGCTGTTCTAGCGCGCCAGATGAAAGCACTAATGATAATAACCTCGAAACCTCTGAATACGTCGAAGAGTCCCACCCGAATGACCCTTTCGAAGGGTTCAACCGAGCTATGTGGGATATCAACTACGAGTATTTAGACCCGTATTTAGTTCGCCCTGTTTCCCTCGCTTATGTTGGCTATACTCCTGTTCCAGTTCGCTCTGGTATCTCAAATTTTTTAGCCAATTTAGATGAACCTGCAAGTATGGTGAACAACTTATTCATGGGTAATGGCGAGAAAGCACTCGATCATTTCAACCGTTTTTGGATTA
Organism: Vibrio sp. 14N.309.X.WAT.E.F5; assembly: GCF_030397615.1. NCBI lineage: Bacteria > Pseudomonadati > Pseudomonadota > Gammaproteobacteria > Vibrionales > Vibrionaceae > Vibrio > Vibrio sp. 14N.309.X.WAT.E.F5. The sequence continues at coordinate 23,783 of NZ_JAPNXR010000027.1, read as the reverse complement.
ACTCAACCTTTGGTCTGTTGGGCTTGATTGATATTGCGAGTGAAGCCGGGATCACCAAGTATGATGATAAGTCGTTTTCTGATGCGATTGGTCATTATGGGGTAGGGAATGGGCCGTACTTTATGGTGCCGGGTTATGGTCCTATTACGACTCGTGAAGTGACGGAGCAAGTGGATAGTTTATATGTGCCTTTAGCTCTGTTGAACTTCTGGGCAAGCCTCGGAAAGTGGGCATTTGAAGGTATGGAGACTCGTGCACAGCTAGTTTCTCAAGAAGCTCTGTTGGATGACTCGCCAGATCCGTATGCGTTAACGCGAGATGTTTACATTCAACGTCGTGACTTTAAAGCCGAGATCGAGCCTGAAGAGGTCGACCTTGAAGAAGAAGATTTGATCGATGGATACCTAGAAGATTACTAGATATAACATTCTGAATAGCGAATAAAAGAAAGGCTCGATGTTGATGCAACATCGAGCCTTTTTATTGTTTGTTACTTTAGGTTAAGTCGATTAGAAGCGGTAGTTAGCTTGGATACCCACTAGCCAGATGCTACCTGTCACTTCGCCTTCGAAGCTGCCACCAAATAAATCAGCAGCAGTATCGGTTTCATGCATCTTGGCATCTTTCGCTAGAATGTAAGTGAAGCCAGCATCTAGAGTTAATTGCTCAGACCATTGATATCCAGCACCAATGCTTAACCAAGTACGGTCTGTTTCTGGGATCGTTGCCGTACGGTGCTCTTCACTTACCGCTGAAGTATCGTATGCGATACCAGAGCGCAGAGCTAACTTAGGCGTCATTTGGTAAGTCGTACCAAGAGCAAAGCGGTAGTTGTCTTCCCAGTTCTCTTGTTTGATTTCTACGCTATTTTCACCCGGAAAATCAGCAACAAGCTCTTTAAAGCTGCTCCAGTTAGTCCAGTTAATGCTCGCGTGAACCGCAACTTTGTCAGTAAGCTGGTGGAAGCTAGCAAGTTCTGCTGTTGCTGGAAGAGCAAGATCCATTGAGCCGCTCTTGTGGGCAGCTGGATTTGCTTGGTTGAAACCAAAGCCTTTTGCATAACCTTCTAGAGTTAGGTCTACCTCTGATTTGTATGTAAAGCCTAGGCGGTTGCTTTCATTGATTTGCCATGCTGTACCCACTTGCCAACCCCAAGCCGTATCATCGCCTTCCATATATTTTAAAGCAGTGCCTGCAGGTAAAGGAACTAGAGAGTTCGCTGTAGATACTGCACCAAAGCTGCCTTCAGCCATGATGTAGCGAATACCGCCACCAATAGAAACGGTTTCTAGTACTTGGTAAGCCGCGTTTAAGTTTAGCTCCATTGTAGTAACACTTGCTTCGTTACCGTGGTTTGCGCCACCAAAGTCTTTACCTAGGTCTGTTTCCATACCGTAGTTAGTACCAGCAGCAAAACCTAATGCAAACTTGTCGTTGTACTTATGAGAAACATAAAAGTTTGGAATTACTGCGCTATGTGCAAAATCACTAGAGTTTGATGAAGTAGACTTACCCATCATAGACGTAGAAGTACCGTCGATATCAATGTTAGGGTCAACATAGATAGCGCCAACAGAAACTTGTGTGCCTTCTAGGTAAGTCAGCATTGCAGGGTTACGCCATTGAGCATCTGCACCGTCTGCCATTGCAGCTTCACCAGCGTACGCACGGCCAAGACCTGTTGCTGAGTATTCTGCTAGTTGAAAACCGGCCGCTTGAGTTACGGTAGAAGTTGAAAGTAGTCCAACTGCCACTGCAGCGGATAGAAGAGTCTTATTCATTTTCATTATTATGTTCGCTGAATCATAAGTATTTAGTGGCGTGATTCTACGTTTAGAGTTATTACTTTAAAAATGAAATTCGAATAAAACAGTGTTTTAGGGATTTAATGACAAAATGTGACTGATTATTAGGTAAATAGTCTGAATGTTTCGGCTGTGTTGCGAAATTTGAGCGTACACCTGTAGGCGTATTTTGCCTTTGCAGGCTACAGCTGTAAGCCTAAATCGATGTGAGTCAGTGGTTTAGGCAACAAAAAAGGGTCGCGTAATGCGACCCTTTGGGGTTAATAACTTAGCTTATATTAGAAGCTGTAGCTGTATTGAACACCAGCTAGGATAGCATCTGCATGAGTAGTTGCTGTTAGCGTACCATTACCCTCGTTTACATCTACATCTTCACCTAGTAGGTAAGTAAAGCCGAAGTCAACAGTATGCTGCTGTTTGAATGCGTATGTGAAACCTGCAGAGAACCATTGACGGTCAGAATCAGGAACAGAAATCGAAGTTACTTTATCTTGAGCAGCTGTGTCATACATGTAACCAGCGCGCAGAGTCCAAGCATCGTTTAGGAAGTAAGTACCACCGATTGCGTAGTGCCAACCATCTTGCCATTGGTAGTTACCAATTTCTTGCTTACCAGCAACAGAATCCGCTTCTAAAGTGTCAAATGTGTTCCAACCAATCCATTGAACAGAATAGTGAACCGCAAACTTAGTATCTTTAATCTCATGGTAACCAGAAAACTCAGCCATGCTTGGTAACGATAGGTATAACGTATCTAATGGAAGCGCCCCACCTAAAGTCATGTCGCCATCTGCTTCAATTTCGGGACTGTAGTGATAAGAAAGGCCAAAGCGGTTTGCTGAATCAAGTTCATATACCGCACCAATGTTCCAACCCACACCAACGCCATCCGCGTCAATTGATGCTAGGTTAGATGTACTAGTTTCGCCTGTTGAAGGGTTCGTCGTTGTTAAATTACGTTCAAGCTTACCACTACCTTGAACAATATCTAAACCAGCGCCAACAGAGAACTGCTCGTTAACACGGTAGGAAGCTGATAGCGCATAGTTTATGCTCTTAATTTCAGTTGTTCCGCCAAATGCAGACACACCAGTGTGTGCACCGCCCAAAGCGCTGCTTGAACCAAAGCTGCTATCAAAATTATTAGTTGTACCAAAATTCGAGTAGATACCAGCACCAAATGCCCATTGGTCATTTAGTCGGTGGATATAATAGATATTAGGAACCGGAGTACCACTGCTATTGTTTGCGCTATCGACAGGCACTGTACCGCCTGCTTTTACGTTTGTCACATCGATGTCAGTCTCGATGTAGTTGATACCAGCAGAAAACTGAGATGAATCAAACAAAGCCATTGCTGCTGAGTTACGAGCCATAACAGAAGCATTATCTGCGATTACTGCATCACCAGCAAAAGCACGACCAAGGCCGGTTGCTGATTGTGAGTTAAGTTGGAAACCTGCTGCCATCGCTTGCGAAGACGCCAGTGTGATTGTTACTGCTAAAAGAGACTTTTTAAACAGACGCGTGTTGTTGGTAGTCATTCATTTATTCCTTTATATATCCGCCTCTACAGGGCGATTAATTTGAGCAATTGCTCAATGGTGGCTGATCCTATTCGGAAGTATACGATATACAAATCCGACCATTGGGAATTTTGAGGATAAAATTATGGAAATGACGCCTATCTGACACGAAAATGGTGGGAAATGCTTCTTTTTAGAGTTTTAACTCTAGAGGTATTGGCAGTGTGAATGGTTTTCCGGTTTATCTATAAATAAAGCCCAGCAATATCAAGAGTATAGTTGCTGGGCCTTTTGTGACGGGGCTTTGAGAGCGAATTAGCTCATCGGTTTGATCATTTTGGTTAGCTTTTCGGCGATCTTAGAAACGTCCTCGCCATCTTCACCTACGAGGATCAGACTGCTGTTATCGATAGGTGTTACCGAACCTGACATGCCTTTCTCATCGAAGTCGATCGATTTGTCAGTCGGAATCCCTGTTAAAAACAGCGTGACTTTGCCTTTTTCACCTTGGAAAACCATGTGCATTGCGTTGGACTTACCAAAGCCACAATGATTTAGGTAGTAAACGTGATAAGGAAACGCTTTATCAAACTGAAAAGCAAATGGGTTCATCTTGGCATTGATCTGTTGTGATGTGACTTGTTCATCAATTCCACTGACGAAGCTCTTTTCATTAACCACATGTTTCATTGCCGTATCAGCCAAACTTGCTTGAGCTGGAGAGACTAACGCATTTCCCCAGTTAACTTGGCCAACGAGTAAACCTGCAACGAATGCAACTGAGGCTGCCATTGCCATCGCTCGTCGAGCAAAAGTAGGCCTTACTACTTTGCTTTCTTCGCTTGAGGTTTGATTGAATAGAATACGATCAGCAAGATCGTCTGGCACATCCACGTTCATTGCTGAATGGATCTTCTTATCAAGCGATAGTACATCGTCTAAAAAGTTACTATTGGCTTCGCTATTTGCAGCGGCATCAATAATATCTTGTGTACGTTGTTTAGGTTCCGACAATACACGACGACGAAATTCCAAATCATCCATTATGTTGCCCCCTCTCTGCCTCTTCTGTATCCAGCATCTCTTTCAACTGATTTCGAGCTCTGAATAAACGTGTCATCACCGTGTTTTTGTTGAGGTCGAGAATATCTGCGATCTCATCACCACTAAACCCACCAATCACTTGCAAGAAAAGAGGTTCACGATAATCAATTTCAAGTTTCATGATCTGAGCTTGTAACCACAGATGTTGATGGTGTGGGTCATCACTGACACTAGCATCATTACCATGATCGTCGATATCAACCAGATCAAACTGCTTGCGTTCAAAACGTCGAGCGTTCTCGCGTCTCAAGATGGTAATCAGCCAAGACTTAGCGGCTTTTTCATCTTGTAGGCTATCGAGTGACTTCCATGCTCGAAGGCAAGTCTCTTGTACTAAATCCTCGGCAATGCTTTTGTCTTTACATAACCAATAGGCGTAGCGAAAGAGGTCACGATGATAGGCACGCACGAGTGCTTCGTATTTTCTTTGTTTGTCCATATCAGAGTTGACCGGACGCTTGGCTGTTTTCTTTCCAAACATTTTTATTATTGACACACGAGCCTCCATAATTGCTCTGCGTATAGCTGTCCTCTATACGTTGTGCTTCGTTTTTATATTTTTAGAGCTAACGATCATCGGCAGGAAATCGTAAAATCACATTAAAATTGATCTACTTCAAAATCTAAGGCCTCGAACCCGTTATAGTACACCTTGTCGTCTAGTTAGTCATTCGTGGCTAGCATGTTGAGCAAGACGACACTTCCTTTTGAAGGCTGACTTTACTTTCTCCTAATCAGGAAACTGATTATTTCAATTGGCGTTAAGTTAATTGCTTTATATACATTCCGACCACACAGCTTTGTGTGGTTTTTTTTTGCCTTCAGAAAATACTCTGATACAAAACCATCGACTCTTTACCCACACATAACAGTCTCAACTAGCAATAGTTTAGTCTCTTAGGACAACCTTTCCCCCCAAAAGGTTCGCCTGAATGTGCAGTTATATTTTCAAGCAGTGAGATACTCGTATCACGTTTATTTAAACGCTCGTTTGATTTAATTAACAACTTCTTTACAATGCTTCAGGTCAGACCTCTTAACTTTAAGGAGAAACCATGGGCAAACAGGAAGTCAAAACGCGTTCTGGAGAACGTGTTGCCGTTGTCGCTGGACTACGAACCCCATTCGCTCGTCAGAGCACAGAATTTAGCCAAGTGCCTGCGGTTGACCTGGGCAAAATGGTTGTGAGCGAAATGCTTGCACGAACGGATATCGATCCTGCGCTTATTGAGCAAGTTGTATTCGGCCAAGTTGTGCAGATGCCAGAAGCGCCCAATATTGCGCGTGAAATCGTATTAGGCACCGGTATGGACATTAATACTGATGCGTACAGTGTGACACGTGCTTGTGCAACGAGCTTTCAAGCGGCAGTTAACGTCACAGAGAGCATTATGGCAGGCACTATTGATGTCGGTATTGCGGGTGGCGCTGATTCTTCTTCTGTATTGCCTATCGGCGTTTCGAAAAAGTTAGCGGCAAACTTATTAGCGCTCAGCAAAACCAAAACAATGGGTCAAAAGCTTAAGATTCTTAAAACGCTTTCCGTAAAAGATCTGATGCCAGTGCCGCCTGCTGTTGCCGAATACTCGACCGGTTTATCAATGGGTCAAACCGCTGAGCAGATGGCGAAAACTCATGGTATTACCCGTCAAGAACAAGATGCACTTGCTCATCGTTCTCACTCTTTGGCTTCTCAAGCTTGGAAAGAAGGGAAAATAAAAGATGAAGTGATGACGGCTTTCCCAGCACCTTATAAAAAATATTTAGCGGAAGATAACAACATTCGTCATGACTCGACGGTTGAAGGCTACGCTAAATTACGCCCAGCATTCGACAGGCAATACGGCAGCGTAACGGCAGCCAATGCCACGCCTCTTACCGATGGCGGTGCCGCAGTGATGTTGATGCGCGAAGGCAAAGCGAAAGAGCTAGGCTTAGAAGTACTTGGCTACATTCGTGGCTACGCGTTCTCAGCGATTGGTGTTGAAACGGATATGTTGATGGGTCCGACTTACGCGACCTCTCAAGTCTTGAAGAACACGGGTCTAGAATTATCAGATCTAACACTTATCGAGATGCATGAAGCGTTTGCAGCTCAAGTTCTGGCTAACGTCAAAATGTTCGCAAGCGATGAGTTTGCTCAGAAGAATCTTAGCCGTGACAAAGCGATCGGTGAGATTGATATGGAGAAGTTCAACGTGCTGGGTAGCTCAATTGCTTACGGACACCCGTTTGCAGCGACTGGCGCGCGTATGATGACTCAGACACTGCGTGAACTTAAACGTCGTGGTGGTGGCCTAGCATTGAATACTGCTTGTGCGGCTGGTGGCTTAGGTGCAGCAATGATCTTGGAGGTGGAATAATGTCTACGACTCTTGATGTGAAAAAAGAAAAGAAAGCAGTCAAAAAAACGGATTCAAAGCCAGTGACTGCATCTAAAAGTGACAAGGCGATTTCAAACGATGAAGCCATAAAACCGGCGACCGCGTTCTCTTTAACTATCGATGACCAAGATATTGCATGGCTTGCGATCGATGTGCCAAACGAAAAAATGAACACGCTACAAGCGGCGTTTGCCGAAGAAATGAAGGCAATTTTCGAGCAGTTGAAGGAAAAGCAAAGCCGAGTTAAAGGCTTAATCGTTCATTCATTGAAGCCAGATAACTTCATTGCTGGCGCTGATGTTCGAATGCTTGATGCCTGCAAGACGGCTGATGAAGCACAATCTCTCGCTCGTCAGGGGCAAGAGATGTTCCAAGCGCTTTCTGATTTGCCTTATCCTGTTGTCGCAGCGATTCACGGCCCATGTTTAGGTGGTGGCTTAGAGCTAGCACTATCGTGTGATTACCGCGTATGTACAGACTCAGACAAGACTCGCCTTGGCTTGCCAGAAGTCCAACTTGGTCTGTTACCAGGCTCTGGTGGTACGCAACGTCTTCCTCGTCTTATCGGTTTACTGCCTTCTCTAGACCTTATTCTTACGGGTAAACAGCTGCGCGCTAAGAAAGCGAAATCGCTAGGTGTCGTGGATGCTTGTGTGCCAGAAACTATCTTGTTGGAAGTGGCTAAGAGCTTTGTTGAAAAGAACTCAGGCGGTAAAAAGGGCAAGCGTTTGGCGTCTAAAAGCCAAGCTTCGACCAAAGAAAAATTAATCTCACGTACGGGGCTTGGTCGCAAGGTTATTTTTGAACAGGCTTCGAAGAAAACTAACCAGAAAACACGCGGTAATTACCCTGCAGCCGATGCGATTCTTGATGTGATTCGTTATGGCCTCGAGAACGGTTTTGATAAAGGCCTTCAGTATGAAGCGAAGCGTTTCTCTGAACTGGTAATGACTTCAGAATCTAAAGCCCTTCGTTCGATTTTCTTCGCAACGACTGAAATGAAAAAAGAACACGGCGCAGACGCAGAACCGAAAGCGGTTAAGCGTGTTGGTGTGTTAGGTGGCGGTCTAATGGGCGCTGGTATCAGCCACGTCAGTGTTGCTAAAGCGAAAGTACCGGTTCGTATTAAAGATGTGTCTAATGACGGTGTGCTCAATGCGCTTAACTACAACTACAAGTTGTTCGATAAGCAGCGTAAACGTCGTATTCTGAGCCGAGCTGGCCTTGAAAGTAAGATGCTTCAGCTTTCTGGTGGTATCGACTTTACAAGCTTTAACCATACTGATGTTGTGATTGAAGCGGTATTTGAAGATCTTGACCTTAAGCAGTCGATGGTTGCGGACATTGAAGCCAATGCCAAGCCTAGTACTATCTTTGCGACCAACACTTCTTCATTGCCAATCCATAAGATTGCAGAGAAGGCGCAACGACCAGAAAACGTAGTCGGTCTTCATTACTTTAGCCCAGCAGAAAAAATGCCACTGGTTGAAGTTATTCCTCATGAAACAACGTCAGAAGAAACCATTTCGACGGTTGTTGCATTAGCGAAGAAGCAAGGTAAAACACCGATTGTTGTTAAAGATACAGCTGGCTTCTACGTGAACCGTATTCTTGCTCCATACATGAATGAAGCAGCGCATCTGTTATTGGCAAATGAGCCGATTGAAAAGCTCGACAGCACGTTGCTGGACTTCGGCTTCCCGGTTGGCCCAATTACTTTGTTAGACGAAGTCGGTGTTGATATCGGTGCGAAGATCATCCCGATTCTAGTTAATGAATTAGGCGAACGTTTCCAAGGCCCTGATGTGTTTGACATTCTTTTGAATGACAACCGTAAAGGCCGTAAGAGTGGCAAAGGTTTCTACACTTACAAAGGTAAGAAGAAAGAAGTCGATAAGTCAGTTTACAAGCTGCTTAAGCTGCAACCTGAACCTAAGCTAAGCGATAACGACATCGCAATGCGTTGTGTGTTACCTATGCTCAACGAAGCAGTTCGTTGTCTAGACGATGGCATTATCCGCAGCCCTCGTGATGGCGACATTGGTGCTATTTTCGGTATCGGTTTCCCGCCATTCCTAGGTGGTCCGTTCCGTTATATGGATCAAGTAGGTATTAAGTCACTGGTAGAGATGATGAACGACTTCGCTAAGAAGTACGGTGATCGTTTCGCGCCATGTGATGGCCTACTGACACGTGCTGGGTTGGATGAGTCTTTTTATAAGTAACTCTTCTATTAGTAACTTTCTAGCACTTTGATTATAAAGCCCGTACCAAGCAATTGATGCGGGCTTTTTATTTTTTGAGTGTGCGAAAAGAAGGAGATTCCCGACTCAGTCGTTCCTCCCTCTTGGGAATGACGATTGAGATGTAAAAAGTAAGCTATTGTGTTGATTAGGAAGGTGGTCAACACACCTCAATCAAAACTACCGTCATCTCCTAAAGCGACGAAGGAGCGTAATAGGAGATCTGCTCTTGTGCTGCATTCAATAAAAAAGGTTGATGCTTTCACATCAACCTTCTGATCTTTTTACTAAGAACGACTAACCAAGCTCACAGTCTTTCGGGCGCAGTTGAAACTCATCAATAGAGCCTATTTCCACACCTGCTGATAGCTTTTCTTCTTCGTTATGCGCATTACCTTGCGCGTGCATAATCAGACGATTTGCGGTACGTGGTTTAAGTTGGCTAACCACGAAGCGCATCATGTCAGAGCGAGTCAGACCTTTGAGCTCTTCTAGCACACGTTCTCTTTGATTGAATTCCAAGTCCTTATTGCCTATCGCAACCCATAAGCGCTGAGCTCGACCTCGTAAGGTGGTATCTGGCGTTGAAATTTGATTCCAGAGGCCGCGTTTACTGCTGTGCCATTGGTAGTCATTTAGCTCTAGCAACACCATGTAAAAGGCATTGAGGAACTCATCTATAGAGGCTAATAAGTCTGCTGGGGCAGCATTCGGGGACTGCACGTACAACACAATACCTGGGTGTCGGTTAAGCGGCATATTACCGGTGCCGACCATATAACCTAGCTGTTGCTTGGTACGAATCTCGTGGAAGAAGGTGGCCGACATTAAGTGGTTAGCCAGTGAATACAGCGCAATGTTTTCAGGTGAGATATCGGCGCACTGGTAATAAACCACGATGGCTGAATCATCTTGGTTACACACCACTTCACGTTGGAAGCTGCCGTTTTCACCCAACATGATTAACGGGCGCAGTGACTCTTCGTACGCTTGGTCTTGAACACGCAGGGCATCTTTTAGCGTTTCCGCCATTTTGTGTGCATCGGCTTTTTTCCAGTCGCCATACACAAACATTTCTACGTGAAGTTCAGCCAAGATAGCTTGAACAAAAGAAGAGAGTTCATCGACCTCTATCGTTTCCAGCGCTTCAATTAATACAGAGTAGGGCGGGTTATTTGGCTGAAGTATTCCGGTCATCGCATTAAACAGCTGCGAAATAGGACGGTCTTGCGACGCATTATTCCAGTTTCTGAGCAATTGATGCTTAATCGTTTCGAAACGTGTTGGACTAAAGTCGCGTGCTTGAAAGCGTTCAAGGATCATATTGAGCAATTGTGGCTGCTTCTCGCTGAATCCAGAAAGCGTGAGTGTGACACCGCCTTGATGGGTATACATGTTGTAGCCCATACCGGCGATTTCAGCCTGATAAGTATCCTTTTCAAGCGAGTCTAAGAACATCTCTACACACAAGCGTGTTTTAACGATGTTTCTCGGGCTAGCCACTGAGTGTGGGCTGTCGATGGCGATATACACCACACCTTTAGGTACTCGAAACTGATGATCTTGTAGGTGCCACAACTTAAATCCGTCTAACTCTTCGAGCAGCTGTGGAAATTCAGTTTGCTCTTCAAGCTCGGCAGGGTCTAAGTCATAACAAATAAATGGGTTTCTATCGGGTAATTCAAACTGCCAACCGGGGTTGATACAGGTAAAACACTGTTGCTGTTCGCTGCTAAACGGTGTCACGGAGTAGGGCGTAAAGTACCATTTGGCTTCTCGGTCGTATTCGAAACCTTGTGCAACGATGGTCGCTCGCATGTTATCGGTGGTTAAGTAAGGCAGCAGAGAGCGTTGTAATTCTTCATCGAAATGCGACATTTTGTAGTCGCCATACACCACGTCTTGCTCTTGATAGTGCTGCATGTTGATCACGAGGTGACTCACGACATCAAGTGGCCTTGCGGGCTCTTGAAAGCGGAAAGCGGATTCTAAAACCGCACGCTTCTCTAGGTAACGCCACTCTTCAATACCTTGCTGTTCAATCAATTTGATGTACTGGAATACGGCTTGGATGATGTTATCAGTTTTGGTCAAACCCTCGATGGTCAATGAACAACTGACCGTGAAATCACGATAGTTACTGCCACTGGCACCACCACCGGCCGAAAGAGAAGTAATCCAACCTTTTTCCTTCAGTTGCATCATTAGGCTGCCGTCACCCTCATAACCTAATAGGTGAGCAAAGAACGACAGTGGCTTAATGCCATAGTGTTCATCCATGCTTGGCATTGGGAAAGTTAAAATCAGTTTTCGTACTTCTTTTATCGGTTCTACGTGTACTTGTACGCCAGTGCTTAACTCGCCAACAATGGGTACTTCAACCTTCTTGCCTTGTAGGTTGTTATTGGTAATCGAGCTAAAGCGATCCTCAACCCAGCTTTGCATCTCATTTAATGACTGATTGCCAGAAAGTGTCAGCGTCATTAAGTCAGCAGAGTATTGTTGCTGGTGGAAAGCTAAGATCTCTTGTCGAATCGTCTCACCGTTTCTGTCGCCCAACGTATCGATATTACCGACAGAAAACTTCGAGAATGGGTGATTGTGATTTACCAGCTCTTTGGTAACTTGGTACAAGCGTCGTGAATCGTCGTTGAGTTTCATCTTGTACTCTGAGTCAACAGCTTGGCGTTCTTTGTCTAAGGCTTCTTCGTTGAACAGGGGAGCCGTGAAAAATTGGCTGAAGCGATCGAGTGCGGTTTCAAAGGCATTCAATTCAACATCAAAAAAGAAGCAGGTGTGCTCTGTTCCTGTCCAAGCGTTGTTGCTACCGCCATGCTGGCTGATAAAACTTTGGAACTCTCCGACCTTTGGATACTTTTCAGTTCCCAAAAATAGCATATGCTCTAAGTAGTGAGCTAAACCCTCTCGGTCTGTAGGGTCATCAAAGTGCCCGACATTAACGGCGAGTGCGGCTGCAGCTTTTTGAGCGTTCTGATCGTGAACTAACAGTACTCTCAACCCGTTATCCAATGTTACGTAACGGTATTGATGTTCATCATTAGGGCTTAAATGCACAGATGCATCTCCAGAGAAGGTGGTTTTTAAATTATGTACGCGATGATTTAAGGTGCAAACCTCGCGATCATATTTTGGGATATGAAGTGCTTTTTGGCGACTTCTAAATCACTTTTATCGATTTTTATCAGTGATTTATTTTCTTTTAATAAGATTGTTAAGAAAGTCGAACTCTTTAGCAAGTGACTTGATATAATTATTTATATAGACTGCGGTTTCTCTAGTTTGAGAGCCAAACGCTAAGTAGCGTATCGCTGATATGGGATATATCGACTTTCGAAATGTTACGTAGACAGGACTGAACATGAAAATATTCATAATGCGCCACGGTGAAGCAGAACATTTTGCTAACTCGGATGCAGAACGAGCGTTAACGAAGCGCGGTAAAATGGCGTCTCTTGCGGTAGCTCAAGCTGCAAATGAGCAAGGGTTTAGCCAGTTCGATAAAGTGCTTGTGAGCCCATACTTAAGGGCACAAGAAACGTGGTTAGAAATCTCTCAAGCGTTTTCTGGAAAGAAAGTAGAAACCTGTGATGATATTACGCCTTACGGAATGTCCGACGATGTGTTTGATTTGACCATAGCAATGGCTGAAGTAGAAAAGCTAGAGACCATTTTATTTGTTTCTCATTTACCTCTAGTGGGCTATTTAACGGCTGAATTTGCAACGGGCATGGCGCCACCTATGTTCCCAACCTCAGGGCTAGCGTGTATTGAATTCGACCTTGAGACACAAAAGGGCGAGTTGCTTTGGAACATTAATCCATAGCTGAGACCGTTTTCTCAAGATAAATAAAAGGGCACCTCATGATTATTGAGATGCCCTTTGTTGTTTCTAACGGACTATTTTGACCAAACGACAAGGTGCTGGACGTACTTTTTAGAATAAAGAGCAAGTCGATGGCTATTTATCTGGGATAGCAAGTAAAACCAGTAGCGCCCCATGGCCGCCAAACTCTAAAGGCGCTTGATGAAAGGCCATTACGTCTGGGTGCTGTGCTAACCACAGTGGCACTTTCTGCTTCAAGATGTGCTTGCCGATACCATGCTGAACACAGGCACATGCCACACTTTCTTTAATACAGTGTGCAATCATAGCCCCAAGCTCACGTTTGGCTTCTTGTTGCGTCATACCATGCATATCGAGATACACGTCGGGCACATAGACCCCACGACGTAGGCGTTTCACTTCGTATTTAGAGACATCATCGCGCGCATAACGTGTTGGTCCTTCCTCACTAAGGTGCGGAATGAACTCGTCAGAGAAGTAAAACTCGCTATCACTGGCTTGTCTGGCCGTTCGAGTAATTTCTTTTTGCTTGGTATTTCTTTTTGGCTGCTGGACTATGGTATCCTGTTGCAACTTTTTAACGCCCTTTACTGCATCGTTGAATAAGGCGAAATCGTCATCAAAGTCGGTGTCTTTTTTGCTCATCAGGTTATGAATTCTAAATTAGAAACGTAATTAGCAGTATTGTAGCGCTTTTCGGAGACAATTTTGGATAAGATTTTTGTAGAAGAAGCGGTATCAGAACTACACACGCTTCAAGATGTGATTCGTTGGACTGTTAGCCGCTTTAACGCAGCGGGCCTATTTTATGGTCACGGCACTGATAACGCGTGGGATGAGGCGGTACAACTTATTTTACCTACTCTGTATCTACCGATTGATGTTCCTCCGCATGTTTTGAACTCTCGCTTAACAAGCAGTGAGCGTCTACGTATTGTTGAGCGCGTGATTAAGCGTATCAATGATCGCACCCCAACAGCTTACCTAACCAACAAAGCTTGGTTCTGTGGTCTTGAGTTCTTTGTTGATGAACGCGTACTTGTGCCTCGTTCTCCAATTGGTGAGCTGATTGAAGCTCAATTCCAACCTTGGTTAACTGAAGAACCTGTTCGTATCATGGATATGTGTACGGGTAGTGGCTGTATTGCGATTGCATGTGCTCATGCTTTCCCTGATGCAGAAGTGGATGCGATTGATATCTCTACTGACGCACTGCAAGTTGCAGAGCAGAACGTTCAAGATCACGGCATGGAGCAACAAGTGTTCCCAATCCGTTCAGATCTTTTCCGTGATTTGCCAAAAGAAAAATACAACCTGATCGTATCGAACCCGCCTTACGTGGACGAAGAAGATATGAACAGCCTGCCAGATGAGTTCACACACGAACCAGAACTTGGCCTAGCTGCAGGTACAGACGGACTGAAACTGGTTCGCCGTATTTTGGCAAACGCACCAGACTACCTAACTGATGATGGTATTCTGATCTGTGAAGTCGGCAACTCAATGGTTCACATGATGGATCAGTACCCAGAGCTTCCATTCACTTGGATTGAATTCTCAAACGGTGGTCACGGTGTATTCATGATTACTCGTGAGCAGTTAGTAGCTTGCGCAGACGAGTTCTCTATCTACAAAGACTAGGTTACTGTTAGTTGTTAGCTTAGGGATTAAGCTGGAAACTTAAGATTAGAACCTTATAAGACGTTCTATTTGAAACGTTTGAATTTAAACGCCATGCAGCAATGCATGGCGTTTTTTATTGCTGGAATTTAAGGGATAAGTAATCAACACAGAGCGAACATACTCAATATTTAGTTGCTTAATATGAATAGCTATTACATATTGGTGCTTAATATTTAGTCGTTTTAGTGAGTTAAGGAGAATTCGCGATGAGCTTTGATACATGGATTTATTATTTGTTGGCGGTGTTAATTTTAACAGCCTCGCCAGGGCCAAGCTCTTTGTTGTGCATGACTAAGGGTGTGCAATCAGGCTTTAAGTTATCGATATTTACCGCCTTGGGTAGCGTGACTGCTATTACCGGAATCTTAACGTTATCGTTTACCGGTTTAGGGGTGATTATTGCTTCATCAGAAGTGGTGTTTAATATCATTAAGTGGACGGGTGCTGCTTACCTTATTTATCTCGGTTGGAAGTCGCTACGGTCGAGTCAGCAAGATTATGACAAGCTATCGAATCAACAAGCAGGCTCTCAACCTGTTAAAGAAAGTGCCACGCAGCATTATGTGAGTGGCTTTATTGTTGGCGCGAGTAATCCAAAAGCCATCCTGTTTTTTACCGCACTTTTCCCTCAGTTTATTGCCCCATCGATAGCGCTATTTCCTCAATTTGTGGTGTTCGCTTTGACCTTCGTTGTCATGGAATTGTCTTGGTTATTGGTCTATGCCTACCTAGGTGCAAAATCATCAACTTGGTTATTTGCAAAGGGTCGAGCCAAAGTATTTAATCGTGTTACAGGGGGTGTGTTTATTGGTGCCGGAGCGCTACTTTCGACGACAAGCCGAGCATAACTTTTCGATTTATCAAAGGGCTGAATAGTTACAGAAAATTCTTAGTGCTGTCATAAAAGGTTAATATTAATATGCTTGCTGCTTTTGGCGAAAAGCCGATATATTGGTGTTACACCATCACGTTCTCAAGGAGAGACATATGCAGCATCAAGAAATGATTCAACACAGTAACTTTGGCGTTATCAGCCGCACTTGGCTTTTCTCTACCCTGTCTCTAGTGGGTATTCTTGCTCTAATGTAGTCAGCTTTATGGCTCTATATTTTTAGTTTTTATTATGAACACACTTGTTAAAAAGTCTTCAAAGTCAGAACTCTTCTTCTCTTAAATGTGGCTCTTCTCATCAGGCTAGCCACTTAACCTTTTCTTAGCTGTACTTTTCTCTCAGTAACCTTTTTCTCTGAATAATCTCTTTGTCTGATTAACCCCTTTATCTCAATAGACTCATTGCATAACCTGATCTGAAGTTGTTATCAAACTGTGATAATCTTAAGTTATCTTTTATCTACAGTGTATCTCTCATGTCTGTCTGGGATTCTATTTCATTTAACAATCGATTTACTGCATTACCTCGATTGTTCTATACCCCAATTCAACCTACACCGCTAAACAATGTCCAATGGCTCGCATGGAACCATAACCTTGCGAATGAACTCGGCTTTCCGTCATTTGATGATGCCTCAGAGGAATTGCTTGAGACGTTGTCGGGCAATGTTGAACCTGAGCAATTCTCGCCAGTAGCAATGAAATACGCAGGTCATCAGTTTGGCTCTTATAACCCTGATTTAGGTGATGGAAGAGGGCTGTTATTAGCTCAAGTTGTCGCGAAAAGCGGTGAAACGTTCGACTTACACCTTAAAGGTGCAGGTAAAACCCCCTATTCTCGTATGGGCGATGGCCGTGCTGTTATTCGATCAACGGTTCGTGAGTACTTATGTAGTGAAGCGATGGCAGGGCTTAATATTCCAACCACTCGCGCGTTGGCGATGATGACCAGCGATACACCCGTATATCGAGAGAAGCAAGAGTGGGGCGCATTGTTGGTTCGTGCTGCTGAGTCACATATTCGCTTCGGTCACTTTGAACACCTGTTTTATACCAATCAGTTGGCAGAACATAAATTATTGGCCGACAAAGTCATCGAATGGCACTTCCCAGAGTGTCTCGATGAAGAGAAGCCATACGCTGCAATGTTTAATCAGATTGTTGATCGCACTGCGGAAATGGTCGCGCTGTGGCAAGCGAATGGTTTTGCTCACGGAGTCATGAATACCGATAACATGTCGATCATCGGCCAAACCTTCGATTATGGCCCATTCGCCTTCCTTGATGAATATGACCCAAGATTGATCTGTAATCACTCGGATTACCAAGGTCGTTATGCCTTTAATCAACAGCCTAGAATTGGATTATGGAATTTGTCGGCACTGGCTCATTCTCTTTCTCCGCTAGTCGATAAAGCCGATTTAGAGGCCGCGTTAGAACAGTACGAGCCGCAAATGAATGGTTATTTCAGCCAGTTAATGCGTCGTAAGTTGGGGCTGCTTTCGAAACAGGAAGGCGACAGTCGTTTGTTTGAATCGTTGTTCGAGCTGATGTCGCAAAACAAAGTCGATTACCCAAGGTTCTTTAGAACGCTGTCGAACCTAGATACATTGCCGCCGCAAGACGTGATTGATTTGGTTATCGACCGCGAGGCCGCAAAGCTATGGGTGAATAACTACTTGCAACGTTGTGAATTGGAAGAGAGTTCAGTGGCCGAGCGCTGTGAAAAGATGCGACAAGTAAACCCGAAATACATCCTCAGAAACTACCTAGCCCAGCTTGCGATAGATAAAGCTGAGCGTGGTGATAGCAGCGATATTGATGCATTAATGGTGGTGCTGGCAGACCCTTATGCGGAACATCCTGACTACGAACATCTTGCTGCCTTGCCGCCTGAGTGGGGCAAAGCCATGGAAATCAGCTGTTCCTCTTAACCTCCTATGATTCTTTGAGTCGCTAAGTACAGGTAGAGGTCACTAAGATGTGATCTTTATCTGTTTGTTCGTCTAACTTTACAAACATGTCAATAATCAAATAATCGGCCAGCCTATACACTATGTGAATAAGTTGTAAATTTAATAGGTTTGGGCGATGCCAACAAATACTCGAATTCTCGTGGTGGATGATGATCAAGAAATCCGTGAGCTGCTGGAAGAGTACCTCACTAAATCGGGTTTCGATGTCTCCTCTGTTGGAGACGGTGTTGAATTAGAAACCCACCTGCAAAGCCAAGGTTATCCCGACCTGATTCTGCTCGATGTGATGCTGCCCGGTGACGACGGTTTTACCTTGTGTCAGCGAGTTCGAAAACAATCAAATGTGCCTATCATTATGCTGACAGCGGTATCGGATGAAACCGATCAGATTATCGGCTTAGAAATTGGTGCAGATGATTACATCGCGAAGCCGTTTAGCCCTCGTCAGTTAATGGCTCGAATCAAAGCGTTATTGCGCCGCGTTCAAGTGGTGGATGACAAAACGAGTGATGCACTGCCAAAGCAGATTATCTTTGGTGATTGGACACTTGATACGCTCGCGCATCGAATTTCCCACAATGAAAACTCAGAAGAGATGGATTTGTCGGGCAGTGACTTTTCTTTGTTAATGCTGTTCTTAACTCGTCCTAACGAAGTTCTCGACCGTGACACCATCTCTTTCGCGACCAGAGGCCGTGAAGCGCTGCCTTTTGAACGTGGCATTGATGTGCAGCTTAGTCGTCTGAGAAGCCGATTGGGCGACAGTGGTAAATACCCTCACTACATCAAAACCATGCGCGGCAACGGTTACATTCTTGCTGTGCCTGTTCAGTATGAACACTGATAATCAAGTGCTGTTAATGAACACCTTGCCAATGAAGTATTTCCTATGAACTGGTTGAGTCGATTAAAACCAAACTCATTGGTCGCAAGAACATTGTTGCTGACCTTGTTAGCCGTTGTGATTGCTCAAGGTATCGCAACGTCTATTTGGTATAGCGAATCCAAACACAAAGAACTGGAAGGGATTCGTTCTGCCTCTTCGAGCATGGCAAACATGTTTGCCTCAACGGTGACTTTCTTCCAATCTTTGCCCGTCAAGTATCGTCATATCGTATTAGATCAGATCCGCAATATGGGCGGTACGCGCTTCTTCGTTTCTTTCAATAAAGAGGCTTTGATCGTTGAACCGATCCCTGACACGCGCTTAAAAACCGCATCGATAGAAGCGATAGAAAGTGTTTTAAGTAGCAAGCTCAATAAAGTCGAATCGGTGCGGGTAGATTTTTCTCGACCTGAACACCTTCGCTTGCTTGAAAACGACATCTACTTAAGCGATCTCCCGCGATCGTGGGCGCATCACACCTTAACGTTAGAACCTCTTAATCCGCCAATTCTGGTTGTTCAAATAGAGCTAACCAGTCATGAATGGGTGTACATTGCCGCACTGTTGCCAGCGCCATACGTGAAACTCGACGATACGATTCTTGGCAGAGAGCAGGTGATCTTCTTAGTTTCTTCAACGCTCATTTTACTGGTGTTGACTTACTTGATGATTCGTCGCCAAGTACGTCCTCTTAAAAAGTTGGCAAGAGCGGCTAATGAAATGAGTATGGATATTCAGCAGCCGCCACTTAACGAAGAGGGAGCAACTGAACTGGTCATGGCGACGCGGGCTTTTAATCGAATGCAGCAACGGATTCGTCGCTATGTGGCCGATAGAGAGCATCTTTTCTCTGCTATCTCTCATGACTTGAAGACACCAATCACCCGCTTAAGGCTTCGAGCCGAGCTATTGGAAAGTGAGGTTAAGAAAGACAAGTTCAATAAGGATTTGGATGAGCTAGAAATGATGGTCAAAGGTGCGTTACAAGCGGTAAGAGATACTGACCTTCACGAAAACAACGCGATTATCGATCTCAACGAGATGATGCTCTCCGTGATTGAACTGCACAACCAACATCAAACCATAGTGGAATTTGAGCCCACTGTGGTTGAACCGTTAGTCGCCAAACCATTAGCCATTAAACGTGTGCTCACGAATCTTATCGACAACGCGGTGAAATATGGAACATCAGCTGAGGTCGACATCAGCAGTGATTCGGTGTGGGTTATCGTGACGATTCAGGACCACGGAAAAGGAATCCCAGAAGACAAACTTGAGTTGGTGTTTGAACCCTACTTTAGGCTGGCAACCGACGACCAAGGACACGGTTTAGGGCTCGGGATCTGTCGAAACATTCTACATGGACACGGCGGAGATCTCATTATTCGCAACTCCTCTCAAGGTGGCTTAGAAGCCAAAGTCTATATACCAAGAGGCTTAGAAGTGTAATGTAACAATTGTGTTACATAGGGCTTACCTTTTGTTTCAATCTTATAAATCAGAATAAGTAGACTCTTTATTGAACCGGACGTCGAGTCCGCTAAACATGGAAGATTATAATGAAAATCAATAAAACCCTACTTACTCTATCTCTTCTTGCTGCCTCAACATTTTCTCAAGCTGGTGAAGTGGAAGTGCTTCACTGGTGGACTGCCGGCGGCGAAGCGAAATCCGCAGCGGTACTGAAAGAGATGATTGAAGAACAAGGCCATACGTGGAAAGATTTTGCTGTTGCTGGTGGCGGCGGTGAAAGTGCGATGACTGTTTTGAAAACGCGAGCAGTATCGGGCAATCCACCTTCTGCAGCGCAGATTAAAGGTCATGATATTCAGGAGTGGGGTGGTTTAGGTTTTCTAACGTCTCTCGATGCGACAGCTAAACAAGAACAATGGGATGAACTACTACCAGAAGTAGTGACTAAAGTGATGAAGTGGGATGGCGAATATGTGGCAGTTCCTGTCAACGTTCACCGTGTTAACTGGCTTTGGGCTAACCCTGTTGTTTTAGAAAAATCAGGCGTTACGGTTCCAACTACGTTAGATGAGTTCTTTGTTGCTGCAGACAAGATTAAAGCGGCTGGCTTCATTCCATTGGCTCATGGTGGTCAACCTTGGCAAGACGCGACGGTATTCGAAGCCGTGGCACTTGATGTACTAGGCAGTGAAGACTACAACAAAGCGTTCGTTGATCTTGATATGGACGTATTATCTGGCGACAAATTGGTGGAAGTGTTCACCAAGTTCAAAAAGATGCGTGATTACATCGACAGCAACTCGCCAGGTCGAGATTGGAACGTCGCAACGTCAATGGTTATTAATGGCGAAGCCGCGATGCAAATCATGGGTGACTGGGCGAAAGGTGAATTTACTGCGGCAGGCAAAGTGCCGGGTAAAGATTACATCTGTGCACCAGCACCGGGCACTGATGGCCAGTTCACTTTCAACATCGATAGCTTTGCGTTCTTTGAGCTGAGTGACAAAGAGAACCAAAAAGCGCAGCAAGACCTAGCGAAAACCATTCTTACCAAAGATTTCCAAGAAGTCTTCAATCTTAACAAAGGTTCTATCCCTGTACGTCTAGATATGGACATGTCTAAATTCGACCAATGTGCGTTGGATTCAATGGCTACCTTCAAAGCGAGTGCTGAATCGGGCGATCTTGTTCCGAGTATGGCTCACGGCTTAGCGACAACAAGCTACGCTCAAGGCGCTATTTATGACGTGGTGACCAACTTCTTCAACGAGAAAGATGCCGATCCTAAACAAGCGGCAGCTAAGTTAGCAAAAGCAGTGAAAGCGGCTATCTAATCTAACTTGGTCTAACACCAAACCCCCAGGGTGGGTAGGCTCGTAGGGAGCCTATCTACTCTTCACTCCCAATTCTGATATGCGTGATGCTGATGTGGTGCCGAAAGGTAAGCCATCGGCTCGATTGTGCAACAAGGATAAGTTATGGAGCATGTTTTGACTGAGTCGACTCCAAAACCCACAAGGAGCCAGCCTGCACCGAAACCGAGTTTTGCTGACAGGTTGCAACATTGGTTACCTAAAATTGTACTGGCGCCGACTGCGTTAGTGACCGTGGTGTGTATCTACGGCTACATTTTTTGGACGGCAGCGTTGTCGTTCACCAACTCTCGATTTTTGCCGAGCTTTAATTTCGTGGGTTTAACCCAATATGAAAAGCTGATGGATAACGATCGCTGGATCACCTCAATCACCAACCTCGGTTTGTTTGGTTTTCTATTTATGGCGATTGCCATCTTGCTTGGTGTTGGTTTAGCGGTATTGCTTGACCAGAATATCCGTCAAGAAGGGGCGATTCGTACCATCTATCTCTACCCAATGGCGCTGTCATTCATTGTGACGGGTACGGCGTGGAAATGGATTCTTAATCCGGGTCTTGGCATTGAAAAGCTGATGCAAGATTGGGGATTTACTGACTTCAAATTTGATTGGCTAGTCGACTCTGAAATGTCGGTCTATACCTTGGTTATCGCGGCACTTTGGCAGTCTTCAGGGTTTGTGATGGCGATGTTCTTAGCGGGTCTTCGCGGTATTGATTCTTCAATCATCAAAGCGGCGCAAATCGATGGGGCAAGCTTACCTACCATCTACCTCAAAATCATTCTGCCTTGTTTGCGCCCTGTGGTCTTCAGTGCGGTGATCATTACGTCGCACATTGCGATTAAGAGCTTCGACCTCGTGACCGCAATGACGGCAGGTGGCCCCGGTTATTCATCGGATCTTCCAGCGCTATTTATGTACGCACATTCCTTTACTCGCGGTCAAATCGGCCTTGGTGCTGCCAGCGCCATGATGATGCTTGCTGGTATCTTAGCGATTCTCGTGCCTTACCTTTACTCTGAACTTAGGGAGAAAAAGTCATGATGAATAACATCAATTTTGCTCGAATCTTTATTTATTCAGCACTACTTTTCTTCTGTTTAGTGTACCTAATGCCATTGTTCGTAATGGCGCTGACGTCATTCAAAACTCTGCCAGACATCAAGGCGGGCAACCTGATGAGCTTGCCAAAAGAGTGGGTGTTCGATGCTTGGTATAAAGCGTGGGACACCGCTTGTACTGGCGTGAAATGTGAAGGTATTAAAGGTTACTTCTGGAACTCGTTCCAAATGGTGATTCCTGCGGTTGCGATTTCAACATTGCTTGGTGCATTCAATGGTTATGTGGTGACGAAATGGCAATTCCGAGGCTCGAACCTGTTCTTCAGCTTGCTGTTGTTCGGTTGCTTCATTCCGTTCCAAGTGGTGCTACTGCCGATGGCAACCATGCTTGGCAAGATGGGCTTGGCTAACACGACCATTGGTCTGGTGATCGTGCACGTTATCTACGGCATGGCGTTTACGACCCTGTTTTTCCGTAACTTCTATATCTCGATTCCTGATGAATTGATCAAGGCGGCAAAGCTCGATGGTGCTGGCTTCTTTACCATCTTCTTCAAGATTTTATTACCGATCTCAACGCCAATCATCATGGTGACGGTGATCTGGCAGTTTACCGCAATCTGGAATGATTTCTTGTTCGGAGTGGTTTATTCCGGCTCAGATACTCAGCCGATCACCGTGGCATTAAACAACCTAGTCAACACCAGTACTGGCGTTAAAGAATATAACGTCGACATGGCTGCCGCGATCATCGCTGCACTGCCAACGTTGTTGGTATATGTCTTCGCAGGAAAATATTTTGTTCGTGGCCTAACGGCAGGATCAGTAAAAGGATAATTACCCATGGCAACATTAGATTTAAAACAGATCCGTAAAACCTATCGCAACGCGGACAACGAAACGTTAAAGGGCATCGATATTAGTATCGATTCGGGGGAATTTTTGATACTTGTCGGCCCTTCGGGGTGTGGAAAATCCACCCTAATGAACACCATCGCTGGGCTCGAAAATATTAGCTCGGGTGAAATCGTGATTGATGGTGTCGATGTGGCGCAGGTTGAACCTAAAGATCGCGATATTGCGATGGTATTCCAGTCGTACGCGCTTTATCCAAACATGACGGTACGTGGCAATATCGCTTTCGGTTTGAAGATTCGTAAGATGCCGCAGCAAGAGATCGATGCAGAGGTAAACCGAGTAGCGGAAATGCTGCAAATCGAACAGCTGCTGGATCGTAAACCGTCGCAGCTTTCTGGTGGTCAGCGTCAACGTGTCGCGATGGGCCGTGCATTGGCTCGCCGTCCTAAGCTGTATCTATTTGATGAGCCGCTTTCTAACTTGGATGCCAAGCTGCGTGTTGAAATGCGCCATCAGATTAAACGTCTGCACCAGAAGCTGAATACCACGATTGTTTATGTGACCCATGATCAGATCGAAGCTATGACTCTTGCGGATCGCATCGCAGTAATGAAAGACGGTGAACTGCAGCAACTCGGTACTCCACAAGCTGTCT
>NZ_JAPNXR010000026.1:0-69569 GCF_030397615.1 Vibrio sp. 14N.309.X.WAT.E.F5 | reverse complement strand
TGTGTATAAGAGACAGCTACACAGGCGAGTTCACTAAAGACCGACAAGACAGTGACTTTTTGCATTGGGGAGAAGGCATCGTTTCTGTTTCTGAAAGTGCGATAGCTTTTGAAGGTGAACTGGCACCGGGGCCTGATTACAAAGTTTACCTCTCGCCTAAGTTTATTGAAACCGAACAGGCATTCAATGACAGCAAGAGCGAGTTACTGAGAGTCGGAGATGTGAAAACATTCGACCGATTTATGGTTGAGCTGCCTGAAGGTACTGATCTTAATCGATTTAATACGGTTGTGATTTGGTGTGAAACTTTTGGTCAATTTATTACTTCTGCCAAGATAAAATGATAGCCTTACCAATGGCTAATACCAGAATGAACATGAGCGCTCCGGAGTTGAGTGCTTTTTCATTGCACTGATATTAGCGGCTTTCTTGTAAATCTAACCGTTGTAAAGCTAACTGTTGTAATGCTAAGGATTAAGTAATGGAAAAAGTGTGGCAAGTAATAGATTTCTTACTCGCTAATAAGTTTATTTTTAGTGTGCTGATCATCTGCATTATATTAATAATCCGACGAATCACTTTGTCTCGAATCCGTGGTGATGTCGCTTTTCTTAGTGAAGACCAACGTAACTGGATGTCACGTACCAAAAACGGCACATTCGCGATTATTGTTGTGACGTTATTCGTGCTGTGGAAATCCGAAATCAGCGAATTTGCACTGTCTGTTACCGCTATTGCGGTTGCGATAGTCGTGGCTTCAAAAGAGATCATTCTCTGTTTTACTGGCTCTATTCAACGTGCGAGTTCTCGCTCATTTCGAATTGGTGATTGGATTGAGGTAGGGAAGATCAGCGGCGAGGTGATTGAGCACAACTTGATGGCGACTGTGATTCAAGAAATCGATTTGTATCACGGGCAATACCACTTCACTGGCAAGACCGCCACGCTGCCTAATAGCATGTTCTTCACTTATCCGGTAAAGAACCTCAACTTCATGAAGCGTTATGTCTACCACAACTTTTTTGTGACGGTAAAAGACTTTGTAAACCTATACCCAATGATCCCGGATCTCATCGTGAAAATTGAAGAGCATTGTGAAGAGTTTATCGATGTTGCCCGTCGTTACAATGGTGTGATTGAGAAGCACGCTGGCGTTGACCTTCCTGGCTCTGAACCGCACATTCATATCACGAGCAGCTCAACGGGTGAGCAAGAAGTCCACTTTATGATCTTCTGCCCGACAGAGAAAGCGATTCATCTTGAACAGGATATCCGTAAGGATTTCATGGAAGCTTACGCTCTGGCATTCCCAACCAACGCTTAATTTACTCATCAGTTTATTGCGACCAAGCCACAGCGTCCAAACTATAGTGTCCAAACTATAGCGCCCGAAAAAAGAAAGCCGAGAGCGATAATATCGACTCTCGGCTTTTTTGTATTTGAGATCTAGACCTTGAGACCTCGCGTTAGAGATTAATCCAAGTCAGCGAGTGGCAACCAGTCTACTTCTACGCCAGCTTGCTCAAACATATCTTGGCTTATCTTGATCTTATCTCCCCAACGAGAAAGGAAATCTTCACTTTGCTCTGGGCAATGTACCGCTGAAATCCCAGTTTGGATGATTTTTGCTGCACAGTTCGGACAAGGGAAGTGAGTGACCCAAACTTCACAACTGTCTAAATCACGTTTAGCAAACAAGATTGCATTTTCTTCAGCGTGAAGTGTCTTTAGGTATTTCATCTCGCGATCGTCAGTATCAGCACTATCAGACACGCCATGTGGGTAGCCATTAAAACCAACCGAGACAATACGGTTGTGCTTCGTGATTACGGCACCGACTTGAGTTGAAGGATCTTTACTCCAAGAACCGACCAATTCCGCCATTTGATAGAAACGCTTAGCCCATTTTGAAATCATGAGAATTCCTTAACAATTAAATGTGAATGCTTATCTGCCCGACAATACATTATGTTAGACAATATCCATAGAGAACAAAAGCTGAGAGGTTGATTTACCTAGAGATTGTAACGTGTTTGTAACCACTTTATAAGCACTTGGTTTCAATTAACATATTGATACACTTTGGCTAGTTATAATTGATATTCCTCGGACAATGGTAACGGGTGTGTTACGTAAATTTTATACTGTTCAAATACTAATAAGTGACGGTATAACCATGCGTAAAAAGTTGATCCTTACGGCTCTTGCAAGCTCTCTTATTCTTGCTGGATGTGGGCAAGATGCTCAAAATGCCAAGCAAGCGCCTCTACCTCTCGTAGCTGTACAGGATGTTAGCGTTGTTTCTCACCAGCAAAGTAAGTCGTACATCGGTCGTATTGAAGCCGTTGAAGACACGGCTATCACAGCGCAGGTTTCGGGCTATCTACAAAGCCGTCATTTCAATGAAGGTCAAATGGTCGAAAAGGGCCAATTGCTTTACTCGATCGAGCCATCTTCTTTTGAAGCTGAAGTCGCAAGCGCAAAAGCGTCTGTTGCTCAAGCGAATGCAAACCTTAAAAAAGCCGAACTTGATTTCAACCGTGGTAAGAATCTACTTCCTAAAGGCAGTATTTCTCAATCGGAATTTGATGCACTGACGGCAAACCTATTAGGCTCTCAAGCACAGCTTGAAGCAAGCCAAGCTCAGTTAAATGCCGCGAATGTCCAGCTTTCACATACTCAGATCGTAGCGCCTTTCTCTGGAAGAATCAGCGACACCAAAGTGAGCACAGGTGACCTAGTTTCACCGTCTTCAGGTGTACTGACTACATTGGTTAGCCTTGACCCAATTCATGCTTCATTCAGCATCAGTGAGCGTGAACGTATCGAGTTAGGTATGGATCGCATTGAAGGCGATGGCAGCAGCGATTCTGCGGGTGTTGAAGTTCAGATCATGCTTGAGAATGGTGAAGCGTTCGAACACCTAGGTCAGCTTGATTTCTTGGGCAACCGAATCAACCTAAATACTGGCACGATTGCGATGCGTGCTATTGCCGATAACCCAGAACAGCAATTGTTGCCGGGGCAACATGTTCGTGTTGACTTGCGTGAGAAGCAATCTATCGACGTAGTTACTATTCCTCGCCGTGCGGTTCAAACCGATCTAGAAGGTGATTTTGTGATGGTGCTGGTGGAAGGTGAGGCTGCCCCAGTAGCTGAACGTAGAAACATCGAGATGGGCCGACAAGTTGAAGGTGGTGTGATTGTTCACTCTGGATTAGAGCAGGACGACGCGGTGATCACTCAAGGCTTACAGCGTGTGCGTAATGGTATGTCTGTTCGCATTCAACCTACTGCTGAACAAGCTGAGTAAGGGGCTTATTTATGTTGAGTCGTTTCTTTATTCAAAGGCCTAAGTTTGCCCTTGTAATATCCATAATCTTAACATTGGCGGGTGCGATCTCTCTCGCTATCTTGCCAGTGGCGGAATATCCAAAAATTAGTCCGCCTTCGGTTAGTGTTACAGCGTTCTATACAGGTGCAAGTGCTGAAGTAGTAGAACAGGCGATAGCCGACCCCATAGAAACGTCGGTTAACGGCGTTGAAGATATGATCTACATGTCTTCTAAGAGTGCTAATGATGGTTCATACAACCTTAACGTGACCTTTGATGTTGGTACTGATGCTGATATGGCTCAGGTCAACGTTCAGAACCGAGTTGCTCAAATCGAATCAAAGCTTCCTCAAGAAGTTAGAATGGTGGGCGTCACCGTTAAAAAGCGTTCACCTGACCTTTTGATGGTATTGAACTTCTATTCGCCAAACGGTGAATACGACGATCAATTCTTGATCAACTACGTGAACTTAAACATTAAAGACCAATTGGCTCGTGTAAAGGGCATTAGTGAAGTTAACGTTTTGGGTGGTGGTGAATACGCGATGCGTGTTTGGTTAGATCCTGAGAAAATGGCTAACCTGAATATAACCACCTCTGACGTGAATCGCGCGTTGGCGGAGCAGAACGTTCAAGTCGCTGCAGGCCGTATTGGAGCCGCGCCTTATAATGACGCGCAAGAAGTGCAGTTCAACTTGGTAACAAAAGGCCGACTAGAAACGGCTGACGAGTTTGAAAATGTTGTGCTTCGTGCAAATCAAGACGGTTCAACGGTTTACCTAAAAGACATTGCACGCGTTGAGCTTGGTAAAAAGTTCTACGATGGTAATGGTAAATACCGTGGTCAAGATGCTTCAATCGTAACGCTGTCACTTCAGTCAGACGCTAACGCACTGGAAAGTGGTAAAGCGGTAATGGCGATGCTAGACAATCTAAGCAAAAACTTCCCTGAAGGCGTTGCTTATGAGGCGAGTTATGACACCACACTCTTCGTTGCAGAGTCGATCAAAGGCGTAGTCAAAACACTTATCGAAGCAATTTTGCTGGTTATCGCGGTAACGTACCTGTTCTTAGGTAGTGCGCGTGCGACCTTGATTCCGGTGGTGGCGATTCCTGTATCTTTGATTGGTACTTTTGCGATTATGCAGATGACAGGCTTTACCATCAACACGGTAACCCTGTTTGGTTTGATATTGGCGATTGGTATCGTAGTAGATGATGCGATCTTGGTTATCGAGAACGTAGATACCACGATGGCCAAAGACCCAACGATCTCACCGCGTAAAGCAACATTGATCGCGATGAAAGAAGTAACGGGTCCAATTGTGACATCTACATTGGTACTACTTGCCGTGTTTATCCCTGTAGCGATGCTTCCGGGTATTACAGGCATCATGTATCGCCAGTTTGCTCTAACTATCTGTATCGCGGTTGTTATCTCGTCAATTAACGCACTGACCTTGTCTCCGGCATTATGTTCATTGGTTCTTAAACAGGGTGGTGGTAACACAGCACGTTGGTACCAAGCGTTTAACCGTGGTCTTGAATCTGTCACCAACAAATACGGTCAAATTGCAGGCTTCCTTGTGAAAAAGGGCGTTTTGCTATTTACCTTCTTTGTAGTCGCGCTAGCAGCAGTAACTTACTTTGCGAAAACCACGTCTACGGCGTTTGTACCTCAAGAAGATAAAGGTATCTTGCTGGTTAACGTTCAACTTCCTGACGCAGCATCACTGTCTCGTACAGAAGATGTGACAAAGCAATTGTTAGAGATGGTTGAGCAAGAGCCGGGCGTTGATGGTGTGACACTGGTTAACGGCTACGCATTCATGACGGGCGCTTCTGCTTCGAATGGCGCGTCGCTGTTTATAAAGCTGCATGATTGGGATATGCGTAACGCACTGGATGGTCAACATTCCGCACAAGCTATCTCGCAACGTATTAATGGTCGAGCAGCCACTGAACTGCCTCAGGCGATTGTATTTGCGATGGGACCTCCAGCCGTTCCGGGTATGGGTGCTGCTTCTGGTTTCGAATTTGTTCTTGAAGATACATTAGGCCGTAGCCGAACTGATCTGGCGATGGTAATGAATGACGTGATTGCTGAGGCGAACAAACAGCCTGAGATTGCACACACGTTCAGTACTTTCCGTGCCAACGTTCCTCACTACTATATCGATATCGACCGTGAGAAAGCGCAGCAATTAGGCATTCCGTTGTCGGAAATATTCCAAACGCTACAAGGTAATCTTGGTTCACTGTACGTGAATGATTTCACCATGTTTGGTAAGAACTTCCGCGTGACCATGCAAGCTGACAGTGAACACCGTAGCAGCATGGATGATCTCCAACGATTTCACGTACGTTCGTCTAATGGCGAGATGATCCCGTTAAGCACATTGGTGACTTACGATCAGATCTTTGAACCAGATGTGGCGTGGCGTTACAACATGTACCGCAGTGCAGTAATCCAAGGCCAACCAGCGCCGGGTTACTCAAGTGGTGATGCAATTGCAGCGATGGAACGTGTCGCAGCTGACGTGCTGCCTCAAGGCTACCAGTACGAATGGACAGGCATGGCTTACCAAGAAGTACTAGCAGGTAACCAAGCGATCTTTGCTTTTGCACTGGCTCTGATCTTCATCTATCTGTTCATGGTGGCGCAGTACGAGAGTTGGACAATCCCTATAGCGATTATATTAGTGGTACCTGTCGCGACCTTAGGTTCCTTCTTAGCTCTGAACCTAACTGGAACGCCGCTTAACCTCTATGCGCAAATTGGCTTAGTACTCTTGATAGCATTAGCCGCGAAGAACGCAATCTTGATTGTGGAGTTCGCGAAAGTTGAGCGTGAAGAGAAAGATGCATCAATCGAAGATGCGGCAGTGAAGGGCGGTACGCTGCGTTTCCGTGCTGTGAACATGACCTCTTGGTCGTTCATCTTAGGTATCTTCCCGCTTATCTTCGCAGCGGGTGCTGGTCACGTGAGTCAGAACTCGTTGGGTATTTCACTGATCGGTGGTCTGTTATGTGTGTTGTTAGCGGGTACGTTCCTAATCCCAGGCTTCTATGCATTCGTGCAACGTAAGCGTGAGAAGGCACACGGTGGTAATACTAAGTTGATTCCACTCGACGATGAGTAAAGGAACTTTTTACTCATAGGGACTATTTTCTTGTAAAAATCGTTTCCTTATAAAAACCATTCCCTTACGAAAAATAAGGCTTAGTGTGATGCTAAGCCTTATTTTTATTCCAATCATGAATGAAAAAAGTCGTTTATATAATCAAATGTTCATTGTGTGATGGAGTTAACACTCTAAAAGTAGGTGTCTAATAAAATGATGTTTTATTTTTAAGTGATTGATATTTAATTGTAAATGGTGGTTCAGCTAACGTTTGTACGCTCGAAAACATTTGCACAATAGTGTGAAGTGTTTCAAAATTAACACGTTATATTGAAATTTTTGTGCACTGAGGTTCTTATGAAGGTCATTGATTTATTTAAACACCGAGGCGATAGCGTTTCTTCGCAACACTCTGAGTTTATGCAATGGATGTCTCCAGCTCTTAGAGAGTATTGGGGCGACTTCCTGAACCGCACGCAAAATAGTCATTTCTTCGCATGGGTTCGTGATCACCACCAACCTGCAGTTAATGAAGATGCACCAGTTATGCCGATCGAGAAGCCGATCGAAATTAAGCCTGAAGCACAACTTGTGTTGAATGAGCTTAATCAGCAGATCGGTGAAGTTATTCATACTGGCGATTGGATTAATGTAAGTCAAGAGCGCATTAACCAGTTTGGTTTAGTGACTGAAGATATGCAGTGGATCCATACTGAGCCTTCTAAGGCAGAAACGGATTCACCTTTTAAAACGACTATCGCACATGGCTTTTTGACCTTGTCTCTTCTTCCAAGATTGACTGACAGTGTTGATCCAGATAAATCTCAATTCCCAACAGCTAAAATGGTTGTGAACATTGGTCTTAACCAAGTTCGTTTTCCTTACCCGGTTAAGTCTGGCAGTAACGTTCGCGCTAAGAGCACGTTGACAAAAGTAACGCCAATCAAAAAGGGTTTAGAGATTGAACGCGAAATCCGCGTAGAAATCGAAGGGGTTCGTCGCCCTGGTGCAGTGATTGTGTCGGTGATTCAACTTCACTTCTAGTACTTTGCTTTAAGAGAAATTATTCTTAGACGAAGATTATAGATTCCAAAAAAAGAGAGAGCTAAATGCTCTCTCTTTTTGTTTGTGTCATATCAAATAGACATCACAGCATTACTAACGTAACTAATAGCTCAATAGCTCAATAGCTCAAAAGCTCTTTGCTACTTAATGCGTGTATAGCCGTATTCTTCGATAAGATCTTGCCCTTGCTTTGACTTCACGAACTTAATGAAATCTTTGCTTTCATCAGAAACTGCGTCTGTTTTGTGCAGTAACAAAAATGGACGAGCCAGTTCATAGCTGTGGTTAGCAATGTTCTTTGATGTCGGCTCGACGCCTTCAAATGTGATTGCCTTAATCGAACGATCGACAGAGCCAACAGAGATAAAGCCAATAGCGTGTGGGTTATGGTTAACGATTGTTTTTACCATGCTGTTGCTGTTTACAACCAAGTTATTTGGATTGATGTCAGACACTCGACGGTCATTAATGATCTTCGTTAGACCAAGTAAGCTTTCGAAGCTGTAGCGTGAACCAGAAGAAGCTTCACGAGTTACGACCGCGATAGGTTGGTCGGCACCACCCACTTCCTTCCAATTCGTTACCTTACCTTTGTAGATATCGAATAGCTGTTCACGAGTGATGTTATTCACGGCGTTCGAACGATTGGTTACGACTGCTAGGCCGTCAAAGGCAATTGGGAATACCTGTAACTCTTCGCTCTGTTCACGGTTGGTTAAGTAACGTGAGCTCATACCCACGTCAGCGACACCTTTATTCACCATGGTAATGCCAGCGGTAGAGCCTATGCCCTGAACTGCAATGTAATTATCAGGATGAGTCTTGTTGTACTCCTCTGCTAATACATCCATCACTCGAGCAACAGAAGTGGAGCCCGAAATATTGGTTTCTTGTGCATAAGCAGCATGAGAAGAAAGGGCTAAGGATAAAAGAGAGGCAAGCGCGACTCGTAACATAAACAACTCCTAGTTAATAACATTTGTCGCATATGATAGGTCGGTTATATGACACTTTTGTGAAAATTCATATTCGTGATTTAGTGTCCGGAATCTTTAAACCAATACCGCTAACGTTGGTTCATGAGCGCGGGACGGCTTTACGAAAGAAGAGCGGATATGAGAGCGCGGTGGGTATTTTGTTTGCCCTTGTTCGCTAAAGTGTTTGTTGAGTCCTAAGCTAATTAGAGACTGATTGAAATTTCTATTAAATTAGAAGGGGTGTTATGTCCGTCATTCATATAGAACTTAACCGGCTTTTAATTGGGGCTGAAAAGCTCTGTACTTCTCGAAATCGCAGTTTACCTGTCGAGCTAGGTAAATCCTTATATGAAGAGTGTGAGGGTGGTGTCTTGTTCTCTCAGGCCCACTATTTGCTCGACTCATCCCATAGTGATTATACAAACGAAATCGCCTGCGTTACTTTTGATGAGTCGTTGACGTGTTGGCTGGTTATGGTGCCGCTTGAAACCGAAGTCAGCACCGATTCCATTCATTGGGGACCTTATCCCTACCTTCCTAAATCTAAGGATCTTGATGCTATTTTGTCTGAAATAGAAAAAGATCCTAAGTCTTATTTTTGGTCTTAGTTAACGCAGTGGTCTTAGGTCATCCACCTATCTAGTTGGTTTCAACCTCGACCACCTCTTTGTTAAATCAAGGTTGTTAAACTTTTAACCATACTACTTAAGTTTTGAAACGAGTTTGGGGTTGCTGAGCTTGAGCAATCAGTGATCTAAAGTCTTTTGGTGTCTTGCCATGATACGTCTTAAAGGCGGTGCTGAAGTGCGCTGCACTCTTAAAGCCAGACTCATAAGCGATCTGTGTGATCGATTTAGCGGATGTTCTGAGTTGGGTGGCGGCATGAGCAATACGTTTGATTTTCAAAAGGTTTGAAAAAGAAAGGTCTTCAGCGGATAGACGTCGCTTCAATGTCGCAGGAGACATGCCCATGTAACTGGCTAACGTGTCTAACGAAATATTGTTTTCGATGTTTTGTTCTATGTAGTGGATAACTTTCTGCGTGACGGTAAGTCTTGCAGCTCGAGCAATGATCACGAGTAGAGCTGGGTGCTTCTCAACCATCAAAGAAAGCAGAGCTAAGCCCAGTTGCGTGAGTGCGTAGTCATTTTTAGGAGAAGAATCAGCGAGAGACATAGTTAGCTCTTTCAGCTCACGTATTTGGATGTCAGCTCGGTCGAACTTGATGTATTCCTGAGGGACGCGTAACGACTCAAGATCTCCAGACTGGTTGATGAATTTTTGGAATATCGATAAATCGAAGTCTAAGCACGTTGCGCTGAATTCACCGTTTTCAGTATTAACGTCGATGTCTTTAATTTGACCGGAGTTGTATAGCGTGAAATCGCCGGCTTGAAGTGAAGCTTCAGTACCATCAGGTAGGGTGAAAGAAATACTGCCTTTCGAAACGATGAAAATACCGTTTTTAGAGGCGGGGTAACGTTCCCGTTTCCTGGGAATAAAGTTTCTAAATTGAGTAACTGTTATCGATGACATAGTGCGCTTCTTTGACGTTGTAAACGAGTTGCTTATTGGTTTTAGTATTGTTTAAGCATGAGACATTTACAAAAAAGGCGCTAATAATTAGCGCCTTTAGAAGTAAACCTATCAGAAATTAGGCTTCGGTTTCGTTTGTTGTTTCAGGCTCGCTAGGCAAGTCCGCAAATACTTGTGTAGGTTTTGCTACCAAGTTACGGTTTTCCTGATTAACTTCTGAGAGAACTACTTCTAAAACGTCTCCCAGTTTGTATACCATTTCTTTATCGATAGATACAGTACCCATATCACCGTTGCACTCTATTCTTTCTTTATTATTAAGAATGAGAGAGCCCGGAATAAATGCAGCCGCACCATTTTCAAGTAGACGTACACGCATACCAGCACGGTTAATGTCGAAGATCTCTGCTTGGAAACGAGTTTCTTCAACTGGAGCGTTCGCTAGAGTACGAGCATACAACCAATCACCAACGTTACGTTCAGCCATACCGTGGTGACGACGGTGCAGGGCAAGTTCATCACCAATGGTTTCGTCTGGTGTTTGAATTGGCGCTTTACCTAAGATGTGTGCTTTAAGCATACGGTGGTTAATCATGTCACCGTACTTACGAATTGGAGATGTCCAAGTTGCGTAAATGTCTAATCCCATTGCGTAGTGCGGCGCAGGTTCATTGCTGATCTCGCTGTACGCTTGGAATTTACGAATACGGTTGTCGTAGTAGCTGTTGTCTAAAGAACCTAACCAACGACGCAGAGTAGCAAAACCTTCCAGAGAAACGATCTGCTCTTCTGTAAACGGCGTTTCGGCTTCTGGGTTAACCAGCTCCAGAACGTCTGTTAATTTCTCAGCTTTAAAACCAGAGTGACAGTTAAAGACACCTTGGTTAAAGCTCTCTTTTAATACTCGACCTGCACAGATGTTCGCGCTGATCATAGATTCTTCAACCAACTTGTTCGCACTGCGACGCATGTCTGCGTGGATAGCCACTACATCATTATCTTCGCTAAGCTCAAAGCGGTAGTCAGGGCGGTCTGGGAACACAACCGCATTTGCTGAACGCCACGCTGAACGTGCTTGAGCAAATTGATGAAGGTCAGAAACAATCGCAGCGATCTCTTCTGACGGTTGCCACTTCTCTGAGACGCCAGTTTCTAGCCAATCAGATACATTGTCGTAAGCAAGACGAGCGTGAGATTTGATATTGGCAGCGAAGAAGTTAATGTCATCACCGATAACGCCATCTTTAGATACCGTTACTGTGCAGCAAAGTGCAGGGCGAACTTCGTTCTCGATCAGTGAACATAAGTTGTCAGCCAGATCACGAGGCAGCATTGGAATGTTACGGCCAGGCAGGTAAATAGTGAAACCACGCTCACGAGCAACTTTATCCATCGCATCATCTGGAGAGATGTAAGCGGTAGGATCTGCAATCGCGATAGTCAGTTCAAAATCACCGTTCTCTTTCTTCTTCGCGTAAAGCGCATCATCCATATCTTTTGTGCTTTCACCATCAATGGTCACAAAAGGGATGTGTGTCATGTCGATACGTTCAAGATCGGCGTCGTCATTGATCTTCCAATCATCGATACCTTCAGGTTCGCTGTTAGGTAGGTCGTTTTGTGCCAGCGTTACCCACCAAGGTGCGATCTTGTCATCAGCATCTGTGATTTTCTCAGAGATTTGAGCCAAGAATCCGTTGTCACCTTTTAACGGGTGTTGAACGATATGAGCAACAACCCAGTCGCCTTCTTTTAGCGTTTCAGGGTTTAGACCCTTCTTTGCTTTCGCTTTAAGTTGTAGCTTTTTCAGTTGCGGGTGATCAGGAACTACGTTCAAACGACCTTTAAACAACTTCACTCGAGCAATAAAACGAGTAAGACCCTGTTCAATCAATTCCTCAGGCTCTGCTACTTCGCGATCTTTCTCGGTGCGAATGATGGCAATAACTTTGTCACCGTGCACACATTTCTTCATGTATGGCGGTGGGATAAAGAAACTGGTCTTGTTATCGACTTCGAGAAAACCAAACCCTTTTTCAGTGGCTTTGATTGTACCTTCCTTTTTAGGGAGGGTTTCTTGGATTTGCTGTTTGAGTTGAGCGAGTAGAGGATTATCTTGAAACATTTGACTTTTATCTATCGAGGACAATTGAGCACACTATAATCATTGCGAGGCTTGATTACTACTGAAAGGCGAAGTGAGCGTAAATTAATTGCCCTCTTATTTAACTAGGTCAATTTGCTCGAAGTTTGGTGCTGTGACGAGATATTCATCAAGTTTTGACGATATGATAGCCAGTATTGATGTAAAACCGAAAAATATGTGATGTATTTCAATTTTTTCTGGCTTTTTTTATGCATTTAGGGAATAATCCGCCTCCCTTAGACGTCCCTAATGGCTTGAAGTGTTTTATTACTGCTTCGTAACTCTGAATGGAATCAGTATCTGATTGGATCAGTATTGGAATTGATAGAGCTCCCGGGACCTTTTGTTTACTTATATATAGTGGGATCCCAATGTCCGAATCTGTAATTCAATTTAATGAATTAGCCCTTAACGATAACATTCTTTCAGCTCTTGATAGCATGGGTTTCGTTTCTCCGACTCCAATCCAAGCAGCAGCTATTCCTCTTCTTCTTGAAGGCCGTGACGCACTAGGTAAAGCACAGACTGGTACTGGTAAAACAGCAGCATTCTCTCTGCCTTTACTTAACAAAATCAACCTGAACCAACACAAACCACAAGCAATCATCATGGCTCCTACTCGTGAGCTAGCTATTCAAGTTGCTGCGGAAATCAAAAACTTAGGTCGTGACATCAACGGTCTTAAAGTTCTTGAAATCTACGGTGGTGCTTCAATTGTTGACCAAATGCGTGCTCTAAGCCGCGGTGCTCACATTGTTGTTGGTACTCCAGGTCGTGTTAAAGATTTACTAACTCGTGACCGTCTACACCTAGATGAAGCACATACATTTGTTCTTGATGAAGCAGATGAAATGCTAAAAATGGGCTTCGTAGATGACGTTACTTGGATCCTAGAGCAAGCGCCAGAATCTGCACAACGTGTACTTTTCTCTGCGACTATGCCTCCAATGGTTAAGACTATTGTTGACCGTTACCTACGTAACCCGGCTAAAGTTGACGTTGCTGGTACTAACCACACAGTTGACAAAGTAGCGCAAAACTACTGGGTTGTTAAAGGCGTAGAAAAAGACGAAGCAATGTCTCGTCTTCTTGAAACTGAAGAAACTGACGCGTCAATCGTATTCGTACGTACTCGTCAAGACACTGAGCGTCTAGCTGATTGGCTATCTGCACGTGGCTTTAAAGCTGCTGCACTGCACGGTGATATTCCTCAGTCTCTACGTGAGCGCACTGTTGATCACATCAAACAAGGTGTTATCGATATCCTAGTTGCAACTGACGTTGTAGCACGTGGTCTTGATGTTCCACGTATCACTCACGTATTTAACTACGACATCCCATTCGATGTTGAATCTTACATCCACCGTATTGGCCGTACTGGCCGTGCTGGACGTAAAGGTAAAGCGATCCTACTAGTTCGCACTAACCAAATCCGTATGCTTCGCACAATCGAGCGTGTAACTAAGTCTCAAATGGAAGAAATCCAACTTCCACAACGTGACGAAGTTGCTGCTGCACGTGTTGCTAAGCTTGGTGCTGAGCTTGAAACTGAGAAAGAGAGCAAAGCTCTAGAAAACTTCGCAGGTTTAATCTCTACACTACAAGAATCTCTAGAAGTTGATGCTGCTACTCTAGCTGCAATGCTTCTTAAGCGTCAGCAAGGTAAGAGCCCTCTATTCTACGTTGGCGAAGACCCAATGATCGCTGCTATTGAGCGTGATAAGAACCGTCGCAAAGAGCGTCGTGAAGACCGTGACAATGGTCGTGGCGATCGTAACTTCAATACGCAAGATTGGGATACGTACCAACTACAAGTTGGCCGTGAGCAAGGCGTTCAGGTTAAAGACATCGTTGGCGCACTAGCAAACGAACTTGGCCTAACTAAAGGTTCTATCGGTGCTATCAAGCTAGACCAAGGTTCTACTTACGTTCAACTGCCAAAGGCAATGAACTCTGAAACTGCTGGTAAGCTAAGCAAACTTCGCATTCGTCAAAAAGAAGCTGGCGCTGTAGTTGTTGATTTCAACGACTTCCGTGAGCCTCGTCGTGGCGGCGGCGGTCGTGATGGCAACCGTGGCGGTCGTGATGGCGGTCGTGGCGGTCGTGATGGCGGCGGCTACCGTGGTAACCGTGAAGGCGGTAATCGCGAAGGTGGTAACCGTGAAGGTGGTAATGGCGGTCGTGGTGGCTACCGTGGCAACCGTGACGGCGCACGTGATGGTAACTCAGCTGGCGGCCGTGATGGCGAACGTCGTTTCGACCGTAACCGTGGTGGCGATCACCGTGGTAACCACCGTGGCGAACGTGGCCATGGCAACGCAGCAGGCGGCAACCGTGGTCGTCGTCCAGAGCGCAGCGAAGGTTAATCAACCTTTAGTTTTAAGCTGAAGCTTACAAGCCAAGTGCTTATAGACGAATAGCTTAAACAGTGAATTTAAAAGCCGAGCATAATGCTCGGCTTTTTTGTGCCTGTTATTTTATTTTTCGCGCCTGTAGCACGTTTTAAGCCCAAGTTTAGCTAATGCCTCGTATCACATGGCAATCACACTCACATGCGCTTAAGGCTTTGTTTAGGATACTTAGTTAGGGGATACGGGAGTCGTTCGCTGTCTAGCAAAAGAAATGCACAGCTATAATGAAAAATGAATTTTGAAGTAAGAGCAGCTCAACCTTTCGAGCTGAATAAGTGATCTCTTTAAATTATGAGGCAAAGAGAAACGCCTTAATGTCTATTCGCGGGTATTGGTAACCAACCGCTCTATATTTAAGTGTCGTACTGTATTTTTTAAGTCGTAGCGTAGAACGCTAGCTTGTTTTGGGCTTTATGGGCTTAGTTTATGAATTGGACTTATGGATAAGATTTCAATACAAGATGACTTTGCTCTCAATGTGGTTTGTATGAACCTATCAGTTTCATAAGTGCATTTACTTCATCTAATTCAACTATTTTTTAATTTTCGTTCTCGAAAGAAATGAATTGATGACTAAGATCAACTTAATTGTGTTCATTTGGTGGTTTTTGCAAAACAAAAGTTGAAAGATTCAAAAATTATTGAATAATAGACTTAACTAAAATTGAAGCGCAAACTTCACTAAATTCGTACTGAAACAGGATCCATATCCAATGTCTAATTCGTTTGTTCTGGTTATTAACTCGGGTAGTTCTTCCCTTAAATTTGCTGTCATCGATTCTGTTTCTGGTGACGCAGTATTAAGTGGCTTAGGGGAGTGTTTTGGTCTTGAAGATGCTCGCATGAGCTGGAAGTATCAAGGTCAGAAAACAGAAATTGCTATTCAAGGTGAGGGTAACCACCACAAAATTGCCATTGGCAAGTTGGTAGGCTTGATGGAAGACCTAGGCTTTACGGCAGATATCGTAGCTATCGGTCACCGTATCGTTCATGGTGGCGAAAAGTTCACTCAGACTGTTCGTATTACAGAAGAGGTAACGAATGAGATTGAAAGCCTGTCTGATCTAGCTCCACTTCATAACCCTGCTGGTGCTATTGGTATCCGTGCTGCGATTGAAGCTTTCCCTTCTCTACCTCAGTTCGCTGTGTTTGATACTGCTTTCCACCAAACAATGCCACAACGTGCATTTACGGGTGCAATCGCAAAAGAGCTATACACAGACTTTGGCGTTCGTCGTTACGGTTTCCACGGTACTAGCCACTACTTCGTTAGCCGTGAAGCAGCGAAAATGGTCAACAAGCCAGTTGAAGAATCTAGTTTCATCTCTGTTCACCTAGGTAACGGCGCTTCAGTATGTGCTATCAAAGATGGTAACAGTGTTGATACATCAATGGGCTTCACACCGCTTTCTGGCCTTATGATGGGCACACGTTGTGGTGACTTAGACCCAGGTATCATCGAGTACCTACTTAAGAAAGGTTGGTCACAAGAGCAAGTATTCAACTCTCTAAACAAGGAGTCTGGCTTCCTAGGCGTGTCTGGTCTTACGAGCGATGCTCGTGGCATTTTAGAAGCAATGGAAGAGGGCCACGAAGGCGCGAAACTGGCTTTTGAGGTGTTTACTTACCGCGTAGCGAAATACGTTGCTTCTTACCTTGCAACGCTAGATTCTTTAGATGGCATCATCTTCACAGGTGGTATTGGTGAGAACTCACTACCAATTCGCCGTGAGATCCTAAGCAACCTTAAGATTCTTGGTTTTGTTGAAGATGTAGCTGGTAACGAAGCAGCTCGCTTTGGCGCTGAAGGCATCATCGCTAAATCAGAAATGCTTGGCGCGGTAGCAATGGTTATTCCAACTAACGAAGAATTCGTGATTGCTCAACAGTCGGTTGAACTTCTGTAATAGAGTTTAAAGCCTAAGCAAGACAAATATTAAAAAGCGAGCCCAAGTGGCTCGCTTTTTTGTGTCTAGTAAAGATGCGTCTGGACGTTTTAACCGGGGCCAAATTAACTATGCCATTACGTAGTCCACATGGCTATCGTCAAACGCTGTTAGAACAGAGTGTTATGGTGCTCCGGAATCGTTAAAGTTATTTAACCTCTGAGCGGTAGTTTGGATCTGTCCAACATCGAGGTAACTCTTCACCTGACATAAACACCAGTTCGGACTTTTTAAACATCTCAGGGTCTTGCTGTTCCTCGCCAGCTTGAAACCGACCTTCGATGCTGTCCTGAAACAAGTTGGTCAATTTGGTCATTTCAGTAACATCTACGAGGTCACCGCTCTTTTTCTCTTTTAGAAACATTTTGCTACCCTCAATTTAATCGATCACCCCTAATTATAATTGCTATTTAGAAAATGAGAGTCTTTTCAAATCCGGCACTCCTTGACTAAGCAGGGCTCAGAGCTACGCTTATGATCATCGACAACTCAATCGATGAACAAACTCACCCTTAACAAATAAATGGAGTCGCGATGTCATCTGCCCATATTGCAAACAATCTCAGTGAACTCATTGGCGATACCGATCTTGTTAGAATCAACAGCCTTTCAGAGATATCAGGTTGTGAGATTCTTCTTAAGTGCGAACACCAGAACCCGGGTGGTTCGATTAAAGATAGAGCGGCACTTCAGTTGGTTATGGATGCAGTAGAAGCCGGTAAGCTGAAGCCGGGAATGACAATCGTCGAAGGTACCGCAGGAAATACGGGGATTGGCCTTGCTCTAGTGGCCAAATCCCTCGGTTACAAAATGTTGGTGGTGATGCCAAGAGGGCAGGCACAAGAGAAAGAACGTATGATCTCGCTTTATAACGCTGAATTGTTATTGGTCGACCCTTGTCCTTTTGCAAATCCTGAACACTTTTACCACACGGCTAAGCGGATAGGTGTCGAAAATGAGAATT
The DNA here is from genome assembly GCF_030397615.1 of Vibrio sp. 14N.309.X.WAT.E.F5. Taxonomy (NCBI): domain Bacteria; kingdom Pseudomonadati; phylum Pseudomonadota; class Gammaproteobacteria; order Vibrionales; family Vibrionaceae; genus Vibrio; species Vibrio sp. 14N.309.X.WAT.E.F5. Next base: position 52,065 of record NZ_JAPNXR010000026.1, on the reverse strand, counting down.
TCTGGTGGGCAGATCAGTTCGAAAATCTCAGTAATTATCGAGCGCACTATTTAAATACTGGACCGGAGATCTGGCAGCAAACCCAAGGGAATATTGATGCTCTAGTTTCAGTGGTGGGAACTGGAGGAACTATTGCTGGAAACTCACACTACCTATCTGAGCAGCAACCCAATCTCGAAACTTGGTTGGTTGACCCAAATGGGTCTGGCATTTATTCGTTTCTCCGTAATGGACAGTATCAATCCACAGGTAGCTCGTTCACGGAAGGCATAGGGATCATGCGAACGGTTGAAAATTTCAGGCAGGCAAAAATCAATCGTGCAATCACGCTGCCCGATCAGGATTTGGTTACGATATCCCGCCTTGTTGCGGAACATGACGGTATTCTTCTAGGAAGCAGCTCGTCGTTGAACGTAGCAGGAGCGCTATACGCTGCGGCTAGAATGGGGAAGGGGAAAACCATCGTTACATTTAGCTGTGACCTTGCTGAGCGCTCGTATTCGAAGCTGCACAACGAAGCGTTTCTGAAAGAAAAAGAGATACAGCTTAATAAAGAAAGCCTTTCTCAACTATGGGCTCGTTATCAAGCAGAAGATGGCAGCATGGTCGTCAACGTATAGTCGTTCTAAGTGAATACTAACCAGTGGTCTGCCATTAATCCGTTAGAGCTAAGCATCCGGTTAGCTCTAAACATCCGTTATCGACAAATTCGGCACTATTGCTTGCTGTAGGGGTAGTGAATCACATTGTGGAATACGGCATTTCCTTCACCGATATTTTTGTAGCCATGGTTCTGGTTGGCATTGAAGCGAACGGCTTGCCCTGCGTGTAACGTTTGCCACTCACCATCAAACAGCACAGCCATCTCTCCCGAAATACATAAAATGTGCTCAGTAACGCCTGCGTTATGCGGTTCGGATTCATGCTGGTAATCGGGTACTAGAGTGAGTTCGAATATTTCAAACCCTAGTGCTTCCTCAAAAGGAAACAACAAACTGACGAAGAAACCAATGTTGTATTCCTCATGCCTTAGTTCGTTTGCATCTCTAAATAAGCTCGTCAGTTCACTGTTTGAGCTAGCAGCGATAAAACTCGAAAGTGACACCTCGAACCCAGAAGCTATCTGCCAGAGCTTAGCGACTGTTGGGCTTGATTCTCCACGTTCAATTTGTCCTAGCATTGCTTTACTCACGCCTGTTGCTTTTGCCGTTTTGTCTAAGCTCCAGCCTTTCTCTTGGCGAAGACGTTTCAAGTTAACGCCGACCTTAATTTCTGTTTGCATCTTTTCTCTACAAATTTTTTTAAAAAATCAGTTGTGCGTTATAGCGCACAGGTGCTAAGTTCAATATATGGACGTTATAACGCACACAGGAACAAATTAACATGACTAAGCTAAAGTTTTCTCACGTCAGTACCGGCTTTATTGCTGTTTTCATCGGTTATGCGAGTGCTGCAGCGATCATTTTCCAAGCGGCAATGAGTGCAGGAGCAACTGAAGAGCAAGTCGCGTCATGGTTTTGGGCGTTGGGAATTGGCATGGGCGCCACTACGATACTGCTCTCGCTCTATTACAAGAAACCTGTGGTTACGGCTTGGTCGACCCCCGGAGCAGCGTTGTTAATTACTTCTTTGGAAGGGCTAACAATGAATCAGGCGGTTGCGGTGTTCTTTTTTAGCTCTTTGTTGATCACGCTGGTTGGCTTAGCGGGAATCTTTGAGAAGGTACTCAAACAGATTCCAACATCAATCGCATCTGCCATGCTGGCGGGGATTTTGTTGCAGTTTGGTTTGGGTTTATTTACGTCGTTAATGGAAGAAGTTCAGATAGTTGCGGTCATGCTTGCTGTATTTATTTTGGCTAAAGCAAGGTTAGGAAACTTACTGATCCCAAGCATTTTCGTTATTGCTTTGGTGATGTGTATTGGTTTTGGCAAACTTGATGTTAGTCAGGTCACAGTCGGTTTAACTGTACCGGTTTTCATTATGCCTGATTTTGAGTTCTTCTCGTTGGTTAGCGTCGGTATCCCACTGTTTATTGTGACTATGGCTTCGCAGAACTTACCAGGTTTTGCTGTGCTTAAAGCGAACGGATACCAAGTTGATTCATCTAAGATCATCACCACCACTGGTGTGACCGGGCTACTATTGGCCCCGCTTGGTGGCTTTGCGTATAACCTTGCAGCAATTACAGGGGCGATCTGCATGGGCCCTAATGCAGATGATAATCCAAAAACACGTTATATGGCTGGGGTCTCGATGGGTGTATTTTACCTGTTAGCTGGTGTGATGGGGATGTCATTCGTATCGTTGTTTAGCGCGGTTCCTTCAGCGGTTGTGATAGCTGTCGCGGGTTTAGCAGTGATGCCTACATTGATGAATTGTTTAGCCGTTTCGATGGCAGACAACCACTATCGAGAGCCTGCACTTTTTACTTTCCTATTCACGGCTTCTGGCACCAATTTACTAGGGATCGGCAGTGCATTTTGGGGTCTGTGCATCGGATTATTTTGTTGCTGGTTACACAATTACAAGGCTAAGTCGCGTGGAGTAGACAAGACTACGCAAACTTCGTCGTAATGAGATGATCTCCCAAGTGAGAGAAGCCTTCAATTTATTAGTCGTCATTATGGCGCTCTGAACTTGGTAAAAATATTCAGATCGAAACAGCCTTAGGTTGTGATTGAGATAGTATTTTGCTACAAAACGCGCATAATCTCGCTATATAACATTTAAAGAAGAAATTACTTATGACTAGCTTTCAATACTACTTTCACCAACTGCCTTGCTTCGACTGTAAAAAAACAACGGTAAGTACTGATCTTGGTTGGTTAACGCCTGCGATGAAAGAGGATGCTATCGCTCAACTGACAGCGACTCTTGCGCAAGGTGAGATTACACCTGATCTTTCAGCAAACGTGGTTTGTACTAAAGATGAAGCTCGTGAGTACCTACTACTAAACTTCTTCGGTTATTCAGAAGAAGAGCTAGCAAGCGACATCGAAGCGGATGATGAGAAAGAAGTTGCGGATGAAATCGCAGAGCTACTGGAAGAAGGCAAAGACACCATCACTTTCGAGCATGAAATCGCTCTTCAGTGTTGTGCAGATTGTGACGTTGTTGAAGACGAGTCAAACTAAGCTCTTGTATTAAGGGTATTAAACCAAGTACTTGTAATACAGTCAGTATGTTCATCATACCCATATGATGTTCAAATGATTAAAGGCGTTAGCGAATTGAAGTTCGCTAACGCCTTTTTTGTATCTCTACATCTTATCTCTAAGCTGCATTAGATCCTATGATGTTTTATTTTCTATAATACCTTGGTCACCCAATTGAGAAAGGATCGCTGAGGTTTTCTCTCTGAATAAGTCTCTTAACAAGCGAACGGTCGGTGTAATGGATTGACGACTTGGACACACTAACCAAAGTTCGGTTGGCGTTGGTTTGAATTCAGGCATAACTTTGATGACCTCACCAGAGAGCAAGTGCTTCGACATATCTAAACAAGACTTTATTGCGATACCTTTCCCTGCAATACACCAACGTCTCACAAGGTCAGCATCGTTCGATGCACGATTCCCTTTAAGCTTCACTTTATGATCTTGATTGCCATCGTGAAACACCCATTCGTCTTGCAACATGTCGTGGAGTTGGTAAAGCAAACCATTGTGCTGAGCTAAGTCACTAGGCTGTTTTGGTGTTCCCATTTCAGCCAAATATTCAGGAGCAGCACACAATGCCCTAGGCACATCGCATATCTTAAAACCATACATGTTCGCATCGGTTGGGGAACCGTAACGCAGCGCCATATCGACGGAATCTCGGTAGAAGTCGATATTGCTATCGCTGATGCTAGTGCGAAGCGTCGCTTTTGGGTATTCAAGCAAGAATTCATCTAACCAAGGTATGATTAGGTTACGCCCTAGATCTGATGAAAGCGCAATACGAATTTCACCGTCGACAACCCCAAGTTCTTCTCGTATGTTGAGCTTTGCTTGCTCCAACATTTTCAATGCTTGTTCACATTCAGGCAGATAACGCTCACCCGCGGTAGACAACCTAAGGTGGCGCGTGGTCCTGACAAACAATTCAGCACCTAACGCGGCTTCAACACGTTTAACGGCAGCACTGGCAGTGGCTGTTCGCATGTCTAGGTTGGTGGCTGCTGCAGTGATACTGCGAAACTCCGCTACTTTCAAAATGACCTGTAAGTCTTCAAGAAGCATGTTATCTACCTGTATTGAATTATGTTCTAAACATGGATTTGGGATATTTCCCCTTCACACTCTGCAAATGGGTTATCCCTACTTATCGCTTCTAAGTTAGCTTCAAACACTTAATTGTCAAAATTAATTTGATAATAATTCAAATGTGAGGCTGTTTTTCATTAGTAATTTTCTCACTATCATTTTGCCATATCGACAACGTAGCGCAGTACGCACTGTATGGACGAAGCCTATGATCTAGGGGAAGTAAGATGACTAAGAAAATCACAATGGGTGTAACGGATTTGTCGTTCCACCGTACGACCGCATCATTGATTGCCAATGTATTAAAAGCCATGGGGTTTGAGGTAGAGCGTATTTTCTCTCCACATCAGGAGAACTTTGAAAAGCTGAAAGCAGGCCAAGTGGATATGCTTTCTTCTGCGTGGTTGCCATCAAGTCACGGTATCTACAAAGCGGGCGTTGAAGAAGTTGAGCCGCTTATTGAGCTTGGGCTTCATTATGAACCTTATGCGTTGTGGGGCGTACCAGATTATGTGCCTGAAGATGCGGTTTCTGAAGTCTCTGATTTATTAAAGGCCGAAGTGATCGAGAAAATGAACTCGACTATCCAAGGTATCAACCCCGGAGCTGGTATCACACGTTTCTCTATCCAGATGATGAAAGACTATGGCCTGAGCGATGTCGGCTACGAATTCTTCTCTGGAAGTGAAGCGGATTGTTTTGATGCATTTGAAAGTGCGGTCGCAAACAAAGAGTGGGTCATCGTGCCCTTGTGGAAACCGCAGTTTCTGCATTATCGCTACGATATTCGCGAACTCAAAGAGCCTAAAGGCTTGCTTGGAATTGTCGATAGAGCGGTACTTCTTTTAAGAGATGACAAGAAGCACTTGTTCAGTGAAGAACAGATTCAGAAGCTGGATTCACTGCGTTTCTCGAACGATATTATTGCCGAACTGGATTACAAAGTTTGCCGTGAAGGTAAATCACAAGATCAAGTCACATATGATTGGTTGATTGAGAACGGCCTGATTTAACCTCTAAGCCGTTGGCAATGCAGTTAGATGTCTGCATTACCCAGATAGCGGCAATACTATTATCAAAAATTATTTGAGAATCATTCAAACATTAGGCGGTTTATCTCGGGTGGGAATTAACTAAGATTAACTCGTCTAATTCAAGGAGAAAGCACAATGTCACTACCATCAAAAATGAAAGCTATTGGATTTACTCAGTCACTTGCGATTACCGAGCAAGAGAGTTTGTTTGAGTTTGAAACGAGTCTGCCAGAACTAAAAAATAATGACTTGTTGGTAAAGGTGAGCGCGACTTCTATCAACCCTGCAGACGCTAAAATTCGTATTCGTAATGCTAAGGATAAAACACTCGAACAACCTAAGGTGCTGGGCTATGACGCAGTCGGTGAAGTTGTTGGCAAAGGTGCTGACGTTGAAGGTTTCGAAGTCGGTGACCGTGTGTACTATGCAGGTGACGTAACACGTATAGGTGCTAACGCAGAATACCAAGCTGTGGACTACCGTATTACGGCTAAAGCGCCTACGAGTCTTTCTGATGAAGCTGCAGCCGTTATGCCACTAGCAACACTTACGGCATGGGAAGCGTTGTTTGACCGCCTGCGTGTTCGCCCTGAAGAGAAAAAGTCTATCCTGATCATTGGTGGAGCAGGCGGTGTAGGTTCAATTACGATTCAACTGGCTAAGCAACTGACCAACCTAAATGTTATCGCTACAGCTTCAAGACCTGAAACGGAACAGTGGGTTAGGGATATGGGGGCGGATTATGTGGTGAATCACCGTAACTTGGTTGAGTCTGTACGAGAGCAAGGTATCCAACATGTAGACTACATCTTCAATGTTGCTGATACAAAAGGGCATTGGGATTCGATGGTAGAGCTAATAGCCCCTCAAGGCATGATAAGCTCGATTGTTGAGTTTGATGGTGGAATTGACTTATCAGCGCTGCAAGGCAAATCAGCGGGCTTTATTTGGGAGCTGATGTTTACACGTTCGTTGTTTAACACCGATGATATCCAGAAGCAGCAAGACATCCTATTCCAAGCCGCGAATTTGATTGATGCGGGCCGTATTAAATCGACGCTGACCACCACATTGAATGGCTTTAGTGTTGAGACATTGAAAGATGCTCATCAACGTATTGAAAGCAGTGCCTCGATTGGTAAAACAGCCATTAAATATTAATAGTTAATGATTTAGATCTTTGACGGTTTGAAGTATTGATCTTTTGAACAGCAAGCCCCTTATATCATTCGCAAATCGGTAAGATATCAGGGGCTTTTGTTTATCTGTGATTTACTCAGATTTTTGGGATGCTTTGAATTGAATCTGAATTAGGTTTAGCTCGAAGGTCCGGGGCTGCTTGTCTGCAATCAAAAAGCCAATTTGTTTGATGTCTTGAGCTTCAAGTCTTGGCGCACCACTGAGTAATTGACCTCTGAACACGGCTTTAAACTCGTTTAGTTGGAAGACTTTCTTGAGTTGCTCACCCTTGATGGTTTCAAAGCTGTGCTTGTAGTTAGTTCTATTTCCATCTATCCAAGTTGTGAACCGTAATTGATAAGTTCGGCCGTCGCCAACAAACTTCAGCTCTATATTGTCCACATCAGAGTTAATGGATTCAACGGAGCGGTTGATTGAACTGAAACCACCGTTATTCTCTAACGATAGCTCACCCCTGAATTGACTTATCCCATCATCATAAATGAATCCGCCTGTTGAGATGCCACCCATTACATTGTCGTTGGTCGCTGTCCAATTCTTATGTTCGTTCGCTTGTGTGAAATCTATCATCTCTGTTCCAGCTGTTGACGCTTTAGACCATAAAAAAGAAAGGCAGAACATTAACCATAAAGGCGCTGTTCGCTTACGCATTGAATGCGTTCTAAAGTCGGATTCGTTCATGATTTTCTCCATTATTTACTCGTTCGCTATGGATAGGTTACGGAGAAGGTTCAGTTTCAAGCATAGCTAAACAACGCTTGATGAAGTCTTCATAGTTCGATGCCTTGTTGTATTCGATCTTCAATGAACCATGGAACATCAGTGTTACCGTGACGTCTCTGTAGCTTAACCAACAGGTGTAGCCGTCGTAATCGTGCCAGGCTACCATCTCACCCAATTGATATTTACTGTCCAATTGCTCGCCAGATGATCGAATGCAATCGAACACTCTGAGAAACTCAATAATGGTGATTCTGTTGTCCATGTACCACTCCCGTTGCGCAGTCGATGAAATATGCTAAGTGCTTGTATTTGAATTAACTACGGTTTGGTTCTGCATTGCGATCACTGTGGGGAGGCCTGCATACAACATCCATTTCATCGGCTCACTTTGTGGGAGGTGTGGTTTGGAGAGAACACCTCCCATAAAGTGACGGGTATTAAGCACAAAGAACAGAATACAGGCAAGGAAGTCACATTAGATTAGGTCGTCTAAACTTAGATTTGTATGGCATCAAAAGCCGAACAATTTGGGCTCTAAAAACGTTCTCGAAAATAAACGTAAATTAATCCTTTACCTCAACTTAACTTGAAGTATTAGCATGAACTCCGTTGCTTACGAGAATACTTTAAGGAGAGAAGAATGATCCAACTTGAACATGTGAATTTAGTCGTTAAGGATATCCCTGAAATGCTGACTTTCTACAAAGCGGCGTTCCCTCATTGGTACGTCCGTGATGAAGGAAAAGGCGAATGGTCAGGCAAGCCACGTAACTGGCTGCATTTTGGCGACGAATACCAATATATCGCGATGAGTGATCATGGTGAGGGTGAAAATAGAGACTTAGCAGGGCATTCGGTTGGCCTCGCGCACTTCGCTTATGTGACCAATAACATTGAGAGCGTCATTCAACGCCTTATCGACGCGGGCTTCCCAATAGCCAAACCCGGTGCCGAAGAACCTTATCGAAAAAACGTCTACTTTGTAGATCCGGCTGGTTTTGAAATTGAGTTCGTTGAATACCTGAGCGATGATCCCAAGCTACGCAATGCCACGTAATAAAATTCGTTAATAGAGTAGGTGTGCTAGAGCGAGTTTGTTCGAAATAAAACGTCTAAGAAAGGGTGCTAGGAAGACTTACAGAAAAGGGCATTGTGGAATATTCCGCAATGCCCTTTTTAGATCTATTGATTAGCTGATTGGCTAACTGATCTTTAGTTTGGTTATCTACTTAGCTTTGAACGGCACCAATAGTTGTTTGCCAAACACATTGATTAGCGCGCCAGTCACGATCAGGCCACCACCTAGATAAGTCCAAACTGATGGAATCTCATTAAAGATCCACACGCCTAACAGTGCCGAGAATACGATCTGAACGTATGAGTAAGCCGAAGCTTTGCCCGCGGCTTGTGTCTGCATCGCTTTGGTTAACCCGTATTGGCCGATTTGAGTGAAAATCCCGACCAGAACCAGCATCACGGTTAGGAATAAGCTCGGCCATACAAAGTCGTTCCAGATAAGGGCTGTGGAGATAGGTAGGGCAACCAGTGGGAAGTAGAAGATGATGACAGAGCTGTCTTCCGTCTGGCTCAGCTTTCTCACAATCACGTAAGCAATTGAGCTACCAAACGCGCCACATAACGCCACCATAATGCTGAATAGAGGTAATTCGCTGCTCGCGCCGCTGTTCATGCTTGGTTGCACCATCACCAATAATCCCGCTAGGCAAAATGCAATGCAGATCATGGTCGATTTTTGGACGCGTTCTTTGAGGAATAACACACCCAGCAACGCAGTAAATACAGGATGTACGTATTGCAGGATAGTTGCTTCTGCTAACGGAAGAGTGGTTACAGCGTAGTAAACACACATCAGTGCTACGGTACCTACCGCGCCACGAACAAACAACAAAGGTTTGTTATTACCCCAGATTGAAATGCCTTTTCGTTTTACGTCGATGTAGCTGATGATCAAAGACACCAAAGCCCTTGCAGCAACGATTTCAAATACAGGTATGCCATAGTTGCTGATGTATTTCACACAAGCTGACATCAGTGCGAATCCAAAAGCGGAGAGGATCATGAATCGAACCCCAACAGGGATTTGTGAAAAAGAGAAAGAAGACATAAAAAGATCAATAGGCTGAAGGAAAAGGAATCATAGCGTAGTTTAGGATCTTCGACCAAAGTCTTTGTCCGTTTATTGTTCTGAAAATACTAATCAAAAGTCAGGATTGCTATCATTCAATCGGCCTCTACGTAATATCTACCATGACTCAGTTTTATAAAATCAACCCCAACAGAGAGTGACCTTAATTCAACTCTGACTTATTTTGGTTTCAATTGGATTTTGTCTTCTTATTATTTCGATGAATAGATAATAAGAGACATTTTTATGAAACCAATAAATACCCTACTCATATCCGCCCTTGCTGTTTGTTCTTTCAGTTCCGCGACTTACGCCGATACTATTTTGCACGCGTTCAATTGGAAGTATTCAGATGTGACGGCCAACGCGAATCAAATTGCTCAAGCTGGTTATAAGAAAGTGCTTGTTGCGCCTGCAATGAAATCGAGTGGCAGTCAATGGTGGGCTCGCTACCAACCTCAAGACCTACGCACCATTGATTCTCCTTTAGGCAACAAACAAGATTTAGCCGCAATGATTGCCGCTCTCAAAGGTGTGGGCGTCGATGTGTATGCCGATGTGGTACTCAACCATATGGCGAATGAAAGCTGGAAGCGAAGTGACTTGAATTACCCTGGCACAGAAGTGCTAAACGATTATGCTAGCCGTTCAAGCTACTATGCCGACCAGACTCTGTTTGGCAACCTAGCACAAGGTTATGTGTCAGCGAACGACTTTCATCCAGCGGGCTGTATTTCAGATTGGAACGACCCTGGTCACGTTCAGTATTGGCGTTTGTGTGGTGCCGATGGTGATGTGGGTTTGCCTGATCTAGATCCAAACAACTGGGTGGTTTCACAACAACGTTTATATCTGAAAGCACTAAAAGATATGGGGATCAAAGGTTTCCGTATTGATGCCGTCAAACACATGAGCCAATACCAAATCGATCAGGTATTCACGTCTGAAATTACTGCGAACATGCATGTGTTCGGTGAAGTTATTACCAGTGGTGGAGCAGGGAACAGCGGCTATGAATCGTTCCTAGCGCCTTACCTGAATAATACTAATCACTCTGCTTACGATTTCCCGTTGTTTGCATCGATTCGCTCGGCGTTCTCAATGAGCGGCGGTTTAAATCAACTGCATGATCCTAAAGCGTACGGTCAGGCACTTGATGATAACCGCTCAATTACTTTTGCGATCACACATGATATTCCAACCAATGACGGCTTCCGTTACCAAATTATGGATCCACAAGACGAGCAGCTCGCTTACGCTTATATCCTTGGTAAAGATGGCGGCACACCGTTGATCTACAGTGATGACCTTCCTGATTCTGAAGATAAGGATAACGGTCGCTGGGGCAATGTGTGGAATAGCTCGACAATGAAAAACATGTTGAGTTTTCACAACGCGATGCAAGGTAAATCAATGACGATGATTTCGAGCGACCAATGTACTTTGCTCTTTAAGCGTGGCAAAGAAGGTGTGGTTGGCATTAACAAGTGTGGCGAAACGCGTGGCGTGACAGTCGATACTTACCAGCATGAGTTCAATTGGAATGTTCAATACAAAGACGTATTAAGCAGCGCGACAGAAACCATTTCTTCTCGCTACCATACGTTCAACCTACCACCACGCAGTGCGCGTATGTTTAAGCTTTAATGATTACTCAATAGAGCGAACACCATTGGTAGAAAGCATAAGCCGCAGCAAGTGCTGCGGCTTATTGTTTTGCAAAAGAGTAGATGGCGACTGGCGCGTTTTTACGAGCCAAATTTTTAGAAAGGCGAGCGACTATTGGCAACGGCAAACTGTTGATAAAGATCGGCTACTTCAACTGGGTTGAACTCATCTTTGTAAGTCAATTCACTGAGTCGGTGTGTGATATTTTGTAGTTCATGTGAACGTTTCTGAGCGCGCTGCTGATAGCGTTTGAATGCTTGCTCTGTGCCTTCAAAATTAGAAGCAATACTTTGTGCCAACACGTAAGCGTTCTCAATGCCCAAGCTGAATCCGATCCCCATGGTCGGGAGCACTGCGCAACAGGAATCTCCCAATAGAACAGCATTGCCACGATACCAAGTATCAAATGGGGCAACATCGGTGAGTGGAGAAGGCAAGATCTTCGATTCAGGCGTATCTCGGATCATATCCAGTAGGTAGCTCGGATAGTGCGAGAACTGCTCTAACACGGTTTGTTTAGACAGTGTTTCACCTTCTTTAACAGCGCATGCTGCAAACCAGTATTTACCTTGGGTTTCTCGGTCGTATGTGTAGGTTACGATACGAGATTTATCACCCGCAAAAACATAACACTCATCATCGCTGATTTCTGATGCTTTGAAATCAATCTCACCGCGGCAGCAGTAGACGTTCGGTTGTCTTAAAGACACATCAGGTGCAACAAACTTTCTCACTTGAGAGAACACACCATCAGCACCGACAATAATATCCGCATCAATGGGTTCGCCATTGATCAGAATCTGCGGCTCATCATCGTTTTGAACAACAGAGCAGGTTTGATTGGTAACGATGCAGTCGTCTCCTAGCTCATTTAATAGCAGCTGGTATAAACGGCTGCGATGAAACAAACCAATTGGCGCGTTGGCTTTGCTTGGCGAGTCACTCATATTGAGCGTGTTGATTGGCAATCCTGTCGCCGTTAATGTCGAGATGGTATCGACTTGGTTGCACGAAGCTTTGACTTTATCGACACCAACCAGTGCCGCAAGTACCTGCATGCCCTCTGGCCACATAATGATGCCAGTACCGTCAGCTCGTGGTTGTGCAGCCTTCTCGTATATTCGAGCTTTAATACCAAATTTACGCAGTGATAACGCGAGTGCCAAACCATTTAGTCCTGCGCCGATAATCGCGACTTTTAGACGTTGTTGTTCCATGACTTTCTCCTAAGAATAAGATGCCAATATCTGTGTATTGGTTCATAGGGCGTAAGATAGGTCATTCGAATCAATAAATAAACGTTATGGATTATAAGGTTAATGCGATTTTGAAATCTTAGGTGTAGATCCCTTAATGATCTTGGATGACTCCAGACCAATGGTTTTGATGGGATAGCGCTTTCAGTAATTCAATTTCTTTCGCTGTTTCGCCTTTCAGCCATTCAATCAGGTCATTTATTACCGGCGAATGAGTACGCTGGTGGCCAAAGTAAGTCCAAGCACTGTGTTGGATCTTGGCGTTTTTAGGGCAGTATAAAAAGCCTCGTTGAAGTTCTTGTAATACCAAAAGCAAATCTGTCACCGTGACACCTTCCCCCGATAAACATGCACTGAGCGCTAAATCTAACGACAAGAAGCTGGTGTTTCTGACGGGCTTTTTCGGCGGGAACTCGACATCGGCTAGCCATACTTTCCAGTCATGATGATCTAAGGTGGGATGGAGCCTTGGCATAGTTAAGATCGAATCGAGGTCGGTGTCTTGCGTCGTTAAACTGGCAGAATTCGTTAAGCTAGTAGAACAGACCGGCGCCATGAACTCTTCACGTAAGAATGTGATATCAGGTGTATTGTCGTATCGTTTTTTAAAGCGAGTGTGGAAGATCAACAAGTCATACTCGCTGCTGTTGATCGCTTCATCTTCTTCAATCACAGGAACAATCACGATCTCGTAATCGGGGTAACGCTCGTTTAATTCTCGAACCTTAGAGATCAACACTCGCGTCGCAAAGCTCAGGGTCGCTTTAATCACAATCCGCTTCTGTTTTGGTTCACTCCAAGATGCGATCACCGATTCGATATTGCCGTAGCTATCACGCAAAGCCACATACAAATCATGACCTTGTTCGGTTAATTCAATCGCTCGATGCTTACGAATAATCAACGATGCGTTTAACTCATCTTCAAGCTGTTTGATCTGACGGCTGATCGCACTCTGTGTCACGTTGAGCTCATCGGCAGCCAAGGTAAAGCTCATCAGCCTTGAAGCAGCTTCAAAGGCTTTTAAGCCATTATGTGAGGATGGCAAGCTAGGATATGGGGTCATAATTCGTTCGCATGAGTTTATGGAATGTTAGAGTCGCAAATTTATCAATTGAACGCCAGCCTCATCGATCGTATTTTGGGCGGAATTAACTGAGGCGCTCATGAAAAAAATACTCACTCTTGCATTCCCTTTGATCATTTCACAGCTGATATCCATGGCTTTAGTCCTTACCGATGTTTGGATGATGTCGCGTATCAGTGTGTCAGCCCTTGCGGCTGGTGGCTTGGGTGCCTCTATTTACTTTTTCATCTTTATTATTGCGAGCAGCACTGTCGGTTGTGTCGCGAACTTGATTGCGATCGCTTATGGTCAGCGCGTCGCTCGCCCAGAGTTTGGTAATATACAAATTAGGTTGGCGGTGAAAGGCGCAACTATGCTGGCATTCGTGCTCAGCGTGACCTTAATGGCGAGCTTCTGGTTTGCTCCGTTGGTATTGGAAGCAGCAAAACAGCCGCCAGAAGTGATCACCTTAGCGATGGAATATGTGCACGCCTTGAAATGGGTGATGCTGCCTTCGCTTATCTTATTGGTGTTGCGTGGCTTAACCAGTGCGTTCGGTAATGTGCGCTCCATTCTTGTGATGTCTGTTATTACCGTAATTCTGAATGTGCCAGTGAGTTATTTACTGACGTTCCAGCTCGATATGGGTTTAACGGGTCTAGGTTTAGGAACCGCTATTGCTGCGTTTATTGTGATGCTTGGGTATACGGTGTGGGTGTTTAAACGTGATGAGTTCAAGCAATTCGCCCCATGGCTTCATACTGAAGAATATTCGATTAAGTTGATGAGTCCTTTATTGATGATGGGCTTGCCGATTGCAATGGCGGCTTTACTTGAGCATGGCTTAATCTACGGTGGCACCTTAATGGCGGGCACGATCAGTATTGCTTCGTTGGCTCTGCACCAAATCCTTCTGCAATGCTTAAGTTTCACTTGGAATTTCAATTTCGGCTTCTCACAGGCTGCCGCTATTTTGGTTGGGCGTGACTACGGTGCGGGCAACTACGAAGGAATCAAAAGAACATCCATTCTAAGCTTTATCTTGGTGTCGGTGCTGAGCGTGGCGTTGTCTGCGGTGTTTATCATATGGCCTGAAATGATCGCTTCTCTCTTTAAGCTAGACGACGGCACGGGCGCGATGACTTCGTTATTGGCTTCTGTTATCTGGGTAGTGGCGTTGTGCTTCATCGTTGATGCTTGGCAGTTACTGGCAATTAACCTTCTGAGAGGGATGAAGATTGTTTCAATGCCAACCGTGATGACAGCCATTGGTTACTGGGTATTTGGCCTACCTGCTGCTTGGTATTTGATGCATAAGTTCCAGCTTGCAGGGATTTGGGGCGGAATCGGCGTTGGTTTAGGTGTGACGGGTATTCTACTACTTATCCAATTGATGCGTGTCATTCAAAAGAACAACCAATCTCCAGATTTGTCGAATCATGCGTATACGTGATTTGCTAATGGCGCACTGAATACTAAAAAGCCGCAGTCATGATAATGATAGCGGCTTTTTGTTGTCTATTCAGATTCTTCTTTTTTGGGGGAGGGGAAGAATCCTTATCAGGATTAAGGGCAGCTATTTTCTGCTAGACGATTTATTGCCAAGCTACTTTCTACCAAACTACTTTCCACCAGAGATCGCAGACTTCATCATGGTTTTGAATTGCTCTTTTTGCTCTTCAGTCAACACGTTATAGATGTTGTTCTTAAGACGCATCTCTTGCATCACCATCGACTTCTCAGTGGCTTGAACCGTATCGATGACCTTTTCCATTTCGGCTTCATCAAAATCCGGTTGAGTCACAAGGCTGATCTGTTTCTTCTTAAGCTCTATGGCTTTATCCATATCAATCTCTGTTCTATCGGACTGATACTCTTGAACAAGAGAGAACACTTCCGCTTGTTGCTCTTCGGTTAGATTCAAAGAAGCAATAACCATTTGCAGTGGGCTAAGCGCTGGTTGTGGCGGTTGTTGTGGTGTTGAAGCACTCACAAACGGAGCGGTAACGAGTAAAGCTGAAGCAGTTAATACACAAAGCGACTTTTTCAGTGATTTCATTGAGTTTCTCCTGTTAGTGGAAACAAGAGTATAGATGGCGGAGCTGAACTCGATATGAACACGTTGTTCAGTTAAGTGTGCTTAGCGATTTACGTTCACTTAAGTACGTCCAGATAAGTACCTTCAAGTAAGTAGAGAGTGGGTTAGACCTTGGTCTTACAGAAACCGACGGCAAAGGTGACTAGAATGATTTGAGTTGCTCACCGTTTTATCAAGGAATACACAAAATGGAAGTTGGATTGTTCTGGGCTGAAAAAGGGATGTTAGTGCTTGGCGCGCTATTTGTTTTGACGAGCATGATGCAATACGGAAGACGCAGTAGCGATTGGAAAGGCGTGATTACGATGTTCTACAAGCGTATCCCAATGAATATTGCAGAATACAAATGGTATCGCTTGGGCATTGCTTTACTGGTGTTTGCCGTGGTTATACGTTTCGCATTACTGATCCTATGGCCTTCATACCAGTTTTAGCCCCCTGTATTAGCTCTTTTATATAGATTTATATAAAGCAGGTAAAACCAATACATTCATGACGAGATTGAGCCTTAATAAACTCACTTATTAAGGCTGCCATTTCATAAACTAGCGCTGTTGTTCCATAAAAAAGTGCTATTACTCTATAATGATGAACGCTTATTACCTTTGTAGCATATTGTTTTTCATGAAGAATAATGCCGGATAATAGCTTACCTGCTTGTTTCATCATTCTTACTAATAATCTACACATAAATCCATTCACCCCGTACCTGATACCATAATGTTCTGTTACACTCGACCGAATTAGCTTTAATTTGTCGGTGGTGCATTTATGTCGTTCCCAGTTCTTATATGTGATGATTCTGCGTTAGCAAGGAAGCAGATGGCTCGATCACTGCCTAGTTCTCTAAATGCAGATATAACTTTTGCTGTTCATGGGCTTAATGCACTTGAAGAGTTAGCTCAAAACCAGTTCAAATTGATGTTCCTCGACCTCACCATGCCGGAATTAGACGGCTATGGCACATTGGAAGAGATGCAACGTTTGGGTGATACCACGCCTGTCGTCGTTGTTTCTGGTGACATACAACCAAAAGCACAACAGAAGGTGATGGATCTCGGCGCCAAAGCGTTTTTGCAAAAGCCGATCGATAAAGAAGCGTTAAAAGCGATTTTACGTGAGCACGTCGAGCCGCCAAAACAACCTCAACTGTATACTCCTACTGCTCTCGAACTTCCCATATTGCGCCGACGCGATATTTATATGGAAGTCGCGAACGTAGCGATAGGCCGTGCTGCTGATGCACTGGCTCGTCATTTTAATGTATTTGTGCACTTACCACTGCCGAACGTCAACATCTTCGAAGTGAGCGAATTGCACATGGCACTTCGTGACCTAGCCGATAACGACCAAGTGTCGGGTGTTTGCCAAGGCTTCAGCGGAGAAGGCATTGCAGGCGAAGCATTAGTCTTACTGAGTGATTCCAGCGTGAGCGATCTTAAGAAGCTCATGAAAGTCCCAACCGAAAGCGAACAGCTTGAAGAACTAGAACTGCTGATGGATGTATCGAATATCCTAGTTGGTTCTTTCCTTAACGGGCTAGGGGAGCAATCTGAGGTTCGTTTCTTCCAGAGTTCTCCGGTTCTGCTAGGGCAACACATCTCGATTGATTCCGTGATTGAGAATACCAGTGGCTCGTTTAAGAAGACCATGACCTTTGAAGTCAGCTACAACATTGATGGCACTTCAATCCGTTGTGATCTTCTATTTATGTTCGTTGATGAGTCTCTGCCTCTTCTAGATAACAAGTTGGCCTACCTAATGGAGGAGTTTTAATATGTTGAATCTTCCTGCTGAATTTGAACAGTTCCACTGGATGGTGGACATGGTTCAAAACGTCGATATGGGGCTGGTGGTCATTAACCGTGACTTTCAGGTACAAGTTTGGAATGGCTTCATGACGCACCATAGTGGTAAGCAATCGCATGATGCTATTGGTAAGTCTATCTTTGAACTGTTCCCCGAGATCCCTGAAGAGTGGTTTAGGCTCAAAACCAAGCCCGTCTACGATCTCGGTTGTCGTAGCTTCATTACATGGCAACAAAGGCCTTATCTGTTTAAGTGCCGCAATGTTAGGCCTGTAACCCAACAAGCCGACTTCATGTATCAGAACGTGACGCTAAACCCAATGCGCTCACCAACAGGGCAAGTCAGCTCATTGTTCTTGTCTATTCAAGATGCGACCGCTGAAGCGTTAGTCTCTCAAAAGAACTAGATCGCTCTATTCGCCAAACAACGCATTCCTATACGCGCATTAGCATCAGTCTAATCAGCGAATAAAAATGGCTAAGGTTAATTACCTGAGCCATTTTTTTCTTTTTATTCTTCAATATCTAATTTTTCCCCTAGCTTTTCACATCAACCCATCCTCTTTTTCTATGCGCTTTACTCAATATTTCAGGTTACATGAACGACCGGGAAGCCACGAAACGTGCTTTTGGAGCGGCAATGCTACGGGTTAATAGAAATTGGATTTATAAAGTTTGAGATTTAAAGCTTCATTTAATGGAGTGCGAGGGCTAAATTCTCAAACCCAAGTGAATATTGGTCTCTAGATCGAGTCGTTATCACTCTACTTTTCCAAGTGACCACAAAATAAAAAAGTCACGAGATTGGCCAATTTGGTCAAAAACAGATAAAAATTAGAAAAAAATCGAATTTATTTAAGAAAAAAGGCATTTTTTTGTTGGAGAAAAGTGGGGTTTTTATGTGATTTCGAGGCACTTTCTTCACATTATTGCTTTATGAGGGGGATATTACGCGAAAAAGGGAGGAAAACGATTGCGCAATAAACCACCAGTGTTTGTGTGAATGGTTCGCTAAGTTATTAATTAGTAAGAATTTAGTGGTAAAGTGTAGCTAGGGAAGTTTTAGCGGATATGGAATCTTTGAGAGGATAGCATAAAAAAAAATGAAATATCAGACTTGCTGTTACTAAATCACGACCTATAATGCTGAAAACCGGAGCGTCTGCCAACGCTCCGGTTTTTTTGTGTCCGAAGAAAAGTAAACTCGTCTGCCAACAGTTTTACTACGCATTTCGCGAGAGACACATAATTTTATGAATCAAGGAAAACACCATGCGTATCGAACAAGAACTTAAGTTAGGTTTCAAAGATGTACTCTTCCGTCCGAAGCGTTCTACCCTTAAAAGCCGTTCTCAAGTTGAATTAACCCGCGATTTTACATTCAAGCATAGCGGTCGTCAATGGTCTGGTACTCCAGTAATTGCAGCTAACATGGATTCGGTAGCAAGCTTTGAAATGGCAGCTGCTCTAGCAGAGCACGGTGTTATGACTGCAGTACACAAGCACTACACAGTAGAGCAGTGGGCTGAGTTTGCTAAAACAGCAGACAAGAAAACTCTGAACAACGTTTTTGTATCAACAGGTACGTCTGAAGCTGAGTTCGAGAAAGTTAAGAAGATCATGGCGCTTAGCGAAGAGTTCGTATTTATCTGTATTGATATCGCTAACGGCTACTCAGAGCACCTTGTTGAGTTCGTACAGAAAGTACGTGCTGAATTCCCGACTAAAGTTATCTCTGCAGGTAACGTTGTAACAGGTGACATGGTTGAAGAGCTAATTCTAGCGGGCGCAGACATCGTCAAGGTTGGTATCGGCCCTGGTTCTGTTTGTACTACACGTGTTAAAACAGGCGTAGGTTACCCTCAACTTTCTGCAATCATTGAGTGTGGCGACGCGGCACACGGCCTTGGCGGCATGATCATCGGTGACGGTGGTTGTTCATGTGCGGGTGACGTATCTAAAGCGTTCGGCGGCGGTGCTGACTTCGTAATGCTAGGCGGTATGCTAGCAGGTCACTCTGAGTCAGGCGGTGAAGTTGTAGAGCAAGACGGTAAGCAATACATGAAGTTCTACGGCATGTCTTCACAGTCGGCTATGGACAAGCACTCAGGTGGTGTTGCTAAGTACCGTGCTGCGGAAGGTAAAACTGTTTTACTTCCATACCGTGGTTCAGTTCACAACACAATTTCTGACATCCTTGGTGGTGTACGTTCAACTTGTACATACGTAGGCGCAGCAAAGCTTAAAGAGCTAACTAAGCGTACGACTTTCATCCGTGTACAAGAGCAAGAGAACAACGTATTCGGTAAAGAGTAACGTTTAAAGCACTTGTTTAAAATTTTAAGAATTGAGCCACTTTAGAGTGGCTCTTTTTTTTGGGGAATGCTTGGCCTCTTTTGAAGCCGACAATATGACCGCAGTGATTAAGGAGCTTGGCCATAAACTCGACCAGTGGAAAAAACCTTTGAAGCGCAAGGTATCAAAGCTGATTGTTGCTAAAGCTCAAACTATTAAGGCTAAGTCGATAGCAATCAAACAAGGTAAACCGAAAGAGCTGACGGACAAGATGCAGAGTCGCATTATCCGCTTAGAAAAGCAGGCTGAGAAGGTGAATCGAGAGATTCACGAACGTGGGGTACATGCTTCTAGTGGTAACCGGTTTTCGGTGACATCTGAAGGTGACGAGTCACGTACCAAGGTTGATGAGTTTCTGTATTGGGCAGCTGGTGCTCGTGGTTGGTCGATGGAGTGTAGGGATTTGGATTTAGCTGATCTCAAACAAGAAGCTGATGAATATTACGAAAGTAGCTTTGTTCACCACCAGGAACGGCAAGCCTATTGGAAAGCGGTATTTGAAGATAGCCCTCCTATTCTGGAGGCGGATGAGAGTGAGCAAAGTTATTGGATGCAAGCACAACAGTAGTACTCAGCTTCTATGTTTGAGCCATCATTGCATTAGCGAAAGTGGGGGATGAATCTCGGAGAATTGAAAATAAATGTAACTTCTAATTTGTTGAAGCACTTCAACGTATGATCGGGTGGAGTGTTAGCGGAGTTCTTAATTGGGCCTTTGCAACAAGGTCAAAAAGTCTAAATTGACAGACATATGACTGTTCGCTGCGCAATGGACGGTTGGAGGCGAACTAGCACATTGGGGTTAGGTCTAAGTAATTTTGAATAATTCATACTTTTAGTTGCAATGCTGTATGTGTGTACAGTATATTTCCAGTGTCGTTGCTAAGGGGCTTGATATGTCTGATAAAAACCAATTTTTCCAACAAGCATTGGAGCTGATCATAGATGGTGTTGCACTGAGTACTAATGAAAAAAGCAGGGCTCAGGTAGGCGCATATTTGATGGGACTAGTGGTCGCAGACAATCAAGACAAACTAGATAACAGTAAAGTAGAAGCCATTCAGATGATCATCCAAATGGCTGATGAAACAGATAGTCCAAAATTCAAGTTATAAGGGAACGTATTTTTGGAAACAATAATAGTGTTATTTGAATTATTCAAGAAAGTTAGTAGTGAGATTAAATGGCTCACCCCAGAGATTGGTATTTTGTTAGGTGTGATTTTCTCTGGGTTTGTAGTTCATTGCATAGTGATGTTCTTTGGCTATGTAGGTACCTTTTTTAAGGCTGCATATTATAAGCACAGTTTTAGCAAAACTGATGAAAGTGCTAAAAGTCTAGACAGGATGAAGTATCAGAATGACCTTCATATCATATATGGAGAAAAAATAGATTATCGTGTTGGTAAAGAGCTTGAGTGGATAAAAGAAAATGTAACTTGGGAACTAGCCGACTCAGCTCTTAAGCATTGCTCAAGGTTATTTGAAGTAGAAAAAGGGAAACTATATAGGATCTCCAATTTTAAATATTATTCATTTTTGGCAGTATGCATTGGAATATCTGTGTATTTTAGCATTATATTTGGAATGACTATTTATCTTTTCGATGCATTTATCAATGGGACAGGGATATATGGAGAAATAAACAACGGAGAGGAAGGAGAAAGCATAGTGCCAATTGTGATTGGGTGTGCTTTCGTGAGCTTAGGTTTACGAGTTGTTTTTAAAAGATATTATGGTTTCAAGGTTGCTCATAACCTTGGGAAAGCATTAAAAGAAAGACGATACTATAAGACCGAAAGTTGATTCTTCAACTCTGCCCTCTTTTCAGGAGTAAGTGCCTTAACCAATTCAAAGGCCATCTGTGAGGTGGTCTTGGAGCTTGGGCTGAGAGTGTGGCTAAACGTTAGGTTCATGACGAACGAATGGCCACATTCTGGGTCACTGCAACTACAATATAAATCGCTATAACCCGCTGAAATACGGTTTGATTTTTGTATACGGGCTTTCTCGCCACACTCGGGGCAAACTACTCTCATATGACACCATAAACCTATCTGAATGATAGGCTCATAGTACTAAATTATGGTGGTGTTTTATACAGTAATGCTATTTTATTAAATGGGAGTGAAAAGTGCTGTTTAATATAAATAACCCAAATGTGTGATACTGATCTCATATTGAATTGATATGTTTTCCTACTTTAGTTTGTAGGAGGAAACGAATATGGAATTGAATATGAGTCTTTTAGGAGGAGTACTATTCGCAATATCATCTGCTGTTGTTGCGGATACTCAGCCTTTGCAGCAACAACCCGAAGAAAAGTTGAAAGTTAAAACTGATCTTTTAGGAAACGAAGTTTTGGATACAAATATAAACGATGATTCCAACTTTATTGGAGATAGGATTAGTTTTCCTTTAATCACTCCACTTGAAGGCGAGTTAAATTGTTCTATACCTCCAGGGATCACGATGAAAGCGCTTGGACTTAATGCTGACCAAGATTTAGTTTTATTTACTCAAAACGAAAAAATTGAATGTTACCAACCGCCATCTTCAACTCAATCACCAACATACATACCAGCATATGAAAAACTGTTAGTGGATAAGGATAATCGAGTCGGAATGCACCGATTTGGATTAACTTATGGCGGCCTAATTGTTCCATACAAATACTTAACTAGCGCTAAGGAGTTTAGAGGTGGGACATCGATAGCACCTTACGTAGGATATCGATTTGATCCAAGTTCTTATGGATACGGTATGAAGCTAGTCGGTTTTTTTGGAGCTACAACAGTTGATGTAGAGGGAAATGACTCTAGCTCTTTAGGTGTAACTTATGGTATTGGACTTCTTGGGCAGATTAAAGGGAGCTTTCAGCTTGGTTTAGTGTTTGGAGCTGACCAAGTAGGTGAAAGCGAAAATTATGAGTTCAACAAGAAGCCGTGGGTCGCATTGTCTCTAGGCTATGACTTTTCAAATTAGACTTCGATAAAACCCGCTTAAGATACACTTATGCGGGGGTTATCGTCTTGGCTCTATAAATCGATAGGATTTATTTCTTTCTTTTTTGAAGAGATTCTATTGAGTTGTCTTCTAGTTTCTTTAAAGAGTCTAATAAGTATTTTTTATTCAACTTATATGTAGGGTTAGTGCCGAACGCGCTTATCACTAGATGATTGTCAGTTCTTCGCATATATTTTGCTAAGTCGAGACCTGGTAGGTAGAATGCTCCTTTAAAACCGTATATATGAGATTTTTCTTTCGATATTGAAGTGAATCTTTCTTGAGTGCTGTTATCGTTGAAAGGAATATGTTCTAGCATACGATACTCAATTAATAATTCTTTAAATTGCCCTTCATCTATTGAATTACAGATACAGTTGACAAGAAGTAGTATAATTTCGTTAGCGGAGAGTTGAGCTCTTAGCATATTTGTGTAAACTTTTTTTTGCTTTGGTTCGATGCCTTCGTATTCATGCACATATTTAAGTATTTGGTAGATGTTCCTAAAATAGTGCCCCAACACTTCATTTTTGTTTGAGTTGAAATTATCATATATTGAATTTATTTTTCTAGAATTTGAAAATTCATCCTCGCTAATGAATGATGACTTTATATATTCGATAACTCCCTTGAAAACATCTCTCCCATGAGTTACTTCTTCTTTACTAAAGCGACTTAGAGTCTTTAAAATTGAAAGTTTACCATTCGTGTTTTTATTAACAAAGTAGGTAAACGATAAGTTCTCTACAATTTGTGCATGTATGTTCAACATATTAAAAAACGTATTTTCAAACGCTTGTTGGCTTAATGCCTTTTCGGCATTGATTTGTGCGTTACTAGAACGTTGTATTTCTTTTCTAGTTTCTTTCAATTCTTTTGATTGCAAGATGATAGTTAGGAGAAGAGCGAAGAACCCAAGGAAGCTTAGTATTGGGTTTAATACCCCTCCCATGAAGTCTCCGAATACCCCCATTTGATCTTGTACCCCCATATAGCTAAAGACCAAGTTCATCAGTAGTAGGATACAAAAAACGGCCGCGGCTACGATCAATAGCTTTGAAAGAGTTGGTAAGAGTGTGTTGTCGTCTTTTGCTGCGGAATTTAAGTGATTACTTACTATATCGCTTAGTTGCTTAGTCTTATACGTAGGTATTGTAATTTTCATTAAAATGACACTGCTAAGAGAGAAGAGGATAAAGCTAACAGTGAAAATAGTGTTCTTAGTATTAAAAAATTCTTCGTAACCCTTGTAGTAATTTGTTAAGAAAGCTAATACCCCAACTAAGCTCACTGTCACCAAAGTCCATACCCAAATTATTACGAACATGTGTTTGCAGCCCGTCAGTAGTCTTTTCATATAGCCTCCATAAATAATATTAATTATTTCATAAGGTTAGGGGTGCGTAAACTGAAACAGAGTATATGCGTGACGGAAAACGCACTCCTCCTCCCCACCTGAAGCGTTTTCGATCTCATTTCTTCGCAATTCTATTTCAGTGAAATTCTGCTGCCGCTATGGAAGGCTGACAAGCCGCTAGCCCTTTAGGAATAACGGGCTTGCATTAAGTTAGTCGTGCTCAGAATGGCTTACAGAGTGCCTAGTAAAATTGCGAAAATTGCAAAAAATTGAAATTCTGACGATCAGTGTTGATCTGTGTGGTCTTGTTAAGTTGCTGAAATGTAATAATTTTTGTGTTTTAGGTCGTTTTTTTAATGATCATTTGTGTTTTGTGACGATCGTTTGAGTGGCTTCTCAGCCCTTGTGAATAAAGGGCTGAGCGCAAATTGAAGATAAAAACATAATTGCAAAAAACAACACGCTAGTTAGGCTGCCACATTGTCTAAATGTAGGTGTTTGGGTACTTCTGGGTCGCTGTTCACGGCATCCATGAACATTTCGCAAGCGGGTATCACTTCGTTTTTACAGTAAACGTAATCAAATTTAATCGGGTCACCACGAGTACCACCGTTTGGAATAATTGCGGCCAGTTCGACAGGGAAGCGATGACCGGTGATCACCTCTTGTGCGGTGACGTTCTTAATTTTCTCGTACTCATCTTTTGTTGCAATGTCGCCAACGGGTATGAGTTGAATCCCTTTCTCGTTGCCGTTTGGAATGTTGATGAACATTGAACGGAAGTTACCCACACCACGGCTTGAAGCCATCTTCTGTTTTAGGTCTTCCTCATCGTCTTTACTTAAGTTCGGGTCAGTCGCATAGAAGATAAAGCCCATGTGCAAACCGTTTTTATAGTAACGGCGACGGAACGTGGTGGAGTCCTGGCTAAGCAAAGCAGATTGAACACAACCAAGGTAATCCGGTCCACCGTAGATTTGTTGCACTGGGTCATATTGCTTGATGAATATAACGTCTTCTTTCTTGTAACTCTTTTGTTTGTCATCCCGCTCTAGGAAAGCAAAATCACCGTTTTTACGTTTACGTAAATACATCGTAGGGATAGGCCATAGCCCAATGACTTTGCCAAAGTAATTACGCAGCTTAAGCAGGGCAGTGTCACCAAATTCTAAGAAGTCATGAACGGCGGATTGCATTTGCTGCTTCTGCATTCCACCTTGGGTGTAACGGCCCGCAATCATGTTACGGCGAGCCATTAAGATAGAACCGTGATAAGCCGTTAGCCCGAGTCAGTTTATTTAAGCCAGCTCTATCGAGTGGCGGTTCCCAGTAGTTTCCGTCTTCGTTGTAGTAAAGCTCGTTGTATTCGTAGTTGGTGAAATCACGGTCCATGATTTCTGGCTCACCAAAGCTAAACATCAAGCTTTCATCATTAGCGGATTTTTCGTGATTATTTCTGTTGTCTGTTCAGTGGCTTTGTTGCGTAATTCAATGGAACTAAATCCAGAACCTACGATCTGATCAGCTACGTTCAGCCCCTCTCGTAGCCCTTTTCATAAGCCTCGTTACAAAACAATTAACTGGAAGCAATACAACCAATCACTCATTAACCGCGGGTCTCTGACCTTTTGGATTGAGAAAGAGCCGCTTTTTAGCGGCTCTTTCTGTTTGAGTTTTAGTTATCACTCAGTAGAGCGTTAACTTTCAATTTTTCTACTTCGCATAATTCGAAGGAAACAGTGCTCGTTTTGCCTCTTCATCACGTTCGGTTTTAAATTCAACATCTTTACCGGTTTCGCGAGCACGCAGTGCAGCAGGGCGGGTGTTGATTGCGTTAAACCAGCGCTTCAAATTCGGGTAAGGTTCTAGGCCTTCTTCACCAAGCACGACAGGTGCTTTATCAATCCAACCCCATGCGGCTACATCGACAATGGTGTACTCATTTCCGACGATAAATTCACGTCCTTCCATATGCTTTTCTAGCACTTCGTAATGACGTTGTGCTTCACGTAGGTAACGGTTCACAGCGTAGTCTAGGCCTGCTGGCGCTGCATGACGGAAGTGTACCGATTGACCAGAATAAGGGCCAAGTCCACTCGCAATAAACATCATCCAAGAGAGCAGTTCGGCTCTGTCTTCTGGTTGCCCCGCTAGCTTGCCTGTCTTCTCTGATAGGTAAAGAAGGATAGCGTTGGAATCGAACACGCGCTGTCCATCGTCTTCAATGGCTGGTGTTTTACCGTTCGGGTTAATCAAACGATATTCCGGTGTGTGTTGCTCGCCCTTTAGGGTATCAACAGGAACGAGTTCAAAATCTAGGCCTGTCTCTTCTAGAAACAGAGCGATCTTCATTGGGTTGGGTGTTTGGTGAAAATAGAACTTAAGCATGGGGTAACTCCTTGTATTGGTCATTCATTAAAGCACCGCTTGAACGATCGTTCAATGATTGATTTTAATTTATTTGAAAATCGGTTGATGCGTGTTTTAAATCTATGTGCTTAAAACTTAGTTATTAGAGCGAGAATGGAATCGAGCGATTCAGTGTGTTGAATTTCAAGTTGTTGAAAAAATGAGCTTAAAGTTGCTGTTTGGGCGTGTTGTTTTCTGCGGAGTTTGGATTTGTGATGGGTGGTTTTCGGTGGAATAGGGCGTATGAAATCCGCAGTCAGATATTCCAACAAAAACGTTGAGCACTGGTTCAAACCAGAATTATCTGGATACACAGGCTTATTGGTAAGTTCAAAATCGTGATCTGTTGCCACACCTTATGCAACAAATGAATATTAACCTCGGAGATTCTGGTGTGGTTCACAGTTTTTTAATCTTAGGGACTTACATTGGTGAGCAAATCTGATGTGAACACTTAACGACACAGGATCTTTCCATGAAAAAGAACATTATCGCCCTCGCTCTTGGTGGCATGCTTGCTTTTGGCGCAACACCTTATTCTTTTGCCGCTAACGATGGCGCAGTACAAGCTTCAGCAGATTACGCGCAGTTGGTGACTAAGCGACAAGTTGTCGACCAATTACTTCTTGATGCGTTGCAGGCGTTTAAGTCTCCGGCAAGAATTTCTCACGCGGGCTTCACGGCTAAAATGCCAAGCAACATGGAAATTGTGACTAACCGATTGTTAGAAGCGTACCAGCTAGAACCTTACCGTACTGACTTGTTGATCTCGGCAGCGAACGCTCAGATCTACAACAAGAACGCAGAACGCGCTATTGAGTTGTTTGAACAAGCACTGACGGTTGCACCAGACGATGTCGACCTTCATGCGTATCTAGCGGTTTGGCAGCGATTTGAAGGCAATGAAAGTGAATCCAACGAGCACATGGAGAAACTGGAAAGCCTGAATAAAGGCAAAGCAGAAGACATCAAACGTATCTTTGCTACGGTCGACCGCGTGTTAGAAACACCGCTTAAAGAGTCTGCAGATAAGGGACTGTTGAGCGACCACGGTGCCATCGTTACTTTGGGCTATGCGCTTAATCCAGATGGTTCTATGCATGAGATCTTGATTGAACGTCTTGAAACGACATTAGCAATGTCGAAAGCGAACCCGGACGCGATGATCGTGTTAACCGGCGGCGTACCTAAGAACCATAAGACTGAAGGCAAGTTAATGGCGGATTGGCTTATCTCAAAAGGGGTAAGCAAAGACCGCATCATTGAAGAGAACTATGCGACCAGCACGGTAGGCAATGCCTTGTTCAGTAGCTATGCGCTTGCTCGTCATGATATTAAGCACGCGACCATTATCAGCTCGGCAAGCCATGTTCGTCGTGGTCAAACTCTGTTTGAAATTGCGAGCTGGCAAACTGGCCCTCAGGGCATTACCTTCGATACGGTTTCTTACCCAGATAAGCCGCTAGAAGATCTTAAGAAAGCGAGCAGTGGTGAGCTTCTAGGCATCTACCGTGACGCACTGAGAACGTATGGTATGTGGAGCTACCGCTCTTACCCACTAGAGTCTCGCTAAGCCCAAGCATTATTTGCGTTTGGGAAAAGCACAGTTCGCGTTAAACCAAAGCTTCACTTGCTAGTACAATCGAGCACAGCTAGATGGTATGCTGTGCTCCTACTTAATTTAGTGTTTCAAAGGCAAAAAAATGAACCCGATTTTAGCGATGTTGAAAGAGAACAATATTAGCGACGAGCAGATCAGCGAGATATTCAAGACGTTGACCGAGAACCCTCTTGCAGCAATGGCGACAATCAGCCAGCTTGGTTTACCACAAGATAAGCTTCAAATGCTGATGGGTCAGGTAATGCAAAATCCTGCGCTAATCAAAGAAGCAGTTGAAGAGCTTGGCCTAGATTTTTCTAAGGTTGAAGCCGCTAAAGAGCAACTTCAAAAATAGTAGAGTGTGATCTAGCGATTGAGCTCATGAGCGATAGCCGGTTTGGCTAACGGTTCTTGGCAGCGCTAATTAGACTCTAATAAAAAGCCGTTTGAGCATTGTGATTGATGCTTGAGCGGCTTTTTTGATCGCCATTAGAATGGGTTAGGGTACTAACAAATGCCAACCCGATGTGACTCATTTGTTCAAATCATGTACTTTCGTGTTTTAACTCGTTCTAAACCGATCTACTCAGGCGTTGATCATGAAATCTAGCTTAAGCATTCGATCTTACACCAAGCAATTTAATACCCATGCTCATGAGGACCATCATCAATTGGTATTGCCGATCCAAGGCAGTATTAATATTGAAATGGTGGGGTATGTTGGCAAAGTGGCCGTGGGCGAATGTGTGGTGATTCCGGTAACCACAGCGCATGCGTTTAAGGCGGATGAAGCAGCGCGGTTTATTGTCGCGGATATGGCGGAGTTGCCTCAGCACTTGTTAGAGCATGAGCTTTCGGTTTTCACGATAACGCCACCTTTAATGAGCTTCTTGCTGTTTGTTGAAAAGCAGCTGGAATATCAAGTAGACAGTGGCATTGAGTCATCAGTTTTGGATGTGTTTTCATTGCTGTTAGAGCAACAACAAGTAAGCAAGAGCATCGACCCAAGAATCCGTGCGGTACAAAGGCTGATAGCGGATAATTACGCCCAACCTCTCTCTATATCTCAACTTGCAGAAACGGCCTGTTTGAGTCCTACTCAATTCAAAAAACGCTTCAAAGAGTGCTTGGGTATCAGTGCGCTTAAATACATCACTCGCTATCGTATGGAGAAAGCTCAAGCCTTGTTAACTCATACCGATTTACCGGTTCAATTGATTGCTGAAAATGTGGGCTATAGTGATGTGTCTGCTTTCAGTCGTCGCTTCTCTCAGCACTTTGGAATGTCTCCAAGGGCGTTTCTAGGCTCAATGAAAGAGAGTCTTTAGAAACAACAATAGCGTCCTTTCGGCAAACTAAGTTTTATCAATCTTCACTATTATCTATTTAAGAAATGAAAAATGGATAATAGAAATGAATCTTGCCATCAATCGCGTTAACGAATTCCAAACGGGCACTTTGGCCATCTTGTTTGCTTCTATTTTATGGGGTACGACAGGCACCGCCGCAAGTTTTGCACCTGATCTAAGCCCATTAGCGATTGGTGCTTTCTCTATGGGTGTCGGTGGCCTAATGCAAGCGGGCTTGGCGTATCGAAAAATCCTATTCGCTTTCGACAAACTTATGCAGAACAAGAAGCTGTTGACAGTGAGTGCTTTGGCTTTGGCGGTCTATCCTTTAGCTTTCTATTCTTCAATGAAATTATCAGGCGTGGCGATCGGTACCGTGGTTTCGATTGCTACCGCACCTTTCTTTTCGGCACTATTAGAGTGTCTGATTAGCAAAAAGAACAATATCAACAAACGTTGGCTCACTAGCTTTGCGATTGGTGTGGTAGGTATTGGGTTGTTGGTGTTTTCAGAATCTTCATCGGCGAATGAATCCGGTGATGATCTCAAGCTGTTAGGTATTGGCTTAGGTTTGGTCGCTGGGTTGTGTTACGCCATTTATTCTTGGGCGACAAAAGCATTGATCGATAAAGGGATTAAGTCACAAGCAGCGATGGGCAGTATTTTTGGCCTGGGTGCGATGCTGTTGCTGCCAACGCTCTGGTTTACTGGTGATAACCTGTTTTCCTCACAGACCAACGTATTAGTCATCAGTTATCTTACGTTGATTCCACAATGCTTGGGTTATATCGCGTTCAGTTTTGGTTTACGCCACGTGACCGCGAGCAGTGCCAATCTGCTGACCTTGTTTGAACCAGTAGTCGCAGCGGTGCTTGCCGTCTGTGTTGTCGGTGAGCTGATTCCTTTTACAGGCTGGTTAGGTATGTCTCTGATTGTGCTGTGCTTGTTTATACAGTCGAAGCCATCTAAAGGAACGTTATAAGTATTTGTTTTGTTTTGCCTAATTGAAATCTTTTCATGTGTAATTCTTATAATTGAATAAAATCAGTATCTCAGTTGTGAGAGTGCTGTTACTATCGCTATCAATAGTCGGGGGGCACATACCTTATTTGGTGTTTGCTGAGATCGTTAATCGAGACCCGTTGAACCTGATTCAGTTAACACTGGCGTAGGGAACTATAAGCACTCGATCTACGTCTGCACCCATGAAAACTTTCATGAGCCTAATGCGACTTCTCCTTCGATCAGTGTTCGTTCTCCTACGTCTTGTAAGATAGTAGGAGCGACAATGACACACAGTTCTATTTCAAAAGATTTAACGCCAAAAGCCTCAACTCCAAAATCCTCAATACAGCAGCACTCTGCTGAAGACACGATTCGAACGAACACTCCGATTGTTTTAACCATCGCGGGTTCTGACAGTGGTGGCGGTGCCGGTATCCAAGCTGATATTAAAGCCATGTCTGCTACCGGTAGTTTTGCTTGTTCTGTGATTACCGCTATCACTTCCCAGAACACTCAAGGCGTGTCAGCTATTTTTCCTATTCCACTCGACCATGTCGCGAGCCAGCTAGATGCGGTTTTCATTGATCTCAATATCGTGGCAGTGAAAGTCGGCATGTTGGCCGATTCGCAAATCATCAAAGTCGTCGCGGACAAAATTAAGCAGTACCAACCTAAACACTTAGTGATTGACCCTGTCATGGTCGCGACAAGTGGTGATCTGCTGTTAGAAAACTCAGCTATCACCACGCTAAAACAAGAGCTGATTCCGCTCGCAGACATCATTACTCCTAACTTGCCAGAAGGTGCTGCACTGACAGGCAAAGCTGTCCCTGAAAGCGAAGCTGAAATGCAGGGCATGATTGAAGACTTACGCGCACTAGGTGCTAAAGCTGTCCTGTTAAAAGGCGGTCACTTAGAGAA
This sequence comes from Vibrio sp. 14N.309.X.WAT.E.F5, assembly GCF_030397615.1. Classification (NCBI taxonomy): domain Bacteria; kingdom Pseudomonadati; phylum Pseudomonadota; class Gammaproteobacteria; order Vibrionales; family Vibrionaceae; genus Vibrio; species Vibrio sp. 14N.309.X.WAT.E.F5. Next base: position 20,815 of record NZ_JAPNXR010000026.1, on the reverse strand, counting down.
AGATGAAAACAGTAACGACTTACTGATTCTGCCAACCACATCTGATCTGATTAGCGCGAAGCGTTTTCCTACCAAAAACACCCATGGCACGGGCTGTACGCTCTCTTCTGCAATTGCTTCTTTCTTGGCTCAAGGCAACACGCTTCCAGAGGCTGTTGACCTAGGCAAACAATACATTTCACGCGCGATTGCCCACGCTGATGAGCTGCAAGTCGGGCAAGGTCATGGGCCTGTAAATCACTTCTTCGCTGGGCACGGTAATGTCCGTTAATACGGTTGGCGTTCAGCTCAGCAATGCCTCCTTACGTTATAACGACAGTGAGCACGCAACCTTATCTGGGTTATCGCTTAGCTTAAACGCAGGTAAGTGGACGGTATTGTTGGGTAGAAGTGGCTGCGGGAAAACCACGGTATTGCGTTATCTGGCAGGCTTGTTGGACGACAAGGTGGAGTGGCAGGGCACATTGGCAACCTCTGATGAATTGCCTTTAACGGAGCGCATCGCTTACATGGCGCAGCAGGATTTGTTACTGCCGTGGCTGTCGGTTATCGACAATGTATGCCTGAGTCATCGCTTTCAAAATCCAGCTTCTGATAAAGCACAGCAAACCAATCAAGCACTAGAGTTGCTCGCTGCGGTTGGTTTGGCTGATCACGCGTCTACTATGCCTGATCAATTGTCTGGCGGTATGCGTCAGCGTGTTGCTTTGGCTCGCACTTTAATGCAAGACAAACCAGTGGTACTGATGGACGAGCCTTTCTCTGCGCTGGATGCGGTAACAAGACACAAGCTGCAAAGTTTAGCGTGTGAACTGTTAAGAGATAAAACCGTTGTGTTGATTACTCATGATCCACAAGAAGCGGTGCGTTTGGCGGACAATTTGTATGTGTTGCAAGGCACACCTGCGAGTGCTCACTCTTTATCTGTGCCTCACACGTCAACGCCGCGAGTGCTAGATGGTGAATGTGCTGAGTTACAACAAGCGATCTTAGATCAGTTGGAGCGAGATTATGAATGATCTAACACGAAGCGAAGTTGGGGCTCGTTCAACCGACATACAGGCTAGCACTGAACGTCCTCGTCAGATGAATCCCGTTATGCGTTTGCTGATCAGCAGTGCTGTGATTCTCGGTTTATGGCAGCTAGTTGTGGTTGTCTTCGAGATGCCGAGTTTCATTCTGCCAGCGCCTGCAGAAGTCTTCATCAAGCTAATTGAACGTTACGATGTGCTACTCAAACACACTTGGGTGACTGCGCAGGAGATCTTACTTGGTCTGCTACTCGGTTTGTCTATGGGGCTGTTTTTCGCCCTACAGATGTTGATGTTCGAACCGCTGAAACGCTGGTTGTTGCCTATCTTAATCGCTAGCCAAGCGATTCCTGTATTTGCGATTGCGCCAGTATTGATGCTGTGGCTGGGTTATGGCATCGCGTCAAAAGTGGTGATGGCGGCGATCATTATCTTCTTCCCCGTGACCACTTGTTGTTACGACGGTCTGCGAAATACACCGACTGGTTACCTTGATCTTGCTAAGACCATGGGTGCATCTAAATGGCAATTGCTCCGTTATATCCAATTGCCTGCTGCGCTGCCAACTTTGGCGTCTGGTATTCGTGTCGCTGTGGTTATTGCCCCAATTGGTGCGGTTGTCGGCGAGTGGGTGGGTTCGAGTGAGGGGCTGGGTTACCTAATGCTGCAAGCCAACGCACGCATGATCATTGATGAGATGTTTGCTGCCTTATTCATCTTGGCGGTGCTGTCTATCTCGCTCTACTTCATCACAGACAAATCACTCAAAAAAGCTATCCCTTGGGAGAACCAGTGATGGTTAGCTCAATAACTCTTTGTTTAATAAAGCTTCGCTCAAGGCTATTTATCTAAACAAAACTTCGTTAAAAATTAGCTCGATACACACAATAATAATATTCAAAAGGAAAGGTTAACTATGAAAAATACCAAATTGGTAGGTGCAGTGGCACTGCTTGCTTCGCTAGTTTCAGGTCATGCATTGGCGGATTCTGAACAAAAGAAACTGACATTGATGTTGGATTGGTTTGTGAACCCGAACCACGGCCCAATTGTGATTGCTCAAGAGCGTGGCTACTTTGCTGATCAAGGCTTAGAGGTTGAAATTCAGGAACCAGCTGACCCAAGCACACCAGCAAAATTGGTTGCTGCCGGTAAAGTCGATTTAGCGGTAACTTACCAACCAAGTTTAACCATGGATGTAGCGGCAGGTTTACCTCTCGTTCGTGCATCTACTCTTATCGCAACGCCACTGAATACGTTGATGGTTTTGGATAACGGCAAGAACGATTCACTAGCGGATTTGAAAGGCAAAAAGATCGGTATTGCGATTGCGGGTAACGAAGAAGCGACCATCGGCACCATGCTAGCTCAAGAAAATGTTGCGTTTACAGACGTGCAAACCATCAATGTTGGTTGGGCACTGTCGTCTTCACTGGCATCAGGCAAAGTAGATGCAATCTGGGGTGGCTTACGTAACTTCGAAACTAACCAGTTAGCACTTGAAGGCTTTAAAGCCAAAGCATTCTTCCCTGAAGAGCACGGTGTGCCCGCTTACGATGAGTTGATCTTTGTGGCAAACGCAAAGAAACACGACGACGAAGCGATCAAAGCCTTCAACAAAGCATTGGAACAAGCAACGACTTACATTGTGAACCATCCACAAGAGTCATGGAGTGAGTTTGTGGCGTATTCACCAGATACGTTGAACAACGAACTTAACCAACGTGCATGGAACGACACACTGACTCGCTTTGCACTTCGCCCTTCAGCTGTAGATATGAAGCGTTACGATGATTACGCGCAGTTCATGTTCGACAAAGGCATTATCAAATCACTTCCAAAAGCCGCTGATTACGTACCGACTTTTGACTAAGGAATCTCATGAAATACCAAGACTTAATCCAAGCCTGTCAGCAAGATTGGCAAGACTACACCGAGCATGATTTTGTTAAAACGCTGGCAAACGGCACCCTCGCTCAGCCGTGTTTTTTGCATTACCTGAAGCAAGATTTTCTGTTTTTAAAGCAGTATGCTCGCGCTTATGCATTGGCAATTTACAAGGCAAAGACACTGGCTGATATGCGCCGTGCACTGCCTAGTGTTCATGCTCTGTTAGATTCTGAAATTTCACACCACGTGACTTACTGTGGTCAGTGGGGTTTAACCGAATCGGATTTAGAAAACGAACCTGAAGATTTCGGCACTGTTGCCTACACGCGCTATGTTCTAGATGCGGGTATGACGGGTGATCTTGTCGACTTATATGCGGCACTGGCTCCGTGTTCAATCGGTTATGCCGTGATTGGTAAAGCGCTGTTAGAAAGCAGTGATACCGTATTAGAAGGCAACCCATACGCAAGCTGGCTACAGCTTTACGGCGGTGAAGAGTTCCAGTCGGGCGTGGCAACGGGAGCGGAATACTTCAATCAACTGCTTGCTGAAATTGATATCAACAGCGAGCGCGGTCAGAACATCGTTCATATCTTTAAAACCGCAACGCGTATGGAAGTGGCTTTCTGGCAGCAAGGGCTGAACGCTCTTAATGACTCAACAGCGGCTTAAAAGCGACTTTCACGAATAAGGATTTACCCATGCTAACTGAACAAATCATCCAATCGTTGCGCGCAGTACGAGAGCAAAAGCCACTGGTTGTGAACATCACCAACTATGTAGTGATGAACAATACGGCCAATGCTTTATTAGCGATTGGCGCTTCGCCTATTATGGCGCACTCGCAGCAAGAACTGGCTGAGATGATGTCTTTCTCTGGCGCGCTTGTGATCAACATCGGCACGCTCGACAGTGTTTGGACGCCAAGAATGTGTTTTGCTGTTGAGCAAGCGAACGCGAACAACAAGGTTGTGGTTCTTGACCCTGTGGGTTGTGGGGCAAGTACCTTGCGTACCGAGACTTCTCGTGAAATTGCACGCTTAGCCGACAAGTTGATCATTCGTGGTAACGCGTCAGAGATAATCGCGTTAGCGGGCGAGCAAGCGCAGAGTAAAGGCGTTGATGCGCTGGATAGCAGTGATGCAGCATTAGGCGCAGCGCAATGCTTAGTCGCTGAATACGGTGCGAATGTGGTGATTTCTGGTGAGACAGATTACGTTGTCACCAAAGACAGCGTGGTGACGTTAAATAACGGTCATCCAATGATGCCTTATGTGACGGGCATGGGTTGTACTCTGACTGCATTAACGGGCGCTTTCGCGGCTGTCGGTGATGACAGTGGATTGGCTGCTGCGGCGGTATTGGGTGTGGTTGGTGAAATCGCAGCTGAGAACTCACGCGGCCCAGGTAGCTTGCAAATGAACTTGCTTGATGAGTTGTACCAGTTAGACGAAGATACGTTGAACCAACGTTTGAAGATTCAGTAGATTCAATCTAGATCTGTATTCCTAGCTGATTAAAAAGCCCTCAACACATATGTGTTGAGGGCTTTTCTATTGGTGCTTCAAAACCGTATTAACTCGTCGTTGTGTTAGCTATCTCGTAATATGAGCAATTGGTTTGGTTAGGTTCTAAATCGATTCACTTGGCTTTCTAAGTGATGAGCAACTTCGGTTAAGTCGCTCGCAGCACCTGAAATGCTGCTTACAGACTCTTGGTTGCTCTGCGCGATGGTATTGGCACCTTGCGCGTTTTCACCCAGTGACTTGGTCAAGCAATCTTGCTCGTCAACAGATACTGCAATCTGGCTGTTAGCCTGATTCAGATCTTGGATGTGTTGGTTAATCACATGCAAGTTCTGAGAAGCTTGTTGTGCTTGAGTTGAAGCATCTGAAACCGTGCTGTGGCTCTCTTTGATCGACTCTAACGCATCTTTAGCGCCACGTTGTAACGAGGTGATGAGCTCATCAATTTGGCTAGCTGAATCTTGGGTACGCTTAGCGAGCGTTCTCACTTCATCGGCTACGACTGCAAACCCACGACCTTGTTCACCCGCACGAGCGGCTTCGATAGCGGCATTCAATGCCAACAGGTTAGTTTGCTCAGAAACGCCTTTAATCACTTCAAGAATAGCGCCAATGTTCATCGACTCTTTGTGTAGGTCTGTTACTTTTTGACTGCTCACCTGCATGCTTTCATCGGCGCTGCCAATCTCGTGCAGTGTTTTATCGACTTCTTTGAGGCCCATCGCCACATTTTCGGTCGCTTGATTTGCAACTTGAGAGGCGTGGTTAGCACTTGAAGCAATTTCTGATGTGCTGGAAGCCAATTGATCAACGGCAGAAGAGATATTGATCATTTCATTGTTCAGCTGTGTCGCGTTGGTCGAGCTGTTATTGGTCACTTGATTGAGTGACTCCGACATCTCACCAATACGCACGCTAGAGCGGTTCACTTGACCAACAATATCGCGCAGAGATTCAATGGTGATCTCCATGTTGGTCAGCAGTTCGCCAATCTCGTTCTTGCTCTCAATGTTCACCTCAACATTTAAGTTGCCTTGAGAAAGCTCATTGGTGATCTGTTTAACCTGTGCGATGCCTTTGGTAATAGAACGAGTCACCAACACAGCGCTCGTCATGCCAATCACCAAAGCCACACCCGTTAGCAAGAAGATGATTTGAACTGAACGTTTTTCACTGGCTTGCAGTTCTGGCGTTAATGCTTGTTTCTGTTGCTCTAGAATACTTTGAGCATCCGCGACCGCAATAGCCAAGCTGTCACCAATCGAGGCAAGCGTTGCAGTTCTTTGAGTGTTTTCAATCATCTGCTGATGAACTTGCTCAAAGCCTTTTGCATACGCTTCACGTTGGTTTGAGAAGTCTTCGATCAACTCGCTTTGGTAAGGGGATGATTTAAGAGACTCAATGTCGCCTTCAATACCTGGCAACGCGTATTCAAAGATATCTTTACCCGCTTCATAGGTTTTTAGGTCGTTGTTGTTTGAGTAACTCAGTACAGTGATCTTGGCTGCGAGGAAGTTCTCCATCAACATACCCGCGTATAAGCTCGCGTTTGGATCGTTGTTGTTGTACGACTCATACAACAAGCTCTGAGCGGCTTTGAGGGCGTTGGTTTCTCGTTTGACCATCTCGACATTCACCAATTGGTCGATGAGCAGCTGGCTCTGTTTCATTGAGCCATAAGCCGTGTCAAATGCCGCCACGCTGTCTTGCACTAATTGCAGGCTAGCTAGGCTATCGGTTTTGGTGGTGGTTTGGATTAAGTTGTTCAGCAGTTCATCAATCGCGAGTTTGCTTGATTGATAATTCGTTTCGTATTGCTCATCCAATGACTCTAAGTAACGTTCAGAGGCTAAACGCATCTGAAGAAAGTGCACTTGAATGTTGCCTGATAATGTCGCCTTGTGGCTGAGCTCACTGTACTGGCTAAAGCCGTTCGACAAAGTTTGGATACCTTTGTAACTCACAAGGCCTGAAATGACGAAAAAGAGTAAGCAGATGGCATAACCCAGCTTGATCTTAAACGCTATAGAAAGGTGGCGCATAACTATCCCTATATTTACCTGATTCCTTCATAGCGAAGTATTCCATAAAACAGCGTTCTGGGCAGGCTTAAGTGAATAGTTTGTGTAATAAGTAACGCTTTCGTTAAAAATTTCAGGATTTTCGGTATGCTTTCAACGAGTTGTATATTCAATGGTGCGCGCTTAATTGAGCTAATTTAGTATTAACTTCCATGCACATGATACGAATTGTCGGTAAAATGGTAGCAACTCAATTTAGACTCCGACTCCAAAGGCACGATATGAACCCTTATAAGCTCTACTTAGTAACGGATGACCAACAAGATTTAGAAACGCTTAAGTTTGTGGTTGAACAAGCAATCGCTGGTGGTGTCACTATGGTTCAAGTAAGAGAGAAGCATGGAGATGTGAGAGCTTTTATTGAACGAGCGCAGGCCGTTAAGTCGATTTTGGCTGGCTCTGGCGTACCGCTGATCATTAACGATCGGGTAGACGTTGCGTTGGCTGTGGATGCTGACGGCTTGCATTTAGGACAGTCAGACATGCCGGCTGAGTTAGCCCGTCAGTTGATTGGTCCAGATAAGATTCTTGGTCTGTCGATTGAAACTGAACAACAGCTTCAACAAGCCGATAGTCTGCCTATTGATTACATTGGCCTCAGTGCGCTTTTTGCCACACCGACTAAGACAAATCTTAAGAAACATTGGGGTTATTACGGTATTAAAATGGCGTTGGAGACAACGAAGTTACCGATTGTCGGTATTGGTGGAATTAACGAATCGAATATCCCGCAGTTAGTTGAGAGCGGTATTCATGGATTAGCACTGGTATCTGCGATATGTCACGCTGAAGATCCAAAACAAGCGACGCGGGATCTGTTGTCTCTAATGGGGGAGTGAAGGGGTTATCGACTAGAAAACAAATGAGGTTAACCATTTGTTTTCTAGTTAAAGAACAGGCTCATAGAAAGGCTAAATTGGCCTATCGCTTGAGCTTTTAAGACAATTTATTGAATACACAGTTTTGTTTACTGAGCGCATAAAGCAACAGTACCGATGATCATAAGAACGATCGCGGCATACCAGCCGTATTGTGCGGTCTTATCAGCAACAAACACCTTAATGTAGTTAAGTTCTTCATGCGCCATTGCAATGAAGTCCGTGTAGTTAATCGATAACTCGCGGCTCGCTTCTTTCAAGTCTTGCTGAAGTTTGTTGAAAGCCTCATCGATGAAGCCTTTTGTTTCTGAAACAGACGGAGTAGCAACCAAAGTTAAGCTATTCCAAACTGCCATACGCGATTCATATTCGCTTTCACTGACACAATTAAGTACGCGTAAATCATACTCTCGTTTGTTACGCTCTTTGCCCATTTTCTCAGGGCAAATATTTCTTAAAACGTTCACGACAAATTTTCCAAAAGGTTCATTTAGATATAAAAAAGCACTCGAAGAGGGCTCATAAACTGGGTGCGAATCAATATTCAAAAGTGATCTATTTGAAGCTTTCACAAGTGGTTGCAGGGCAGGGGCACTTATGTGGGAGATTTGAAGTTGGGTCAGTGGTGTTAAAGAGCGATTTGGTTTTGTCGATATCAGTTTGATAAGACAAACCCTTTGGGATCGCATACTAGTTATGTCACTTTGGGATATCAACTAGGGTGTTTTATCCACACGACAAAGAAAATTATCGGCACGAAAAGCGGAAATGAGGTAGTGCTGGAGAAAACACCACCGTCATTGATTTAGGATTCCGTTGCTGAAATAGGTGAACTCAAGGATTGGGGGAGATTAGTTGGCTTGCCATTGATTGTTCTCTAATGAGTGGCCTTTTAGTTTTTCAAGTAAACTTGTTAACACTGGGCCATTGATATGGCTACGAGACACTAAGCAACCCACAGGAGTAATCCAACCACCATGCTCGTGTGCCACTGGCAGTGCTACGAGATCGCCTTTCTGAATCCCTTCCATCACCATCATTTCAGGCACATTTGCCCACCCTACGTTCTGTTCAACGAGATCGATGATCGTTTTGTGGTTGTTGGCATACCAAAGCATGGAGCTAATGCCATAGGTGAACCACAATTCGCGTTGCTTCGAACTACGATGTACACATTGGCGGTAGCGCTTTAGGTCTGAGTCTTGAACGACGGACATTTGGCTCAGCTCGTGCGTGGCAGAGCTAACCGTAAGAAAGCGTGCTTGGCCAAGCAAGAAAAAGTCCATATCTACCTTAAGTTCACCATCCGCATAGATGATGCCAATCTGTGCTTTTCCGCGTCTGACTAAGTCTTCAACATCGAAGGTTGAGGTGGTAATAATATCGAAGTGTGTGATTGGAAACTGATCGGCTAGTGAGCTGATTATCTTAATGAAATTCTTATCTATGATGCTCTCATCAATGGCAATGATCAGTTCGTGTTCATCTTCTTGTGTCAGCGACTCTACTTTTTGGTCGAAGTACTTTTGTTGGTCGAGAATCGACTTAGCGACAGGCAATAACGCTTTACCGGTGTTGGTCAAAACGGGGATGTTTTTCTCACGGTTAAACAGCTCTTGGTCGATGGCTATTTCGAGATTGGCGATCGATTGGCTGACACCAGACTGAGCGCGTTTCAGCTTGCGTGCTGCAGCAGAAAAAGAGCCACTTTCACACACGGTGACGAAGACTTTTAGTTGCTCAAAACTGTACATGTTACCTCTCGCTCAATACCAAATGGGATGATAATGCTCAGGCTATCACTAATCGTGATGGCTGTTAACTTTCTCTTATTATTTCCGATGACATAATCCGAGCTAATCCAACACAGACTAGATTATTTAGAGGAATGTATGAGTACGTTAGAAAGAGTGTTTCACTCAGTGTTATTCGAAGTTTTGGCCGTAACACTTTCAATTATAGGCTTGGCGATATTTACCGATCATGATGTGAATGCCTTATCAGGAACCATGATAGTTGTTGCTACAATCGCTATGATTTGGAATTACTGTTTTAACCGCATTTTTGATCGCTACTTTACGGGTGAAAAATCTCAGCGTTCACTTAAGCTGAGAATATTCCATGTGGTTTTGTTTGAAGCAGGCTTGTTGATAGCGACGATCCCAGTGATGGCTTTCTTGCTTAATGTGGGGATTTGGCAGGCATTCTTAATGGATATCGGCGTGACCATTTTTATTACCATTTACGCGTTTGTGTTTAATCTGATTTACGATCATGTGAGAGCCTTCTTGGTGAGAAGACGCGAGTTAGTTTTACTTTAGTGATTAGTGATTAGTGATTAGTGATTAGTGATTAGTGATTAGTGATTAACGTTGAGTGTTAGCTAGCGGCTCGCGAGAAAATACGGGGTGTATCAAGGTTTCGGTCGAAATTACGCCTCCGTTAGTCGTGATAAAGTCTGCTATCTTGTAACGTAAGCTGAATTACTTTTCATGGATTGCTTTAGAGGAACGGATGCCAATGAGTCACCAATCACTTGCGATAGTGAGCAAAGAAGAAGTTGAACTCTTTCTTGGGTTATTCCAACACCTAGATGGTGATATTTATTCTTTGCTCCGCGATGCAAAAATCCCTAACGATATATTAACCAATCGTCAGCACTATCAATATCTTCCAGAAACCACGATCAAGAACGTGCTGGATCTTATGGGGCGATCTTCGTCCAAAGAAGAATTTGCCCTGTATATTTGGAATTTTTGTAAACAGGTTTATGTTCCAAGGTTTGTCGCTCAACTCTCCCAAGAAAGTTCATTGAAATCGGCTTTAGAGCAGTTTTGTGAGCAGATAAAGCTGCAATCCAGTGACGCCAATATGTATGTGACTCAATCGGGCGGAAAGTGGTGGTTTGTTCGTGAGAAGCAACACAACGACAGTGTTTGGGCTCATTTTTCAGAACTGTTTGCCGTGGTGTTCATGAATGAATTGCTACTGAAATTGACACAAGGGCAGTGGGCTCCAACCGAAGTGGGCATTCAAGGGAATGATATAGAAAGCTTTCAATGTTTACCGCAAATGGGGCCGGCTCAGCTTTTCAGTGGAAGGCCTGTGACGGCCTTTTGTATTCCTGAAGCAATGATGTTGTCGCCGATAGTTTTGGCGAGGCAAGCCCAGGCTCGTCCCAAAGCAGAGGATGACGCTAAAAGTAACTCGGCTTTTCCCAACACGTTTGTCCCATCATTTTGTTTGGCGATAAAACCTTACCTATCAATGGGTAAACTTCCAATAAGTTTAGCCTCTGACATTCTCAATATTCATGTTCGTACTATTCAAAGACGACTTGATAAGGAAGGTGTCACCTATAAAAAGCTCATTGAAGATATGGTGCTAGAGCAGACCTTAGAGTTACTAAAGTACTCTGACCTTTCCATTACCAGTATCGGATCTAAGATGGGGTATTCTGACTCATCTCACTTCACACGCGCTTTCAAACGCCAAATGAACATGACACCTAGACAATACCGGAAGTCATACTGCTGAGCATCACACAATCTTCATAGAATTCCCCTGTGTCATCAAATGGCAGTTTTTCAACCTTGAAGAGTGGCAACATCACTACTAAGTTATTGAATGTTGATGAGATGTTTTAGTGCTGTCGTTTACGCTTGGCGTAATTCCTAAAAACACCTTTGAAACCTCATGACACTCAATCGTAGTTATGGACTCGTTATGGGAAATGGATTCCACTCATTTACGGATAACAAGGTGTGAAAATGAAAAATGCAGGCTTAAAGCTTTCTATGGTAGCGCTTTCGTGCTCATTTGCTCTCTCGGCAAACGCGGCATCAACGCTTTTTACAAATGTTGATATTTTCAACGGCACAGAAAACAAGCTTTATGAAAACCATCATGTTCTCGTTGAAGACAATCTGATCAAACAGATCTCAGCAAGCCCTATTGAAGCGGGCGAGGCTGTCGTGATTGATGGTGAAGGCAAAACCTTGATGCCAGGCTTGATTGAAGGCCACGGGCACTTATTGCTAAACGGCGGAAACCTGAGCGATCATGAAAACAACCGTACTATCGAAGAGCTAGCGGCTCGTTCAACGGTTAACGCAAACGCAGCATTCCAATCGGGCTTTACTACTTGGCGTGATGCTGGTGGTTTGAATACAGGCCTGCGTAAAACGATCGATTCTGGGATGATAACGGGGCCACGTCTTTACACGTCGGGTGCCTTTATTGGCCCAACAGGATCTCACGCTGATTTTAGTAACCTAACTACGGCTAACCAACATTTCTTTGGTTCAACAACCAGTATGGCTCGCAATAGCGTGAGCTTTAATGCGGATGGTATTACTGAAATTAAAGCGGCGGCACGTCAGAACTTTAAGCAAGGTAACAGCCAGATAAAGATCATGTCATCGGGCGGTGTTGCATCATCTTTTGACCCGTGGCAGTTAAACGCGATGTCAGCGGAAGAAATTGAAGCCGCGGTTGAAGTCGCAGATGCTTATGGCTCTTATGTTATGTCACATGCCTACAGTAAAAAAGCAATTATGCGTAACCTCGATGCAGGGGTTAAAACCATTGAACATGGCTTTATGTTTGATGGCGATATTGCCGACAAAATGGAAGACAAAGGCGCGTATATCACCACTAATATGACCGCGTTCTCACCATATTTAACTCAGATAGAAGCGATCAACTCGAACCCAGCCTCTAAGCGTAAAGCAGAGTCTGCAACCAAAGCATTCAAAGACTACATCTCGAACGTAAACAAGTACCAACCTAAATGGGGTTTCCACACAGACTGTGTTGGTGACATGGTTTCTTGTATTAAACAAACCGACCACACGATTTACCTTGCGGGTAAAGAGCTTGGTAACTTCTTCACCTTGAAAGGCATGACATCAGTAAATGGTGAAATCATGAAGTTATCTGGCGTGATGGACCCGTATCCAGACGGTAAATTGGGTGTGGTGGAAGAAGGTGCGTACGCCGATCTACTCATCGTAGAAGGTAACCCACTTGAAGACTTATCCGTGATTGGGGCAAACGAAAAATGGTTTGACGCAGAGCCGCGCAACCCTGAAATCGATACCATCAAAGTCATCATGAAAGATGGCAAAGTCTACAAGAATACACTTTAACTTCGTTTAATTGATGGTCTGCTTCGGTAGGCCTCTTTCTTCAAGGTGCACATCATGCAAAAAACACTTTCTCTTGTCTTGTCAGTGTTATCACTTACTGCCGTCTCTCTACCCACTTATTCCAATACGGCCGTTGCTCTTGAGTGGCAAGACCTTAATTCTGCTGCACAGGAAGTGACACTCGAAATGCCTGATCTGACCGATCAACAAATGCGCCTATTACAAGGTGTGATAGCGATGAGTGCATCAAAGGAAGAACAGGTGCAACAACAGGCTGTGGAATTCAAAGAAACGTTAAAAGAGCAAGGCATCAACGCAGATGAAGTGATTGCACTTCGTGATGAGTATATGCAAACCATGAAAGCGAGCGCTGAAGCGATCACCACTGAGTTTGATGGCAAGAAGGTTCGAGTACCCGGTTTTATTGTTCCTTTAGAGTTCTCTGAAGGAATGACAGCAACAGAATTCTTATTAGTTCCCGTGGCTGGAGCGTGTATCCACATGCCACCACCCCCAGCTAACCAGATAGTGAAAGTGTCTTTCCCTGAAGGCTTTCAGGTACAGAACGTTCAGTACCCTGTATGGGTAGAAGGTGACTTTAGCTCGAACAAAGTGACTGAAGAAGTTTTCCTAGTCGATGGGAAAAGTAACCTCACCATGGGTTATGAAATGAAAGCTTCGATGATCGAAGACTATTACGAGAAAGAAAACTAATGGTTGTCATCAAATGACAATTTTCGATGTGAGCAATGAATAAAATAGAACGAACTTAAAAAGCATTGGTGACAAAGATGAATTCAAGATTATCTAAAGTAAGTATGGCAGTGATGATGGCGGCAACCTCATTGAGTCCTGCGGTTTATAGCGCGAACTTTGAAGGTCCAGACTCTGTTGAAAATACCATTGCACAACAAAAAGATCAGCAGCTGAATTGGCGCGAAAAGCTTGCCGCGGATGGCTTTACATTTGGCGCGGATTACTTTGCTTTAGGCCTTACCTCTGGAGATGGTGTTGGTGGCGATAGCGTTGATGCCTCATCGGGTGTGGCACGGCTGTACGGTTCATGGCACCTATTAGGGAACGGCACACAAAATTCAGGTAGCTTGGTGTGGAAGGTCGAACATAGGCATGCCTATGGCAATACTTCACCAAAAGAGTTTGGCTTTATAGGTTCAGATCAAATTGGATATGTAGGCTTGATAGCTCCAGCTTTCAGTGACCAAGGTTTTCGAGTTACTGACTTAAATTGGAAGCAAAAAATCAACGATGGCAAAGGCACCATTATTGTTGGCTGGCAAGATGTGACGAACTATGCGGATGTTTACGCTCTCGCAAGCCCTTGGTCTGGTTTTACGAATTTAGCATTCTCGACAGGTTCAGGTGCAATGGGCTTGCCGGATGATGGTGTGCTTGCGCTTTCTGCTGGTCATATGCTCGGCGAGAATTTTTATGTGGTCGGTGGTATCGCCGATGCAAATGGTCAGTCAGATGATATCTTTGATGGCTTTGACACCGCTTTTGGTAGCGATGCATCTTACTTTACAACCTTGGAGTTAGGTTGGACGGCTTCGCAAGAGCAAATCTATACCGATAATTTCCATGTGACCTTCTGGGATTTTGGCGACGATACTCGTCATAGTAATAGCCTTGCAACGGAAGGTGGTTCAGGGGTTAATTTTTCATGGAGTCAGTTTATGACTCCTCAAGTGATGCCGTTTGTTCGTGGTGGTTTCTCTGAAGGGGATGTTGCCCTTTACGATAAATCAATTTCCGTTGGTATGGGCTATTTCGGGTTAGGAAAACCAACCAATAACCTAGGTGTCGCGCTGAACTGGGCTGAAGTGAACGGTGATTCTTTTGAAGCTGATGCTAAAGCGATAAGTGGTGGTACAGAGCAGTGGACAGCTGAAATCTACTACAACATGCAGTTTGGTGATCACCTTCAAGTTACGCCAGATATTCAGTACATCAAAGATCCTGCGTTCTCTAGTGAAAGCAGCGCTTGGGTATTCGGTATTAGAGCGAGAGTGTTTATCTAATTTCGCTTAACGTTATCTTGTTTAGACTTAAAGCTAAACGTAAAAAGTGAGCCCTTAGTGGCTCACTTTTTTGTTTCTCGTTCGATTAAACCTAATCTATTCGAGTGCTTAGGCTTTTTCGGTTTTCTGCGTGTCATCCAGTGCAAAGTAGATTTTAGAAACAATCACTTCGGCAACCAGAATGGTAAACACCACTGCAAAGAAGGCGATGACACCGTTCCAAGGCCCTGTGAAATCGACTTTGTCACCAAATAGAACATTGATAGCTTCTAGCATCACGAATTTTGAACCGACGAGAATCACGTAGCTCGATAGGCCTCTATAGATCTTAGGGGCAGTGCCGGGTTTCGACTTGAAGTAATCCGCGAGCTTATGTTCTAAGCCGATGGATAACTTGAGCAACAGCTGTAGCAAAATCGCGGCAGCAAATGAGATGGTGAAAGACTCGATATTGACGAAGTCCCAGTATTCATCAAAAAAATTGAGAACGGTTAAATCAACGAGGACGGCGAGTGTGTAACCGACAAAGAGCCGTTGGGGCGTATTAAATCCATATACTTTTTCTATATTGCTCATCTACATCTTCCTGAGTAAAGGGTTATAAAAAACTTAGGAGATAAACTTATAATTTTCAAACGCTTATTCTTTTATATGCGAAACAGCTCTTAAACCGGGTGTGGCGTATTATGGTAAGTATCCCTGTCGAGATTGATTCAAGATGGTACTTCGACTTAAAGAGGAGTACGTATGATTATTTATTTTAGGATACAAGACGTAGAAGAGCTTTGGGGCGCGATAGATTTAGCGACACTCTTACAACTCGAACTTAGAGGGATATCAACACCTTCATTAACTATCTGATTGAAATAGTGATATTACCAATTACACTTGAAGCATAAGTTTGAATGGAGTCAACTTAATGCTTTCACCCCGCACGTTATGTCACACCTTAATTCCCCTTATTCTTGGTAGCTTCATGTCTTCGACTGCGTATGCTTCAAATGAAGCGATAAAGGATCGTTTAGAGAAGATATTCGCCGCATCGATTGCCCTTACAGACAGTGACGCTGTTTCGATTGGCTTTGTTGATTTTGATCCGAACTCGTTTATTAATCTCAATGACAACGGTTTTGGTTCTGACAAAACCATTGATACCCGTAGCCAGGTGAGCGTTGGTTCCATTCCTTATTCGTCGACCATCAAAACCGACAATCCTGATCTCGATGTGATTTGGTCTGTGCGCGCATCTTATGTGTTGTCAGAACAAGACATTGAGTTTTCAACCGACGTGACTTCTGATCGTCGTCTGAATCCAAATAAAGACACCGTGTTGGGCCTGTATGGCTTTATGGGGCTTCAAAACCAGTTAGACCGACATTGGTCTATCGGTTATGGCTTAGGTGTCCACACACTCTATTACCGCAACAAATACGAGTACAAAAACAGTTACACCAGAACCTTTCAATCGCAACTCGATGGTTATGCGTTAAACACGTCAGCATGGGCATTAATCGGTGAGCCTTCCGTTAAGTTGCAGTATTTAAAGCCGACCAACTGGGGAAGCTGGAACGTATCTTCTAGAGCTCGTTATTTTTATGGGACAGGGTGGGGAGAAGCCAACGACGGTGATATCGGTAACCCTGAAGGTTTCCGGTTTATTAATGAGATTGAATTCAGACAAAACGTAAAGTGGGAGTCACTTTCCCTAAATAACCCACAGGTTCACTATAACTTCAGACGAATCGATATCGCGGGTGATCTCGAAGATCCTTTTGACACCCATTATTACTACGAATTTGGGGCTGGTTTGGTATTTGATGTCCCTTACGATTCTTACTTCTTTGATAACTTTGGTGTCGGAATCAACTTCAATTACGGAAGTTCATTGAGTGGCGGTAGCTTACTCTTTTTACTCAATAATTAGCATAAGTCGTTGATCTTAAAAGTACGCATATAATTTGAATTTGTATGTGTCGTAAAATGGTAAATATCTTAGTGGAAACTTAGCCATCATAGCGATTCGCCCATCACCAGAGCAAACTATGAACAAGTTAAGTTTTGACCGAAAAATTCCGCTATACGTGGTTTCTACACTTGCCCTAAATATGGCCGTTAGTCTGTGGTTATTGAGTGTGGTTTCTTCGGCAGTCATGGCTTTTTCTGTGTGCGCTTTATTTGTGCTCAGCAGCCTCATTACTGCACGCCTATATCGACATGAAATGGCTCAAAGCAAGAATAGCTTGTCTGAAGCGATCATTGATGGCGTCGCTGGTTTTATCATCCTCGACAGTCAATTGAGGGTAATACAAGTCAATCAACAGTTCTCTCGAGTGTCAGGCTATGCCTTTGACCAAGTCGAGTCTCGCCCGATTTCTGATCTCTGCTTCATGAATAATAGCAGTTTGATATCGACTATCACTCGCTCACTTAAGGAAAACCATAGATGGAAAGGTGAATTGAGTGGGGTCAGTCGACTTGGCGAGCAGTTTACTGTCAACGTTGTAGTGGAAAAGCTAACCGAAATCCTGCCGCACAATAATAAATACGTTGTGACCTTTACGGATATTAGCCGACGCAAAGTCTTAGAGCGTCGATTAAGAATGCTGGTGGACACCGATTCCCTAACAGGGTGTTGGAACCGTCGCCGTTTTGATAAAGATCTCAACCATTATTCAAACTTAGCGGAGCGTTATGGCTACACGCACTCTTGTTTGGCGCTGATCGACTTGGATCACTTTAAATCCATTAACGATAACCATGGCCATGACCAAGGTGACGCGGCACTTAAAGAGGTCGCTGAACTGCTGAGAAATAACAGCCGAGACACTGACATCGTAGCGCGAGTTGGCGGTGAGGAGTTCGCTATCTTAATGCCAGAAACTAACTTGGCAGAAGCGTTTGAGGCGATGTATCGATTGAAAGAAGTGATAGCCAAAGGCACAAGTTTGAATTTAACCGTGAGCAGCGGTGTATCTGAAATACAGGCACAAGCCGAAGCGACTTATCGAAGTGCGGATAAGGCACTTTATTGCGCCAAAGATAACGGGCGAAATAGGGTGTGTAGCTCTAGTTTTAGCTCTAGCTCGGGTTACGCGACACCAATCGTCCTTAGTTAGGCGTGTGTCACTCTGGCTAATTGGTTAGATCTACATCTAAGCCGAGATCGAGCGTTGATAAATCTTGGGCGTGAGGCCTGACACGCGTTTGAAGGCTCGCGAAAAATGAGAGATGTTGGTGTATCCCAACTGGCTCGAAATGTAGGTCAGCGTATGTCCTTCTTCCATAAGCTCACATGCGACTGAAAACATAAGGTTTTCTTTGATCTTTCGATAGGTCGTATTTTCATTTTTGAGTTTGCGTTGAAACGTTCGGACAGAGAAGTTGAGCAGTTCAGCCGCTTCTTCAAGTGAGAGGTCTTGTTCTTTCATATAGGGCTTGAGTAGCTCATAAACGCTGTCAGTAAAGCTCGTGTGCCACTCAACAATCGCAGGCTTGTTACTCAAATCTTTGGCCGTGAGACGAATAGGGATTTGTAATATCTCGTCAGGGATCATAATGGCTGTAGAGCTATGGTCGATAAACAGTTGGCAGTGACTTGAAAGCAGTGTTTTAACGATGTCTGTGTTATGCCCTTGTAAGCGGACTTTGGTTGGTTGCCAAGGTGATTTAGATAAAATGGTTATTAGTTCAATGATATAGGTGATAGCGAAAACTTCACCCCATTGGAACATCGGAGAACTATCTTCAGGGGCGGTTCGACAAAACCAATTTTGCCCATGCTCTTGGATAAAGTCGACTCTGCTGCCGGGAGAATCGTAGGTGAAAATCGTGTTGATGTGTTTTAACGAATCTTCAATCGTTTCGAACTCGGTAAATTGATGCAATACGTATGGGATGATTCTTTGTTTAAAGGCGAGGGCGAGTAGGTCTGTAAAGCGAGAGACGCCGAGTTGTGACGACGTTAGATAAATCAGTCGTTTAATCGATTCTGATGGCACAAAGTCGCTTTCAGACTCGATAAGATCAGGCGGTAAACCCGAATCCTTTAGCAATTTATGTAGGTCAAGTCCGTAGTCAGTAAAAACTTGAACTAGTATTTTTGCGTAATTGGTTTGAATTACAGGCACTTGGTAAGTGGCGTCAACCATATTTCAACAGTCCTTGTATGCAATTGCATTATTTAGACACGCGTATCATTTAGCGTGTTTAGTTTAATAAATCTAACCCTATTTACTTGAGTTTTCCATGGTCGGGTTTATTTTTAAGGTATTAATTTTGTTGATGTTAGTTATTTAGAAGGGAGTCCCATGTCTGAAGCCACAGGGAACAAGCAAGACGATAGTGAAGAAGTTACTCAACCAAAAAACGGAAAAGACAGGGTAAGAAAGGTCACGAACTACCTCCTATTTTTTGTGGCATTTACACTGCTATTCAGTGTAATCGCAGATCGTATTATTCCTATCACTGATAATGCACGCGTGAAGGGTTATATCGTCCCGATTAAACCAGAGGTGTCGGGCAAAGTTTTGGATATTTTAGTCCAACCGAATCAATTGGTTAATCAAGGTGATACGCTCGCCATTCTTGATGAATCGGATTACCGAATTGCAGTTGCACAAGCTGAACAAAACCTTGAAATTGCTGGGCAAAATGTTGGCGCACAAACAGCGAGTATTGCTTCTGCACAAGCAAAGCTTACGTCAGCGATTGTTGAAAGACAGAACACCAAGTTGCAAGCTAAACGTGTATTGGAGATGGCCGACAAAGGTGTGGTCTCTAAATCTGATGCAGACAAAGCTAGGGCAGCTCTAGCAACTTCTCGAGCGGCTGTTGTCAATGCAGAGGCGGATCTTGAAGGTGCGAAACAACAAATGGGTAAAGAAGGCGAAGAAAACAGCCAAGTGAAAGCCGCATTATTGGCGTTGGAGCAAGCTCAATTAAACCTAGAACGTACGGTTATTAAAGCGCCGACTCAAGGTGGTGTGTCTAATTTCAGTTTGTCAGAAGGTTTCTATGCATCTGCAGGGCAAGCCATTATGACGTTTGTTTCTACTGAAGATATTTGGATTGAAGCCTACTTCCGTGAAAATAGCCTGGGTAATGTCACTGTGGGTGATGAAGTGGAAGTCGCTCTCGATTTTGCTCCGGGGCAAATCGTTAAAGGCCGAGTGAGCAGCATCGATTGGGGTGTGGACTGGGGGCAAAATGATCAAGCGGGTAAACTTGCTCAAGCGAGTCAGCAAACAGGCTGGTTACGTCAAACTCAGATGCTTCCTATCATGATTGAATTTGAACGCGATGATATGCAAGGAATGTTGAGAGTTGGTGGGCAAGCGGACGTGATTGTTTACAGCGGTGATAACTTTGTTTTCAATGCGATAGGCAAATTGTGGATTCGATTTATAAGCGTATTGTCTTATGTCCGATAAGCCCATTCTCGACCAACAAACACAGCAACGGATCCTGCGTTACACCGTCGGGGTCACGTTGGCTGTATTTTTGGCGGCGTGGATCAATTGGCCATTGGCATTTGTGGCTCCTGTATTCACAGCCAAGTTCTTAATTGATAAGCCAGATCTCCATAAAGAAACCGTCTACGAGCTGTTATTGGCCGTGGTGGTGACCATGGGGTTGGGCTTGTTGTTGTCTCGTGGTATCACACACTACCCAGTCCCTCTTTTGATTTTAGTGGGCTTGATGATGCTTTGGGGTTACTACTTATTCGTTGACCCTAAATGGAACTTGTTCGCGACGATTCTGTTGATCGCAGTACTAATGTTGCCGTTCATGGCCATTTCTAATCCGGGTGTTTCCGTATTATTAGCATCGGGCTTGGCAACCTCAGGTGTGGTTTCGGTGACGATTTTTGCACTCGTGCATTTCTTTTTTCCGGAGCCTAAATCTGAATTCTCAGGGTTCGCCGCAGCGCCACTTGAAAAGAAACAGCGTTGGTATGCGGCCTTCAGGGCGATGATTATCTCCTATCCAGTAGTTTGTTTTTTCTTTATTTTTCAAATATCTGAAGCTTTGCTGACAATGATGTTCATTGCGTTGCTATCGTTGATGATTACGTCAGAGAAGTCGATAAAGTTGAGCGCTTTTCTGGTGATAAGTAACGGTATCGGGGGATTGCTGGCGATTGCTGCTTTTTCAATTCTTTCTATAGTACCCAACATTGTCTTCTATTCTTTGTTTATAGGACTTATTGCCATTCTTATGG
>NZ_JAPNXR010000025.1:0-76295 GCF_030397615.1 Vibrio sp. 14N.309.X.WAT.E.F5 | reverse complement strand
ATCTCGTATCTCGTATCTCGTATCTCGTATCTCGTATCTCGTATCTCAAATCCCTTTTCTTCCACGCACAAAAAAGAGCACCGAAGTGCCCTTACAATATTCTTCAACTAATCGCTAATCGCTAATCGCGATGGCCTACTGCCAAATAGCGGCAAGTGAATCCATCAATCCGCTGGTTGCACCTTGAGATTGAAGAGTTTGAAGAATGATTGGTGCGAATGTTGTAATCATTGACGAATCCATTCCTAAACTTGAAAAAGCGCTTTCTACAGCACCTTGTGAGCTTAGAACCGATGATAAGCCAGTAGATTCAAGTGAAGACATTCCAGGAATAAGCGTCGCAAGTTCTTTATTGTCGGCAGAGCCAAGTGAATTTTGTGCAAGCGCCAACATTGAACCGATTCCGCCTATAGCTTGATCGCTTGTTACAGACGCTTGGTCAGCAACGGTATCAGCAAGTGGCGTTGTTTCATTTTGTTGAGACCACATATTCACCGCAGCCATCAGTGCAGTTTGTGATAGTTGAGAGTAGTTGGTATCTGATGATGAACCGGTTTGTTCAGAATCGCTCGTGCTAGCGCAAGAGACTACAGCAAGGCTGCTGAGTACAGTGATAAGTATTTTCTTCATTATTCTTCCTTAAGTAATAAAGTAATCGACCTATTCACTATAAACGAAAAACGGCGATGTAGTCACATCGCCGTTGAATTATTTCAATTTTATTTGCCTATAGTATTTTGTTTTACTAAAGGTTTTTATAAAAATTAAAGAATAGCTAGAAGTTCTACTTCAAATACTAGAGCAGCAAATGGTGGGATTGCAGCACCTGCGCCACGCTCACCGTATGCTAGATCTTGAGGGATGTATAGCTTCCACTTAGAGCCAACAGGCATCATTTGTAGAGCTTGTACCCAACCTTGAATTACGCCAGTTACTGGGAATTCAGCAGGTTGACCGCGAGATACAGAGCTGTCGAAAACAGTACCGTCAGTTAGTTCGCCGTGGTAGTGAACACGTACTTGCTTGTCTGCAGTAGGGATTTCGCCAGTACCTTCAGTTAGTACTTCGTACTGAAGACCAGACTCAAGAACTGTTACTTCTGAACGAAGAGCGTTGTCAGATAGGAAAGCTTCGCCGTCAGCAGCTGCAGCTTTAGCTAGTTCTTGACGTGCAGCTTCACCACGAGTGTGTAGCTCTTGTAGTGCGTTGTTGATTTCGTCAACTTCGATAGCTGGCATGTCACCAACTAGAGCTGTTGCGATACCAGCAGCGATTGCGTCAACGTTTAGGCCTTCAAGACCAGAACCAGCAAGTTGTTGGCCCATTTGTAGACCGATACCGTAGCTAGCTTTTTGCTCTACAGTTTCAAATTTTACTTCAGACATGAAAAGTCACTCTTTTTGTCAGTACGAAAAGGGTAAGAATACCAGTATTAGCAGCCTGAATAAACGGCTAGCCCCTGATCACTTACGCTTTACCGTGTCCAAATCACAGCTATGTCAATTTTCTCGCTTTGGTCTCTGTTGTAGCGGAAAGATCTATACTGTTGGTACTTTGGTTTTTATACTGTAGTTATTCAATGTATAGGACGCAGTGGCATGAATCGTCGTCAAAAGAAAAAACAGAAAGTAGACCACTTAGCAGAGTTCAAGGATCGACTGAATCAGGTCAAAGATAAATTAAGTTCGATCGATATAAAGAAAATGAAAACCTCAACCGTACAAACTTGGGGATCATTACCGAAATTACACCAGAGACTATTGATGGTGATTTCGCCGATCGTATTAATCTTACTTTTCGTGCCGCTACCAGAACCTAAAGTAGACGCTGCTCCAACCACATCGCGCGTTGAGCTTGAGATAAACACCGTTGGCTTAAGCGAACAACAAAATGCCAAGAGCAGTTCATCAGAACCGAGTAACAATAACTGGCAGGAGTACCTGGTTAAGCAGGGTGATACGTTGGCGCAAGTTTTTCGAAACAACGATTTACCGTTGTCTGATTTAAATGCGTTAGTACGGATTGAAGGTTCAGACAAGCCACTGAGTCAGATCAGAAAAGGTCAGCTAGTTAGATTCAAGCTAGCCGAAACTGGGCAACTGGATATTCTGCAGCTAGAGAAGGGCGACACGTCAGTGATGTTTTTCCGTTTGTCTGACGGTGGTTTTGGCCGCAGCAAATAGGTCTAATATAGAGCCGTGCGCTAAAACGTTTCGGTAGACATAGATAGACGATAGAAAAGAGCTAAGTGTTAGCTCTTTTTTTTGGTCGCTTGAAAGGGGCGAGTGGCAAGATTATTAGCATAATACCGATAAAGGTTAACGTATCTGGTATCTCATCGAACCATATTGCGCCTATTAGCGCGACAAACACTAATCCTGAATATTCAGCCAAGGCGATTTGGCTAGAATGTGCTTTCTGGTAGGCGGAAACAGCAAGTCCGTTATAACTCAATATAAGTGTTGCGCTGAGTGCGATGTATCCCAAGTGCTCCACAGATACCGGTTGCCAGTATAGGAAGCACAGTATCAATGATGCTGGAATAGAGAATAACGTTGTCCACCACAGCGTAGTGACCACTGTTTGCTCACTTGGAAGCTTTCTTACCAAGACATTGAACAGTGCGAGCGTCAGCGCTGTGCCTAGTGCAAACAATGCTGCCCAATGAAATTGCGATGGCCTCAAGACAATCAATGCGCCAATAAAACCGATAGTGGTTGCTATCACCTTACCCAATGTGGGTTGCTCTTTGAGTAGAAACATCGATAAAGGCAGCATCAACAAGGGTGCGACATAAAATACAGCGTTGGCGGTAGCCAAAGATAAATGGGTAATCGCGACAACCATACATCCACTGCCAATTAGTATCAGCTGTCCGCGTATGATAGTCACTTTGGCTTGCTGTAAGCGTCGTTGTTGCTTTTTCTGCTGTAGCCACAAAGGGGTGATGATGAGCAGAGATATCAACTGTCGGAAAAAAATATACTGAAGAGGTGGCACTTCGCCATTCAACAGTTTTACCGCTACGTCAGAAAGCGAGGCAAACAAATTACCTGCAATCAGCAATAGGATACCGACAGTGATATTCGACATTACTTCTCTAATCTCATATCAACGTGCGGAATATCGTCTTCCAAGTACATCTCAGAGATCGTTTTGAAGCCGTGGCTCGCATAGAAGTTTTCTAGGTGTTGTTGCGCACCAATATCGATAGTCGTACTCGGCCAAAGAGCCTCACAGCGTGTTAACGCTTCTTTTATCAATTGATGCCCTAAACCATCGCCTCTTGCTGATTGCTTAGTCGCCACTCGGCCGATGCTGGTGTTGTCGTAAGAAGTTCCTGGTGGTAACAAGCGTGCACACGCCACTAACTCTGCATCAGCATAGCCAAGCAAGTGTTCAACACCCGTGAGTGTATCTTTACCGTCGAGTTCTGGATAAGGGCAATTTTGCTCAACGACGAACACATCTACTCGTAATTTAAGTAGTTGATAAAGCTGTTGCGTTGAAAGTTCAGAGAAGGGAATTGAGTGCCAAGTGATCATGTTTACATCCAGAGGTTATCGATGCTCTGAATGTACTATGCGCGATGATTGTTGGCATTAACTATTGTTAATTCGACCTTTAATTCTGCTCAGACTGATCGCGGTTATTCCTAGGTAAGCGGCAATTTGGTTGTCGTTCAAGCGCTGTTCAAGGTCGGGATAATGTTCGCAGAAAAGCTGATAGCGTTGCTCGGGAGTATAGAGCAGCATAAAGCGTTCTTTGTTTTCCTTATGCATCAGCTGAGTCTCTAATAACTTTAAATACAAAGGGTTGTTTGATGCGCGCCACTCGATAACCGCGTTCATTGGCAGTTCTAACATAGTAATTGGTGTGAGCGTTTCTAATAGGTAAGGGGACGCTTGATTTTTTATCAAACTCTCAAAGCCGATGATCCAATCTTGTTCCCAGTAGAACTCTTTGCTGTATTGCTTGCCGTCATTGGTGAGGTAGCAAGCGTGGCACAATCCCTCGAGTACAAAGTAGATTGAACTCGCCATTTCACCTTGATTGATCAGGATGTGTCTGGTTGGTAGCTCAAGTGGCTTGGCGACGGCTAATAGAGATTCAATCTGACTTTCAGAGAAGTCAAAGCTTTGTAGTTGTTCGATAAAAGAGGTGTGCATGGAAATAACCTAACCCAAATAAGTGTCGAAATCATCGCACTTATTTGAGTATAGGTACAGAGCAGGCTAAATCAGCGTCGAGCGTGCTGTTCTAGATAATCTTGAGCAAGTTCTCTACCCATGTATTTACCAAGAGTTTTCAGTGGTACTTTCTTAAGGTTAACCACAATCAAGCCATCCAGAGCATCGTTAAATGATGGGTCAACGTTAAAGCACACCAACTTACCGTTCATCCCTAGATACTGGCGCAGTAGTACTGGTAGGCCTTTTCCTTGCTCCATACGTGCTAACACTTTAGAGAGCAGAGGAACACTTGCCAATGACGATAACAGATGATTTTGCCAGAACACGTGATTACTGGTATTGAGTGGTGACGACGGAGAAACCAGATTTGCCTTTTCCTCATCATAATGGTGGATTGATAAGGTGGTCGCGATCAACAGGCGCGCATTGTGGCTGTAGTCATTACTGATACTGACTGGGCCGAATAGGTGAGTGTATTGAGGATGACGATACACGAAGGCCGCGATGCCTTTCCATAAGAGTAACAGTGAGTTAAGGCTCTTTTGATAAGGTTTGCTCACCACAGAACGCCCAAGCTCAATGCTGTTGTCTAAGGTATCGATGAATTCTTGATTGTAGTTAAACAGACTGCGGGAATAGAGTTGATCAAGCCCGTGCTCAGCTATCAATTTGTCGACCATACCAAGTCGGTACGCCCCGACCAGTTCAGCCTTGGCTTTGTTCCACACAAACAGTTGATGGTAGTAAAGGTCATACTCATCTAAATCACAGGCAAGCCCGCTGCCTTCGCCAACTTCTCGAAAGCTTTCTTCTCTTACTCGACCAATCTCGCGCATTAAATTGGGGATTGACTGGCTTGGTGTGCAGTACACCTCAAAATCGCCCTGTTCAAGTAATCTCATTTCTTGAGGCAGTGACGCGACTTCTATGGAGAGCACTTCTGATGGAATAGGCGTAATAACCGGAGTGTCAAAAGAGGGTGCATGGATTGGCGTGCTAGGACTATCTTGTTGACTCATCAGATAGGTATTGAGTCGCAGATAGTTGACGATATCCATCTCTTGTTCAAACGACTTTATCTCTGAGTATGGGATTGAAGATCCGATAGATATAGAGATGGTAGTCGCTCGTTTATTAAGAAGTTCACGCCCAAGTAAAGCAGTTCGTAACAGTGGATGAACTCGTCCGGCTTGGTAGAAAAGCTCACTGTTTTTACCATTGATGAAGATAGGCACTGTGGTGGCTTGGTGACGCTTAACGAACTTGGCAACCGATTTGCTCCATTCGATATCTGTCAGTGTTTTTGCCCCTTTACGGTAACTCGATACTTCGCCAGCAGGGAATACAATCAACAATCCACCGTCGGCTAAATGACGATTGGCATCTCGAATGGCTTTTGCGTTGGTTCGTTTCGATTCTTTACTGTTAAAGACATCGACCCCGATAAAAAGATCATCCAGTTCAGGCAGTCGCTTGAGCAACTCATTCGCTAGCACCTTCACATCCTTTCTTACCGATCCTACGAGATCAGCAAGGATCACACCTTCAATTGCGCCAAGCGGGTGGTTAGCCACAATGACTACTGGCCCTTCCTCTGGGATATTATCAGTGGCGCCTGCGGAAACGGAATAGTCGATATTGAGTGCCGACAGGGTGTGATGCATGAATTCAAAGCTAGATAACTCATCAGGTCTATCTTGATAGAGTTTGTCTAGCTTAGATAGCCCAGTTGCCCACTCGACAACAGACTCACCTAAACCAAAAGGCGTGTAACGTGGTAAACGAAAAGGACTATCAATCATAATGAAGCCACCTTATTGACTAAAGTTGTTTAGGAAACCGTCTTGATTCTTGAAATCTTTCACACTTAAAAATGCACCGCATAACCACACTAGGCATGCCATACCAAACAGTAATCCACCGTCATAACCGACAATTTCACCCGCTGCATTAAACTCAGGCATTTGAATACCGAGTGGTGTAAACAGGTGGAAGAAAATCGCACCACTCATAATTCCCACACTCATGATGGCACCTAGGCCATGCCAACGAGTAAACAGCAAAATGGCAGCAATCAATTCAGCAAACCCAATTAAGTAGCCGCCAAATGAACCGAACCAACTTAAGCCCGACCATGTCGCCAAGGTGCCAAAGATATGCTCAGTCTCGTATGAGCCTGTGAACTTAAAAAACAGCGACTGAATGAACACAAACGCAATAAATGCCGCAGGGATATGTTTAGCTGGAGTGAATGTCATGGTTATTCCCTTATTTGATCAGTTGCGGCCAAATGGTGTCGGCTTTTTGAATATGTTGTGCTCGGTCTTGTTCCCAACGCTGTTTAATCTCTTGGTCGTAGTTGAGGTAAAGCTTGTTATCAACAATCGTCCATTGATTCGGGTCTCCGGGTGCAAAATCACTTTTTGCTGAAACAGCCCAAGCGCAATAACCACCATATTGAGGGGCATATTTTTCAGGATTATTAACAAATAAAGTCAGATTCTTTTCAGAAGAGAAATACCAGTCCGCGCCTTTGTACTCGGTGCTGAATTTTTTACTGCCTTCAATAGGTTTACCTGAAGTGAAATAAGCCACAGTGTCGTAGCCATCGAGCGCCTTACTGCTAAAGAACCCTGTGTAGATTTCATCGGCGGCAAAGACATATGGGCTAACAAGTAGCATGACCATGGTTAATAGTTTTCTCATGATGGACTCCATCTATAGATTGATTACTGGTGATAAATCGAAGGTAAAACGCTGTTGATTTATCTGGCATGGTTTAATGGGTTCACAAGGCGAGCCGGGTGCGTAAAGCATCGAGGCTTGGCCGTGTAGATTGTGTAAGTGTGTAAAGCTCACTGTGTGCGCGTCTTCACGATGCATACAGGTCGCTAAATGAGGTTGTTCGCTGTGATGGTGAGAGTGAAACTGAAGTAAGTTCTGTTGATTCTCACCCGTTGCCATAAGCTGATCGTATTTTGCTTGTCGATAGGCTTGTACTCGCTCTAAATCAACACCGGATGAAAAGAGTGGAGAATCGGTTTCGACTATTTTTTGTTGAATGCCATCCCACATATAGGCGATAACCAAACCATGGTGTTGAGTTAAGTTCGGCGCGAAAGCCAGCAAGGTAAATGGGGCAAAAGAGTGCAGGTCGAGCTTATGAAATGCTTCAGAGAGCTGACTGATATTACGACTCGATGATAGGTTCTTGAGTAACAAACCACGGCTGACTAAAAGGCCATCAGGTACGATGCCTTGATAGTTATTGAGTAGGCATAACGAAAGCCCGAACTCATTGACACTGATCCAGCTACCCCCACCGGTTGGGTCGAGTGGCATGATGATATCGACGCCGTTAACTCGGTATTGTTTAGGTGGCATCGCCAGTGCACGTGTCTTTTGTTCATCACGATTAAAGAAGACCTGATAGCCATTGTCTTCAAGCAGCCAAGATACTGAACACATGATTATTGCTCCCTCAAATAGCTGCTGGTGGTTGGGGCATAACCGAAGGTGTTGCATGTTTCGACATCAAGAAAGGTCGTGATCACCTTGATCATCGCGTAATGATGATTGGCATGCAGCGCGGCAAAGGTGACTTCTCTTTCTAGCGTAGAGGGCAGGCTGGCGAATACTTGTGTATCCATTGAAACTTCGGTTTGGATCATAATAGGCGCTTCGAGATCTCTGCGGTCTAATCGTTCAAGCCAGTTGATCACGTAATGGATCTCTTTCAACGCAATCGACCTGTCGAATTCGACGGGGTGACCACGACGACGAGTGTTGTAATCAACGGTCGCATTCTCTTTTAAAATCAAAGCGTGAAAAAGATCGAGCGTGTGACGAGTATGCTCACCAATAGAACTTGTGACGTGCGGCTTTGCTCGTGTCAGATAGTCGCTGTCAGATATGGCTAACAAAAACTCTAAACCCTGATTCAATATCTCTACCGCTCCCTTGATACTAGGAGAGAAAGAAGTGAGGGCGCTCGGTTGGGCTATGGGGTTCATTCATGATCCTCGTACAAAGTTAATCGGTGGTCGGATATTGTTGAACAAGACGTCGCTCTTCTTGCCACGCGTTAAATAAGCTCTTAAAAGAAGGAGGCTGGTGGCCTCTTTGTTTCTGTTGAGCGCCAATATCAAAAAGAATGCGGTATTGCAGGAGTAGCGTCGAAAATATCTCTCGCAGCGGTGTGTTGCGATCCCAGATGTGCCCGGCCTCACTGCTTGCGCCATTGACCTCAAGGATAGTGAAGTCCTCGCCGTTCATTAGGCTGTGCATGTCCTTGAATTTGACGTCGAGTCGTCCAAAGTGAAAACCATCGAAGTCGTCGAATATCTCATCTAAGCGTTCGGTTAAAGCCTGAGTGATGTATTGGTTGCCGTCTCGGAAGATACAGCCACGGCTATGGCTACCTGCAAACGCGAGTTGGAACTCTCCACCCTCTGCGAGCACTTGATCCAATTTATCTTCATGTCTCGGTAGATACAGGTGACTAAGCTGCCCAGCACGAGGGCTATTTTCAATTAACTGCTTGAGTGTCGAGTTGCCATCGCCCACCACCATTGGTGCGTATTTGAGTGTGATCGAGATGATCTCGCCTTGCTTTTTATTTGGGTAACGAACGTAGAAAACACCCGCTTCGGCTTGATAAGGCGCCTTTTCTTGCAATAGAAAGCGAGCATTATTTGGGAAAGACTCAACATACTGCTCAAGTTGATCTTGTGTGTTGATCAGCTTAACGCCAACACCTCGACAGCCAAGATCCGGTTTGGCCACAATCGGGAAATCGAGATCCGACTGTATGAGTGCGCTGCGCGCATCTTCGGCTTGTTTTTTACTGCTAAGATCCGTTTTGGTTAAGGTGATAAACGGAGAGATCCAACGCTGACTCGATGATCCTGCAAGGCTCAGTATCTCGTGTTTTGATTCGCCTACCATGCCGCTTAACTTAATACTCGGGTTGGCGATGAGCGGCAGCGCCCAGTCAAAGTGCCGTAACCCTTGCATCAGGCTTTGAATTACCACTGGCGTGTAGAAGAACCAAGTTGGAAGAAACTCATAAGGAGAGACACTGCGCACGGTATCTTTTTCAAGCAAGGGCATGCCTGCATTGATTTGATGTGCTGGAATGATGCGAATATCTTGCGGTGAACTCATGATAATCCTCTAGAGTAGGTTCTATTCATTAATCGATTGCCGATAAACAGCAAAGCGATGGCACACGGGATGATGATCCATTGATATTCAGAGGCTTGCAGCCACGCTGATGTCCCTAAATAGTAGATGGCAGAGAAGACAATGCCAGTCCAGAGCGCAGTGGCACTAATAACGGCAAACAAGAAAGTAGGCAGTGGGATTGCGAAAAAGCCACTTAAGGTAAAACCGACGGTACGAAGCCCAGGAATAAAGCGGATGACAAAAAGACTGCTGAAAGCGTTTTGACGTAATTTAGTACGAAGTGCACGAAAGTATCGATTGGTGAGGGCTTTGTAACGGATGCCTCGGAAATAACGTCCTGATTTACCTAGGTAATAGAGACCGAGATCACCGGTGGCAATGCCGATGAAAATAGCAAGCAACGCATATTGAGGAAGCATGAGCCCTTGAGTTGCTAAACCTGCCGCTGTAACAATCGCCAGATCTTCAAGCAAGTAAGAAAGTACGATAATGCCAAGCATCAGCCATAGCAGCGATTCTTCTCCTGTATTTAACCATGCTTGAATACTCTCGACGGTGCTCATCAAATACCCTTATCTATCCTATAGATGAATGGCTTATTGGCCATTCATTGAGTGTAGTAAATTAAATAGACAGGAGGAGCAGAGAAAAACTTACAGCTGATTAGTGTTTTTTTGTGGGGACTTAAATCGATTGACGGTTTGAGTCGTGCTGTTTGGGGGGGAATTAGCGGGTGTTTACGGTGAGAAAAGTAGGGCTGTGGATTCGGTTTATAAATAACAAAAGAAAAAGGCTGAGTCGTTAAACTCAGCCTTTCAGAATGTTAACTATGGATTACTGGGTAATCTATTTAGTTAGGTCAATCTGGTAAACAGCAAAACCAACATCGTCAGTCGCAACACGTTTCATCGGGTATTGACCCTTTTCTTTGATGAACTCTGCCGCTTTGTCACTTGGAGATGTTTCAAAGCGGATATCTAGTTTTTTATCCGTTTTGATTGGGGCAAATGACCAGTTGTTATCAGCTGTTGGGCTAACTTGACCTTGCTCTTTACTTACGCGAGAGATGTAGTTCGCAAGAACAGTACGGTTTTCATCTGGTGCATCAAATGCGATGAAGTCTTCACCCGTACCTGGGAACTTAGCACTGTATGCACGGTAGTTGTTGGTTGCGATCAGGAAGTCTTGCTTCATGTCGATTGGCTTACCTTGGTAAGTTAGGCCAACAATACGCTGTGAGTCAGGGTTAACGACTTTACAGTTTGCATCGTATTTTGCAGGTTGAGTTACGTCGATTTGGTAATCAACACCGTCGATAACATCGAAGTTGTAAGTACGGAAGTTATCCCACTCGATCAACTGTTGTGGTGCTGTTGAGTTAACATCCACTTGGTTGAACTGACCAGCAGAACACTCAAGCCACTCTTTTACTTCGTGGCCTGTTACCTTCATCGCGACTAGCGTGTTCGGGTAAAGGTACAGGTCAGCTGCGTTACGGAAGGTTAGTTGACCAGATTCAACTTCAGTGAAGTTCGCTGGGTCATTCTTACGGCCACCGGCCTTGAATGGTGCAGCTGCTGAAAGTACTGGCGTACCATCTAGGTCTGGGTCGCCTTGGATGAACTGTTCAACGTAATCTTTCTGCGCAAGGTTAACAATCTGCACTGTTGGATCGTCTTGCACTAGAGATAGGAAGCTGTACATCACGTCGTCTGCTTTACCAATCGGTTGGTTAACAAACTCACGAGTACCAGCGTGGTCTTTTTCTAGTGCTGTTACGATGCCCCCATCAGCCGCAGCAAGAGATTTCTTCTCGATCTTGTCGTAGATAGGGCGTGCTTCAGATTGGCCTTTAACGACTTCCCACTTACCGTCTTTTTGTGCAAGTGTTAGATCCATAACACCAACGTGGCTACCCCAACGACCTGGCATTACTGCCGCAACGCCGTTCATTGTGCCAGTTTCGTTGTCGATGCCTTGAATGTCATCAAAACCTTTACCTGGGAACACTGCGTGAGAGTGGCCGAATGCGATCGCATCGATGCCGTCTACTTCAGATAGGTAGAACGTTGAGTTCTCTTCACCATTTTTGTACGGGTCAGTTGATACGCCTGAGTGAGGGATAGCAACGATAACCTCTGCGCCTTCCGCTTTCATTTGAGGGACTAACTCGTTAGCTGTCTCAATGATGTCACGAGCGATCACTTTGCCTTCAAGGTTCTTCTTATCCCACGTCATGATTTGTGGTGGAACAAAACCGATGTAACCCACTTTTACTTCATGCTCTACGCCAGCGGTATCTTCAAACGTGTGCGTTTTGATGATGTAAGGCGTGAAGTAGTGTTCTTTAGTTTCTGCGTCGTAAACGTTAGCACTGATGTATGGGAAATCAGCGTCGTTGATCGATTCTTCTAGGAACTCAAGACCGTAGTTGAATTCGTGGTTACCTAGGTTTGCAGCGTCGTAGCTTAGTTGATTCATTGCTTTATATGCAGGGTGAACTTCGCCCGCTTCGATGCCTTTGTCTGCCATGTAGTCACCCATTGGGCTACCTTGCAGCAAGTCACCGTTATCAACTAATACGCTGTTGGTTACTTCGCTTTGAGCTTCTTTTACTAGAGTTGCAGTACGCGCTAAGCCGATTTTTTTCGATGGCTTGTCTTTGTAGTAGTCGTAATCCATTAGGTTGGTATGGATATCCGTCGTTTCTACGACACGTAATTTAATCACTTCATCGGTATCTGGTGTTGTTGTGCAGCCTGCTAGAGTCAAACCAAGACCCGCAAGTACAGCCAATGACAAAGGTTTCATTGCAACTTTCATTTTGTAGCTCCAAAGTGGATAGTAGAAAATTCGTTGCGTAATGTAACAAAACCGAATGAAACAATGATTACAACGAATGTTAATTCGTGACTTAGATCGATTACTTTATGGTGTTCTGCAAGACGCCTCCCAAACCTGCTCAATCAATGTACAAATCACATCGATAGTATTAGTCCATTCATTTCACCTATTTATCGATGAATCTCATCCCTTATCAGCTTTTCGAATAAAAAATGAAATTTTAGAATTTCCAGTAATATGAGAGGCTCGTCATAATGCCTATATCAAGGACGTATCAGGCAGATGAATAGCAAGGATAGCTCAAAACGAAGCTTCTGTTTTCTTCTAGTGCCAATACTCCCATTCACTCAAGTGGATGAGTTAAATCCCTTGCTTGGCAAGACCAAGTAATGAATTGCTCGTACTGCGAGCCTTAAAGGAAGCACTGAAATGGACCAAGAACGTTTAACCCACCTAAAACAGCTTGAAGCGGAAAGTATTCATATTATCCGTGAAGTTGCTGCTGAGTTTGATAACCCAGTGATGATGTACTCCATCGGTAAAGATTCTTCTGTGATGCTTCATTTAGCTCGCAAAGCGTTTTATCCAGGCAAGATTCCATTCCCACTATTGCACGTTGATACGGATTGGAAATTCCGCGAGATGATTGAGTTTCGTGATCGTACGGCGAAAAAGTACGGCTTCGACCTTTTAGTACATAAGAACCCAGAAGGTATTGAGATGGGATGTAGCCCGTTCGTACATGGTTCTTCTAAGCACACTGACATCATGAAAACTCAAGGCCTTAAGCAGGCGTTAAACAAGTACGGGTTCGATGCCGCTTTTGGTGGTGCGCGTCGTGATGAAGAAAAATCTCGAGCGAAAGAGCGAGTTTATTCTTTCCGCGACAAGAACCATACATGGGATCCAAAAAACCAGCGTCCTGAGCTTTGGCACACCTACAACGGTCAGGTTAATAAGGGCGAAAGCATTCGTGTTTTCCCGCTATCTAACTGGACTGAGCTCGATATCTGGCAATACATCTACCTAGAGAGCATCGATATTGTTCCACTTTACCTTTCAGACAAACGTCCTGTGGTTGAGCGTGATGGCATGCTGATCATGGTTGATGACGACCGTATGGAACTGCAAGAAGGTGAAGTGATTGAAGAGAAAAGCGTTCGCTTCCGTACTTTGGGCTGTTACCCACTAACCGGAGCCGTTGAATCTGAGGCGAATACGCTAACAGGCATTATTGAAGAGATGCTGGTGGCGACGTCTAGTGAGCGTCAAGGTCGAGCGATTGACCATGATCAGTCGGGCTCAATGGAGCTGAAAAAGCGCCAAGGTTATTTCTAAGAATCTAAGGAAAGAAAAATGAATAGTGCAGTAGAAGCCGAATTGGCTGAACTAGGGATTGAAGGTTATCTAAGTCAGCATCAGCATAAATCTATGCTTAGATTTTTAACTTGTGGCTCGGTAGATGATGGTAAAAGTACGTTAATCGGTCGCTTGCTCCATGATACAAAACAGATTTATGAAGATCAGCTAGCAGCAGTTCACTCGGATAGCCAACGAGTGGGTACGACAGGTGAGAAGCCTGACTTGGCACTGCTTGTTGATGGCTTGCAAGCTGAACGTGAGCAAGGGATCACGATCGATGTGGCTTATCGCTACTTCTCGACGCAAAAACGTAAATTCATTATTGCTGATACCCCTGGGCATGAGCAGTACACGCGCAACATGGCAACAGGCGCTTCAACGTGTGATCTGGCTGTGATCTTGATTGATGCTCGCAAGGGCGTACTGGATCAAACACGTCGTCACTCGTTTATTTCTAACCTACTTGGTTTGAAGCATTTCATCGTCGCAGTCAACAAAATGGATCTCGTCGAGTACTCGCAAGATCGTTTTGAGGAGATTCGCGATCAGTACCTAGAGTTTGCTGAAAACCTAGAGGGCGAAACTAACATTCAGATTCTGCCAGTTTCGGCACTTGAAGGTATTAACGTTGCTGCGCCAAGCAAAGAGCTTGCATGGTTCGAAGGTCCGTCTCTATTAGAAGTGTTAGAGAACGTCGACATTGACCAAAAACGTTCTGCGGGCGAATTCCGTTTCCCTGTGCAGTATGTCAATCGTCCTAACTTAGATTTCCGTGGCTTTGCCGGCACCGTAGCTTCTGGTCGTGTCAGCGTGGGTGATGAAATCAAGGCGTTGCCTTCAGGTAAAACCTCTAAGGTGGCAAGCATTGTGACCTTTGATGGTGAACTTGAATCAGCACAAGCGGGTTTGGCGGTAACACTGACTCTTGAAGATGAAATCGATATCAGTCGTGGTGATTTAATTGTGCTGGAAAACGCGCAAATTGAATCCACCAACCACGTATTGGCAGATATCGTGTGGATGACAGAACAACCACTGCAACCGGGTAAAGCTTACGACATCAAAATCGCAGGCAAGAAAACTGTCGGTCAGGTTGAAACGGTTCGTCATCAATATGACATCAACAACTTGTCGACTCACGCTGTTGATGAGTTGCCACTGAATGGTATTGGTTTGTGTGAATGGTCATTGAACGAGACTGTCGCACTGGATAAATACCGTGAGAGTGCCGATACCGGTGGCTTTATCGTTATCGACCGACTAACCAACGTGACGGTTGGCGCGGGTTTGATTCGAGACCGTTTGGACTCTGTTGAACAACAAGTCGGTAACTTCTCTGCATTTGAACTTGAGTTCAACGCTCTGGTTCGTAAGCATTTCCCTCATTGGGATGCCAAAGATCTAAGCCAATTACTGAAGTCATAAACGACCAAGTAACAGCTTATTGAATCAGGTGGAAACTCATCGTTTCCGCCATAAAGGACGGGTATATGTGGCAACAAGGATTTGTATTAGCGATTTTGCTCGGCATCATTACTTGCCTGCTCGTTACCCGTATTAAGCCAAGCTTTATCTTTGCTGGCGCGGCGTTTATTGCTTTTATGGCTGGCATGATCGACTTGTCGAGCTTAGCCAATAACTTTACTAACTCCTCGTTACTGACTTTAATTCTTCTGATCCTCGCCTCAAGTGCGTTGGAGAAAACTCGCTTAATCAGCTGGGTTAGCCGCAATATCTCTGAAGGTAGGCTAGGCACAGTGGTTGCGAAGTTGGGTATTTCCACAGCGCTACTTTCTTCTTTTACTAATAACACGGCGGTGGTTGTTTCTTTGATCGGGGCGATCAAACGTAATCAGCAACACGCGCCATCTAAGTTACTTATCCCTCTGTCATACGCTGCCATCTTAGGTGGAACGCTGACATTGATCGGCACTTCAACCAATTTGATCATCAATAGCTTTGTTGAAGATGCGGGATTGCCGAGCTTAAACTTTTTCACACCAACCTTGATCGGTTTAGCGGTCTTGGTCGGTGGCGTGTTGATCCTTATCCCTCTGAGTTACTTCTTACCAAGCTACGATGATGGTTCCCAAGATGATTTGCCTTACTTCTTAGAAGCAAGAGTGGAGCCGGGTTCTCCTTTAGTTGGCCGCAGCGTCAGCGAGAATAATCTTAGAGCTCTGAGAAAACTGTTCTTAGCGGAAGTGATTCGCGACGGTAAAACAACAGCGTCTATAGACCCTGACTTTATTCTTCAAGCTCGTGACCGACTGCTGTTTTGTGGCGATGTCGAGAGTGTGGCGACACTGCAAGAAATCCAAGGATTAACCCTGTTTGGTCAACATCACCTTAACGGCCAGAGCTTTGTTGAGGTTGTAGTGAGTTCGTCGGCAAGCTTCTGTAACAAAACCCTGAAAACCAGCCAGTTCAGAGACCGTTTCGATGCGGTTGTGGTTGCCATTCGTCGTGGCCATGAGCGCCTTGAAGGTGGTCTTGGAAACATCACACTAACCGCTGGTGATACCTTGATTCTGGTTCCCGGCAAACGCTTTGAAGAACAGCGCCAGCAACACAACAAAGAGTTTGTGTTGATGAATGACTTGGACTCGAGTGCCAAGCTTGATGCGGATAAATCGACGTTTGTATTGCTCGGTTTTGCCAGTGTGATTGGTTTAGCTCTTGCTGAAGTCGTGCCGATTATCAAAGGGCTGGCTGGTTTTTTACTGCTGCTGGTGGCCTTTGGTGTGGTGCAACTGGGTGAGCTTCGTCGCCGTTTTCCGGTTGATATTGTGGTGATCGTTGGCTCTGCACTTTCTATCGCTCAACTGATGATTTCATCGGGTTTGTCTGAGCGTATGGGGCTGATGTTTATGGAAGCCTTTAATGGCTGGGGCGTGTTCGGTGCGTTAGTCGCGACCTACTTTATGACGTTGGTTCTGACTGAGTTGGTGACCAACAATGCGGCCGCAGCACTCTCGTTCCCAATTGGCTACAGCATGGCTATCGGCTATGGCGTTGACCCCATGCCATTCATTATGGCGGTTCTGTTTGGTGCCAGCGCCAGCTTTATTTCGCCATACGGCTACCAAACCAATTTACTTGTTTATAGCGTAGGTAATTACCACCTTACGGATTATCTGCGTATCGGCATCCCAATCTCGATTGTCTATTCGGGCTTGGTGCTGACCCTAATTCCTTACTTTTTCCCATTTTAATGCTGTTTATTTAAAGGACTAATTATGACCGCAGTACTCAAACCAAAAGATGAGAATGTTGTGTGGCATCAACACTCGATTGATAAAACATTTCGCTCTGATCTGAAATCACAAAAACCAGCCGTGCTCTGGTTCACGGGTTTATCTGGTTCTGGGAAGTCGACAGTCGCTGGAGCATTAGAAAACCGCTTAGCACAGCTTGGTTACCATACTTATTTATTGGATGGCGATAATGTGCGTCACGGATTATGTAGCGACTTGGGCTTCTCTGAGCAAGACCGTCGAGAGAATATCCGTCGTATTGGTGAGCTCGCTAAATTGATGGCGGATGCGGGTTTGATCGTGTTGTCAGCGTTTATTTCTCCACATCAAGAGGAGAGACAGTTGGTGCGTGATTTATTGCCGGAAGGTGAGTTTCTAGAGGTGTTTGTTAATACGCCACTTGAGGTTTGCGAACAGCGTGATCCTAAAGGCTTATATAAGAAAGCACGAGCTGGAGAAATCCCGAACTTCACTGGTATTAGTTCAGTGTACGAAGCGCCTAAAAAACCTGAGATTGATCTACCCGCAGGTGAGAAGACGCTCGATGAATTGGTTGAATTGTGTATTGATGCTTTAGAGAAGCGTAATATTTTAGCCAACTGAGATCGTTGGTATGACTAAGGCTACTCAGCTGTTTATCTGTTTATTCACGACCGATAAATAGTGCAGCCTTAGTTTACCGAGACAAGAAACCTATCCTCTAGATTCTCTTTATTCTTCTCAATACTTTTCACTTTTCACACCGTCTATTTTTTGCACCGTCGAGTGCTTAGACGGTGTAATTCACACTGCTTTTTACTTCTGTCTGTACCGTGAATTTCTGACTTAAAAGAGCAATCAGTTGGTCGTAATACTGCATGTTGGGTTTGTTGCCAAGTAAGGTGCACAGCTCATTACCTGTTGGACTGAATCGGTAGTAAACCAGCTTAACCCCTTTTGAAATAGGCGCCAGTGACATGCTCTTACCTTGATAAGTCAGGTGCAACGCTGGGTCGAAGTCAATCTCACCAGACTCTAATTCAGTGCCTAGAATGATACCGAGCTCAATTAAATGGAGTAGGCTAGAGTAGGGTAGGTTGTGTCCACCAAGGTTGATGGTGTTGGTGGTGTCTCTTTTGCCGAAGCTGAATATTCCAGCATGAGATTTGAAACCAAGTAATAGCTTTCTGCTGCTATCACTACCAAAACTACAGCCAAGTGACGCCGCTCTTTGTAGGGTGAGTGCTTCTTTTGGTGTCATGTCTTGCAAGATCTGCAGTGCCTTCATCGACGTCGAACCTGGGTTGGTGACTTCTCTTTTTAATACCTGGGCCCAT
Source organism: Vibrio sp. 14N.309.X.WAT.E.F5 (assembly GCF_030397615.1). Lineage (NCBI taxonomy): Bacteria > Pseudomonadati > Pseudomonadota > Gammaproteobacteria > Vibrionales > Vibrionaceae > Vibrio > Vibrio sp. 14N.309.X.WAT.E.F5. Next base: position 58,136 of record NZ_JAPNXR010000025.1, on the reverse strand, counting down.
AGCCTCTGCATCGATGTATTGTGGATCTCTTGTGCCATATCGAAAAAGCGATATAACCAGTCTTGATCAGGATCTCCAGCCGCTTCATCCTTACATGAAGAGTGCGCCAATTTCAGAATCTGTTCTAGATTCTTTTGACGCAGTTCTTTACGTTTTTTCTCTCGTAATAGCGCCCGCTCGATAAGCGTACTCTCAGCTTTATCGATTGGTTTTGTACTATGAGTGATTAAGGAATCTAAGCCGAAGCTCTGTGCGATGTGCAGCATTCTGCTTGTGCTGTCGGCAATATGAGGCTTTTTCTCATGCTTGTGCTGTGTATCGCTAGCATGCTCAATGATTACTGGCTGTTTGGTTTCTGACATAAGAGTACCGTTAGGAGACGACTTAACTGCCTAAAATGTAACTCTTTATCTTATTGGTGGCTAGATTTTGCGTGCAGAGTTGAAGGTTTCAACAAAATTTTACTTTTGCTAATGATAATAAAATGTTAAATTTGTTGTAATTCTCAAGGAGGAGTTATGAATCAAGTCAATGATAACAAGCTGAAGAAACAGCTTAGTATAGGGTTATTACTCGCTACTTATGTAGCTGTCCTAGCATATTTGTCTAATTACATCGCGTAATCTAGTCAAACAATATCGTTATGAAACTGTTATTGAATAAGTTCACTTGTTCAGTGATGGCAGCTCATCCGTGAGCCACCCTTCTAATGACTACATGTCGTCATATTCTTCTATTGCTGTACCTTCAATAAGATAACCTGTTTGAGCTAAGTCGTGGCTTATTGACTCGGTTTTTAGCGTACCTACTAAATAAATCACATCCCATAGTTGCTGTATTGGTGCACCTTTAGGGAACTTCACGTAGATGATTTGGTTCGGCGGCGGTGGCGGCACGTGGATACATGCGCCAAAGTACGGTACCAGCAGAAATTCAGTGATCATGTTTTCATCACCTTCCAATGGAATCACAAAGCCAGGAATCTTTACTGTGCTGCCATTCAGCTCAGGGCGAACAGCGCCAAGTGTCGATTGTTGAGGTTTGTCCATACTGTCGTGGTTAACTGTCGGCATGCCGAATGAATCCAGCTGAGCACGTTCTGATTCCGGAATCAAATCAATCCAATCCAGTGTTAATACCGATTCGTCAGTCGGTGCGGTTTCAGCGTGAGCTGTGCTGATAAATGGGAACAGAAGTAGCCCAAATATCAGTAGGAATTTGCGTTGCATCGTAGGTTCCTATTTTAGATTCGAATAGTCATGCCATCAGACAATGACTGACGGTAAGCCCTGAAAGCGGGAATAAAGCCGATAATGATTCCGGCAACTTGTACCAGTATAAGCAGTTTCCACTCATGAGGGGTGATTGCGGATATCGATATATTGATACCATAGCTTTGTTGCACAATAGGAGCAACTACTGCGATTAGGGCAAACAAAACTGCAACCCCTAGTGTTATACCAAGGAAGGTCAGTGCACTTGCTTCACTGATCAGTAAACCAAAGACATGGCGAGGCCTTGCTCCCATAGCACGCAAAATGGCCATCTCTCGACGTCTTTCTTGCAAGCTAGTAAGTAGGCTACTTAGCATTCCTAATAGTCCCGCGACTACAACAAACCCTGAAACAATCAGTAGTGCTTGTTCTGCAACGGCCATCATTCCCCACAATTCATGAAGCGCAATACCCGGCATAATGGCGCTCAAAGGTTCTTGGCGATAGTTATTGATTTCTCGTTGCAGTGCAAAGGTTTGGATTTTCGATTTAAGGCCAACCATCATCGCGGTAATCTGCTTAGGTTGGAAATCGTAGGTCTTTAATGTTTCTGCATCTGGCGTGTGCCCTAGGTTGGCTCCTGATTCCCAGCCCACGTGAATCGCTTCAATAGCCTCTAACGAAACATGCACGGTTTTATCTACTGGTGTGCCGGTTGGCGCGAGTATTCCGACAATTGTGAAGGGCAGGTTATCATGGCGACTAAAGGCAACATCACTGATACCGTGTGCAAGAATGATGTGATCACCGATTTTGTAATCTAACTTCTTCGCGACATCAGCCCCGATCACTACATCAAATAGCTGTTTAAACTCTTTACCCTGCTTAAAAGTAAGTGGTTGCTTACTTCCATAGCGATAGTTTTCGAAGTAGCTATGGTTTGTACCCATAACTCGGAAGCCTTTGTGCGAATCTCCCAATGAGATGGGTATCGCCCACTTTACGGCATTATGCTGGCTAAATTCTTGGTAACTTTTCCAGTCGATATTGTTGGTTGCATTACCGATTCTAAATACTGAATAAAGCAGTAGGTTTACCTGACCAGAACGGCCACCAACGATAAGGTCAGTACCTGAAATCGTATTGGCAAAACTGCTCTTTGCTTCGGTTCTTACGCGTTCAACACCGAGTAATAGAATCACTGACACTGCCACGGTGAGAATCGTAAGAATAGCGGTGGCTTTACGGTTGAGTACGCTTTTTAGGGCTAAGTGAGTAATTACTTTCATACGACAACCTTAGCTTGGTTAACGGTTTTTAAATCTATGGTTCGAGTGAACAGCTTTTCTAATGTTGGATCGTGACTGACAAATATCAGAGTAGACCCGGCTTGATTTGCTTGCTCGAGTAACAATTCGATGAAGGCTTCTCGGTTGTCATGATCCAAAGCCGATGTTGGTTCGTCGGCAATGATGATCTTTGGTTGGCCGATTAAAGCGCGAGCTGCAGCGACACGTTGCTGTTGACCAATACTCAGCTCAGTAACAGGTTTGTTCATTAAGGCTTGTGGTAGCTTTAATCTGAGCAATAATTCTTGAGCGGTGGCTTGCAGGCTGTTCTGACTTTCAGTGACTTGCTGTTTACGAATCTTTGAAAACTGGCAAGGAAGCGTCACATTGTCGATCACTGATAAGTAAGGAAGCAGATTAAATTGTTGGAATATATAGCCAATATGATCGGCTCTGAACTTGTCTCTCTGACGAGGCGTTAGCTGTGTGAGATCTTGGCCAAGGATAGAAACTTCACCTTGCTCTGCTTGGTTAATTCCGGTCAATAACCCTAATAATGTTGACTTCCCACAACCACTAGGCCCTTTGATGAAAAGGTGCTCTTGGGCTTGGATATGCAGTGAGGGGATCTCTAGCGTTGGGGATAATTCAGGCTTCCAACGAAAGCTGATATTTTCGAGTTTGACCACAAGTGATGAACTGTCAAAAGACATATTAGCTCCAATGATTAAAGCGGTGTATTTACTGGACAGCTATTAGAAAAATAAATTCCCAGAACACACCGATTTGCACAGCCAAGTAAGCAGGTCGTTACTTGGCTGTTTATCTGCGTTTAATTCAATCTAATCGTGATTAGAATTGAAAACTAATACGCTCGGCATTAAGTATTTCTTGAATTTGCGCGCTGTCGGTTAACAGGTTCACAGTCATAGACTTGGTGTTGCCGAATTTAGAGAACCATTGGGTGTTAACGGTATCCAGCTTCTCAATGTCTGAACATTGGTAATGATACTCGACAGTGAACTCACCGTGCCCACCTTCTGAGTGATCATGGCCTTCATGGTCATGACCTTTGTGGTCGTCATGGTCGTGCTCTGCGTGATCATGACCTTTGTGGTCGTCATGATCGTGTTCTGCGTGATCATGGCCTTTGTGGTCGTCATGATCGTGTTCTGCGTGGTCATGGCCTTTGTGGTCGTCATGATCGTGTTCTGTGTGGTCATGGCCTTCATGGTCATCATGATCGCCTTCCAAGGTGTTCGTCACTGACTTGAACTTCAGCGTACAGCCTGCATTGTTGAAACCAAATAGCTCTTCTGGCTTATTTAATTGCGCGATAGCTTGCTCAAACACTTTCTTCTGCTCGGCAGTCTCTGGAGCATGTTCAAAGCCAACCACATCAGCACCGGGAGCTGTTACTTCAACAAGCAGCTCTTGTCCATCTTGAGCGATGTTTACTTCAACTTTACCGTGCACGTGTGCTTCGTGAGAGCGGAACTCTTCGTTAGCTAGAACATTCGCTGAGACAGTCATGCCGATAACAACGGCTAAAATAGTAGGTTTCATGTTTTTTTCCTGAATAAAGATTAATTAAAAAATAGTGGTAATTAAGCGATCTTTACAGGAGGTGAACGTGCTAGATAAGCGAAATACAGGCGCTGTAACGAAATTACTGATTCTGTGATAGTGGCAGTAAATTCTGAATGGAACTCTGGGATCTGTTGCAGTGAGTGCGCCGTAATGAACTGATTTATCGAAAACAGCTCACAATGATGTGAAGAGTGATGATCTGGGTCGATATCCACAATATGTGTCGCTGCTAACACGCTTAACATGAGCATCAGCCCAAGCAACAAGCCTGTTTTGCGTTTCACATTGTTAGGTGTGTTTTGCCACATGAGGATGATTAACCACAGAATTAAAAAAGGATACTGTTATAATATAACAATATCCTTTGGTCAGGTCTCGAAAAAGACGCGATTATCTGATTAAAGGCTGGCTTTAATCAATTCAATAACTTGCGTGACTTCTGATTCGTTGAGAGCGCCTTCTTTAACAAACAATATTTTACCTTGCTTGTCTTGAACGATAATCGCTGAGCTTTCTTCTGCTAAAGCCCATGATGACGCGACGGCTCCGTCTTCATCTAGTACCATAGAAGACCATGGAAATTCTTCTTTGCTGCTTTCGGCTGATGATTTAACGAAAGACCCCGTCCCCCAAATAGCATCATCTTGGTTGATGATGGTAGTGGTTTGGTAGCTGTCTTCTGCGAATTTCGATGCTGTAATGGCTGCCATCAGTGGTGCGTTGAGCTCTTTAGAGCTGCTGCGGCCAGCGATTGCTTGAACGACGCGAACTTTACCTAGAAGCGCGTTGGTTGCCCAAGCTTGATATCCAGTATTTCCGTCGTTTAGTACGATTTCACCATAGTTGCTAACATCGACAGCAGGCAGGGTTTCACCTACAGATAAGTTGTGAGCATTGGCAAAGAGTGGAGAGGCTGCGGCTAAAAAAGCCAGTAGAGTTTTGTTTTTCATTATATTTTTGTTCCGCTTATTGGTTTGCTCTGGAAGTATAATATGAAATTTGAAAAATGCCTCTTTAACTTTTTTATCGTACGACGTAGAAATAAGTTGCAGGCTTGTTATCAAAAGGTATAATGCATCAATATCGAGATGAACAATAGATTATCTTGCTGTTTGCTAAAGGAATTAGCGATTTAATGTGCTTTGAATACGGTGGTGTTCAGGTGCGTGACTGTAGTACTCAAATGGAATTGAGGTTGTATTATGTTAAGAAAATTTTCTACTTACCGTCCACATCAGGTGGCGCGTTTCGTTAAAGTCCTGTTCAAAGGCCAGTTTGCTATTGAAGGTATCGGAGAGTTTCGCTTCGACCAAGGCAAGGTGCTTCTTCCTGAAGTTTCAGACAAACAAAAGCTCACTATTTTTAAAGAAGTTAACGGCACAATTGCTGCACTGCCGGTGTAACTGAGCTTTATTGAATTGTCTTGTATTAAATAGATTTATAGTGAAAAAGGGCTTCCTAATTGGAAGCCCTTTTTTTATGGGTGACGTTCTAGTCGGTATGCCTAACACACATTATTGTGGAGGGAAGCACACACCCGTACCGCCCAACCCACAGTAACCGTTAGGGTTTTTTGCTAGGTATTGTTGGTGGTAGGTTTCCGCGAAAAAATATTTTCCAGCAGGTAGAACTTCCGTCGTGATCTCGTTGCCTAAAGATTCAGTCATCGCTCGTTGATATTCTTGTTTGGAATGTTCGGCGACAGCTTGCTGCTGTTCACTGAATGTGTAAATTGCCGAGCGATATTGCGTCCCCAAATCGTTGCCTTGGCGCATACCTTGAGTTGGGTCATGGCGTTCCCAAAAGGTCTCAAGTATTCGAGCTAAAGACGTTTGTTCGCTATCAAAAATGACACGAACAACTTCGGTATGACCAGTTTGCCCGCTACATACCTGCTCATAAGTAGGATTGACCGTGTACCCACCTGCGTAGCCTACGGATGTGGAGATCACGCCATCCAGTTGCCAGAACAAACGCTCAGCTCCCCAGAAGCATCCCATACCAAGTAGGACTTCTTGTTGAGAACCCGTCGGAGCATCGAGTAGGTCCGTTTGATTGACAAAATGGCGCTCAGTGATTTGGATTGGGTCAGCATTTCCCGGTAATGCGGTTGCTGCGGAAACCAGTTGTTGTTTGTTTAGCATGTTATATTCCTTTTCGCATACGTTTACCGCGTTGGCTTTTACTAACTGTAGGTTCATATCAACGGTTAGTTCATATTGACTAAGTCTTTAAATTAGACCGTGTTATTGCAGGATTTATTACAGACTCAATGCCTTTTTAGCGGTATTATTTCTTTTCACTTATTAACGTATTGATAACTTCTTCACCAATTAAACATGATAAGAAAAACTTTACCAGTTCTGATTGGCACTCTACTGTCATCGACGCTCGCTTTCGCTGACGTTTCCCTTGAAATTAAAGGGCTAGATGGAGCGCTTGAGGATAATGTTGATGCTTATCTGAGTGCGATCCCTGAAGAAGAGTATTCGGTTTCGCTAAGGTTCCAATCACGCTTGGAATCTATGATCAAAGAAGCGCTGAATGCGTTAGGTTACTACCAACCTCGCATCACATTTACTCGCGCCGAAGATGATACCGAGCTGACGGTCACGGTTGAGCAGGGAGAGCCTGTTGTTATTTATACTTCAGATATCGTTCTAACTGGTGAAGCCAAAGATGATCCTGACTTTTTGGCTTTGATCGCCAAGAGCAATCTGTCTAAAGGCTCAGTGCTTAATCATGGTAGCTATGATTCTTTGAAATCGTCGATACGTAACCTTGGATTAGCGAAAGGTTATTTCGATGGGGCTTACGATCTCAGTAAGCTCGAAGTCGCTCCCGAATTAAACCGTGCTTATGTTCGCCTTCATTATGACAGTGGTATCCGCTACCACTTTGGTACCACTCAGGTTACCGGTAGCCAGATTGAAGAAGATAAGGTGCAGTCACTCAAACCATTTGAGGATGGCGAACCTTACTCGATAACCAAAGTCGGTGAGTACAACCAAAACCTGTCCAATACGGATTGGTTCTCTTCTGTTTTTGTTGAACCTGATTTAAGCCAATTAGGCGAAGGCCGTGAAATTCCGATGAAGGTGAGTCTTGCTCCGCAAGCGCGTAACCAAATCGAAACTGGTATCGGTGTATCAACAGACCTTGGTGTAAAAGGCACCCTAAAATGGAAGAAACCTTGGGTTAACGAGAAAGGTCATAGCTTCAATAGTAGCTTGTCGATCTCCAAGCCCGAGCAGACGATTACCGCGGCTTATAAAATCCCATTGGATGACGTGCTTAATGACTACTATCAAATTAAGTACGGTATGAAGAACTTGGATAATCGAGATACCAAAAGTTTGGAGTCAAACTTAGCCTTAGAAAGATATTGGCGTCTGGATAATGGCTGGCAACGTACTGTATTTATTCGATACTTGGTCGAAAACTATGAACAAGGTTTGCAAGATGACTTAGCGCAATTCGTGTTGCCGGGTATCTCTTTCTCGCGAACTCGAACGCGTGGTGGCTCGATGCCGATGTGGGGCGATAAACAAACCATTATGTTTGAAGCGGCTGATGACACCTTATTATCGGAAACTAAGGTAGTGCGTTTTCAAGGGCAAACAGCATGGATTCGCAGCATTGGTAATAATCACCGCGGTTTAACTCGCCTTCAATTCGGCGGAAACTTTGCCGACGAGTTTGAGAAGCTGTCTCCCTCGCTAAGGTTCTTTGCCGGTGGTGATAACAGTATTCGTGGTTATGGTTATGAATCTATCTCTCCTCGTGATGAAAGTGGCGCACTAACGGGTGCAAAATTTATTGCAACCAGCTCTTTTGAATATCAATACCGATTGGTTGGGAATTGGTGGGGTGCGGCTTTCTACGATATTGGTGATGCCTTCAATGATAAACCTGAATGGAAACATGGTACCGGCGTCGGGGTTCGTTGGGCGTCGCCCGTCGGCCCTGTGAGCTTAGATTTTGCTTGGGGTCTAGATGCAGCAAAAGGTGATGAGTTCCAGTTACACTTTAGCTTAGGGCCAGAATTATGATCAAAGTGATGGGTAAATGCATAAAATGGACGTCAATTTCACTGACGTCTATTTTGCTGTTGTTGATAGCCCTGCTCGGTTTTGTTTTGTTCACCAATCCTGGATTGAATACAGTGCTATGGGGCGCTGAAAAAGCATTGCCACAACTTAAAGTAGAAAGCACTAAAGGGGCTCTTTTCCCAAGCTTTACGCTTAATAATGTTCAGTTTAAAGATGACAGCCTGCATATCGACACTAAGGTTCAAAAGCTGAACTTGGCGATTAATCCTCGTTGTTTACTCGATCCTAAACTGTGTGTTGACCGCTTAGCGATTCAAGGTTTGGATTTCGCATTTACTGAATTACCACCAGCTTCAACAGAAGAAGCAGAACCGACTCCGCCCGTGACATCAGTGAAAACACCACTACCAATCGTGATCAATCGTATTGCGTTGTCTGATATCAAACTGAATATCTTGGGTCATGAAATTGAATGGGGTTTGTTCTCAACGGCTCTAAGTATGCAGGGGGAAACGCTGACGGTATCGCCAACCTTGTTCAATGACCTAAAAGTTAAGCTCGCTGAATCGACAGAAGAACCGCAAACAGAAACGGTAGAACCAGAGGCTGCCACTAAAACGGCTATCGAGTTGCCTGAAGTCTTAATTCCTTTGCAGATTGTACTTGAGCGTTTTGATCTCAACAATTTCACTTTAGAACAAGAAACACCGATTGTGGTGAACCACCTTGGACTAGAAGCTCGAGCGGGGAAACATACGGTAGATGTTTCTACTCTCGAACTCGATATGCCACAAGTAAGCGCGAATTTAGCGACGAAGGTTGAGCTCAAGGATGGTTATCCGCTAGAACTTTCTTTGGATGCGTTAGTGAAAGAAACCGACCTCGCTGGTCAGAAATTATCGCTGAAAGCACAAGGCAGCGTGGCTAAGCTGCACTTAGATTCTCAGTTTTCTGAATTGATTGAGGCACAACTGTCTGGGGACATTCAACCTTTAGATCCGACTCTGCCATTTGACCTTCTATTAGAGGGAGGTAAAGCGCAATGGCCTTTGACAGGTAAAAGTGACTACCAAGCTGTGATTGAGAAATTCAAAGCCGATGGTTCATTAGATGGTTTTAATGTGCAGCTTAAAGGTAAAGGAGATGGTAAGGAGATACCTGCGTTAGCCATCGACCTGCAAGGCAAAGGCACCACAGAACAGATTGAACTTGAACGCTTGAAACTGAATACCTTGGGTGGCGAACTCAATGGTGTAGTCAAAGCGAACTGGAAGAAGCTCGTTAATTGGCAAGCCGATGTGACGCTCAAAGACATACAACCGGGTCTACAGTGGCCAGAAGCCGAGGGTAACATTAGCGGAAGCATCGTCACTTCGGGTGAGTTGACGGAAGCGGGTGGTTGGGCGATTGAACTGCCTAAGCTCGATATTGAAGGGATCTTGCGAGAATACCCTCTGGATATCGAAGGGCAGTTGTCAGCGTCTGATCGCAGCGCGAGCGGTGAACCTAAACTGAAAACCAGTGGTTTGAGTTTAGCTCATGGTGTTAACTCGATTAAGGCGCTGGGTGAGCTTGATAAGCAATGGGACATGGGTGTTGAGATCTTCTTCCCTGAGCTCGCAAAAAGTATTCCCGAGTTGAAAGGCAGAGTGATCGGTAGCATCCAATTGAGCGGCCCAACGAAAGAGCCTGAAGTCGATCTTGCTTTGAATGTTGATAAGGTCGATTGGAATAGCGAGGCGACACTGGAATCCTTGTCGCTCAATGGCTCTGTGGTTCCACTGCCATTACCTGAAGCTCAAGCTGATCTTGTACTAAAAGCCAAGAACTTAACCTATCAAGATCAAAGCGTTGAAAGCATCGACTTAACGGTGAGTGGTGGTGAGAAGAAGCATACCGTGACACTTGATGTGATATCCGACATCGTGTCTACAAGTTTAGCGATTTCCGGTGAGTTGATTCAAAAGCCTTCTCTTATTTGGGATGGGTCGTTAGACAGAGTCAAAATTACCACTCAGCAGGGGCCTTGGGTATTAGATCAACCTGTCGCAATTAAGGCGGATGTCGATAGTCAGTTTGCTGATGTCCAAGCACACTGTTGGAAGCAATCGGGTTCGAGTGTGTGTCTGGATGAAGACGTGCGTGTCGGAAAGTCGGGTGAGGCCAAACTGGCGATCAACCAATTCGATTTCGAACAGATTAAAGCTTTTGTGCCTAAAGAAACACAACTACAGGGCTTAGTGAATGCGACCGCTCATGCTAAGTGGTCGGAACAAGGTGAACCAGAGGTGACGGTTAGCGTCGATATGCCGAAAGGTCAGGTTGTTCAGCAAGTTGGTGAGCCAATCACACTAGGTTGGGAAAGCGTTGCATTGAATGCACAGCTGAAAGACAACCAACTGAACGCCGACTTTAAACTGGATGTGTCTGATAATGGCGACTTGTCTGGCACGGTGTCGCTACCGGATATCCTTGCTGAAGACAAAATGGTTGATGCGGCAATTAAGCTGACAACGTTCCATCTGGATTTTTTACAGCCGATTCTTGGTGAATACAGCCTATTGAAGGCGGATCTTGAGAGTGATTTAAAAGTAAAAGGCTCTTTGATGCATCCTCAAGTCTTTGGTCAATTCTCTGTTGATGGTATTCAAGTCAAAGGCGATGTCACGCCAGTCGATATTAAAGATGGCCGTATTGACCTCGACTTTGACGGTTACAGTGCGAAGTTAGATGCCAATGTTGAAACACCGGATGGTCACCTTGATATCGAAGGCTCTGGGGATTGGCAGGATCTTCAAGCATGGCACTCTAATGTCAGAGTGTTTGCCGACGAGTTGATGGTTGTTATCCCGCCTATGGTTAAGGTGAAGGTTGTTCCCGACATGACCATTGATGTCACGCCAGAGCTTGCGAAAATAACCGGTGACATTGCATTACCATGGGGACGTATTGTTGTTGAAGACTTGCCACCATCAGCGGTTGGTGTGTCCTCTGATCAAGTTATCTTGAATAAAGATCTTGAGCCAGAAAATGAAGATACGATTCCGTTCAATGTGATGACCAATATTAACATCTCCATTGGTGATGACTTTAAATTGTCAGCGTTCGGTCTTGAAGGCGACTTGGTTGGTAAGCTCAATGTGGCTCAAAAAGACCAAGGTCCATTCATTACCGGTGAAGTGAACATCGTCGATGGTACTTACCAATCATTCGGACAAGACCTGTTGATCGAAGAGGGCAAGATTCTAATGAATGGTCCGCCGGATCAGCCATACGTAGCAATCAATGCGATACGTAACCCAGATAATACTCAGGATGATGTGACCGCAGGTATTCGAGTGACAGGCCCTGCGACAGAGCCGACCATCGAGATTTATTCTGACCCAGCGATGCCTCAAGCGAATGCGCTGTCTTATATATTGCGTGGCCAAGATATCGACGGCGAGTCGAGCGGTTCGATGACAACCACCTTAATTGGCTTGAGCTTGGCGAAGAGCGGTAAAGTTGTCGGCGAAATCGGTGAAGCGTTTGGTGTGCAAGATTTACAACTGGATACTGCAGGTTCTGGGGATGACTCACAAGTAACGGTAAGTGGCTACATTCTGCCTGGCTTACAAGTGAAATATGGCGTGGGTATCTTCAACTCGTTAGGTGAATTTACTGTTCGTTATCGATTGATGCAGGACCTCTATGTTGAAGCTGTATCGGGCCTAGACAGTGCCGTAGATCTTCTTTATCAATTCGAATTCGAGTAAAGAAGTTTGAATAAAACAATTTGAGTTCGAGTAGATAATGTTTCAGCCATTCATCGAAGTAAAAGTATGAAGGGCTTGTGGAGGGTTTATGGAGCATCTTGTGTTCGTCTATGGCACGTTGAGAGAAGGCCAGTCTAATCACCACTATTTGCAGCATTGTGAGTTGTTGGGGCGCTTTGATACACCAGAGTCATTTGCTCTTTTTGATTTAGGTGCCTATCCGGCGATGATTTTTGGAAAGAAAAGTGTCGCTGGCGAGGTCTATATCATTAACGACGAAATTTTGGAGTCGCTCGATCGGCTAGAAGATGTTCCTGTTGAGTATCGTCGCGAGCAAATAGAGACTATATTTGGATTAGCATGGGTATATTTGTATCAGCTTGATCTAACAGCTAATAAAGAAATACTTTCGGGTGACTGGTGTAAGCGGAACAACCCGCTATAGTGAATGAACTACTGGAAGCATTCTGACGTAATAGCTAAAAGTCTCAATGTACGAGCTAGTCTTTTCCATCAGGAGGAAATTATGAAATATATATTATTGGTGCTATCAGTAATGCTATTTGGTTGTGCGCAAACTCCGCCACCAACATCAATGAACACGACCGATTGGCAGAGCTTTGGCGAAGAAATGGCGCTGAAAGGAAAAACCAAACAGACTGAAGCAAGTTTGGCTGAAGCCGCGTCTTCACCATCAATTGATGCAAACTTGTATGCCGCTTATGGCCAAGGTTACGAAGTGGGTAAAACTCAGTATTGTTCTCAGAATCCAAGAGCGCTAGGGCGTCGTGGTGAAACCTATCTTGGGATTTGTGATGACATCGATAAATGGTTCCGCTTCAACTATGAACGAGGTGCTGAATCGAAATTTGATGTTCGATAATTCAATGAATAAACAAAAAGCCAGCATGTGAATGCTGGCTTTTTTAATGGTGTTATTTTGAGAAATAAACGAGAGGATTAGTCTTGGTTAAGCTCAAGAAATTCTTCTACCTTACGAACCATGTCTGTTGAGCCAACAAAGAAAGGTACACGTTGGTGTAACTCTGTTGGTTTGATATCCATGATACGTTGAACACCGTCTGAAGCGATACCACCAGCCTGTTCCATAAGGAAAGCAATTGGGTTGCACTCATAAAGCAAACGCAACTTACCTTGAGGGTGGCTTTGTGTACTTGGGTATAAGTAGATGCCGCCTTTTAGCAGGTTACGGTGGAAATCTGATACTAGAGAACCAATGTAACGAGAAGTATAAGGGCGGTTGTCACTCGGCTCATCTTCTTGGCAGTACTTGATGTACTTTTTAACACCCGTTGGGAAGCGGAAGTAGTTACCTTCGTTGATCGAGTAAATCTTGCCTTCATCAGGGATCATCATGTTTTCATGAGATAGACAGAAGGTACCCAGTGATGGGTCGTAGGTGAAACCATTTACACCAGCACCTGTTGTGTAAACAAGCATGGTTGAAGAACCGTAAATTACGTAACCCGCGGCAACTTGCTTGTGCCCAGGTTGTAGGAAATCTTCTTGTGTTGGCGGAGTACCAATCGGTGATACTCGACGGTAGATAGAGAAGATTGTACCAACCGATACATTCACATCGATGTTTGAAGAACCATCAAGTGGATCCATCAGCACGACGTATTTTGCGTTTTTGTTGAGCTCTTTATTGAAGGCAACGGCTTCGTCTTCTTCTTCACTCGCAACACCACAAACTTGGTCTCGGGCTTCAAGTGCAGCTTTAAACTTGTCGTTCGCGTATAGGTCTAGCTTTTGTTGCTCTTCACCTTGAACGTTGTCTGTACCAACAGCGCCAGTAATGTCGACAAGACCTGCTTTGTTAATTTCGCGGTTAACAATTTTCGCAGCAAGACGAATTGATGACAAAAGGGATGATAGATCACCGCTTGCATGGGGGAAGTCATTTTGTTTTGCAACAATGAATTCACCAAGGGTGCGCATCTCAGACATGTTATTTCCTTAAACTTCTCTGAATATTAGGGGGGATTTGAGCACTGTAGAATTAGCCTCTTATATGGGCTTTATTCATCTAGACGCTTACCTAAATTCTAAAGGTTAGATCTTTTTAATGGTAATGAACTAAGCGACACAGATCTCACTTACTATGTCGACTAAATTTGTTTTGCATTGTGGCTCGCTTTTAATCGCCATTTAATGATAATGAGTGCAAGTAGTTTGATTTAGACATGGCTCATTTAGCCAAGCGTTTGGAAGCAATATATGCATATTCATATCTTAGGAATTTGTGGCACCTTCATGGGTGGTGCTGCGGTATTGGCTCGTCAATTAGGTCACAAGGTTACTGGTAGTGACGCGAATGTTTATCCTCCAATGAGCACCTTGTTGGAGTCCCAGGGGATTGAGATTATTGAAGGGTTCGACCCGAGCCAATTAGAACCAAGACCTGACTTAGTGGTCATTGGCAATGCGATGAGTCGTGGTAACCCGTGTGTTGAGTATGTATTGGATAACAACCTTAGATACACTTCTGGGCCGCAGTGGTTGCAAGAGTTCTTGTTGCATGACCGTTGGGTTCTGGCGGTATCGGGAACGCATGGCAAGACAACAACATCGAGCATGCTGGCTTGGATCCTTGAAGACTGCGGTTACGCACCGGGCTTTCTTGTCGGTGGTGTGCTTGGTAATTTTGGTATCTCAGCTCGCATTGGTGAAAGTATGTTCTTCGTGGTTGAAGCCGATGAATACGACAGCGCTTTCTTTGATAAGCGATCTAAGTTTGTTCATTACCACCCAAGAACGTTAGTGATGAACAATCTCGAATTCGATCATGCAGATATCTTTGATGATCTTGAGGCAATCAAGCGACAGTTCCATCATTTGGTTCGCACTGTACCAAGTAATGGCCGTATTTTCTCACCGAAGCAAGACACCGCGATCCAAGATGTGTTATCTCGTGGCTGCTGGAGTGAAACTGAGTCGAGTGGTGAACTCGGTGATTGGGATGCCAAGAAACTGGTTAAAGACGGCTCTAAATTTGAGGTGTACTTCCAAGGTGAATGTGTTGGAACCGTAGATTGGGATTTGGTTGGCGATCATAACGTCAACAATGCTTTGATGGCGATTGCGGCGGCAAGACATGTTGGTGTCACACCTGACTTAGGGTGCGAATCACTGGCGAGGTTCATTAATACCAAGCGTCGCTTAGAGTTTAAAGGTGAAGTGGCAGGCGTTTCTGTCTATGACGATTTTGCTCATCACCCTACAGCGATTGAACTTACGCTGGGCGGCTTACGTAATAAGGTCGACACAAAGAAAATCATTGCCGTTTTAGAGCCTCGTTCTGCCACCATGAAGCGTGGTGTTCACAAAGAAACTTTGGCTGATTCGCTTAAGCTGGCGGATTCTACCTACTTATTCCAGCCGGATAACATTGATTGGTCTGTACAAGAGGTTGCCGATGCATGCCATCAACTCGCGCACGTAAGTGATGACATGGATGCATTCGTTGCTAGAATTGTCTCAGAGGCACAAGCGGGCGACCAAATCTTGGTAATGAGTAACGGTGGATTTGGTGGCATTCATCAAAAACTGTTGGATGGTTTGGCACTCAAAGGCTAACTGATCCAAGACCTTATAATTTGAAGTAATTGAGAACATGACAAAACACGATAAAGCTATAACCCTCGCTTTCACGGGCGCATCTGGTGCGCCTTATGGACTGCGTTTACTTGAATGCCTATTGGCGGCAGATTATCAGGTCTATTTGCTGATATCGTCGGCAGCGCGAGTGGTGTTGGCGACAGAGCATGAACTTAAGTTACCTGCTGGGCCTGACGCAGCGAAACAAGCTCTGGTTAAGCATTTAGGTTGCGACCCGGAAAAGCTGGTGGTGTGTGGCAAAGATGATTGGTTCTCACCGGTTGCCTCTGGTTCTGCAGCACCGAAGCAGATGGTCGTTTGTCCATGTTCTGCGGGAAGCTTGGCATCTATTGCTCATGGCCTATCAGATAACCTGATCGAGCGAGCAGCAGACGTGGTTATGAAAGAGCTAGGCCAGCTGTTGTTGGTGGTTCGTGAGACGCCATTTTCTACGCTGCATCTAGAGAACATGCACAAGCTCTCGACCATGGGCGTGACGATCATGCCTGCGGCTCCGGGTTTTTATCACCAACCTAAGTCGATCGAAGATCTAGTCGATTTTATGGTGGCGCGTATTTTGGACCATCTTGGTATTGAGCAAGGTTTAGTGCCACGTTGGGGTTACGATCAACGTAATTGATCCAAACTTGATAGCTTATTGTTAAAATTCGAATTACAATTCTGAACACTCATCGGGGAGCAAACCATTCAAATAATGAATGCGAGCTGAGATCAAGCAAGTGCTTGGGACCCGTAAACCTGAACCAGATAATGCTGGCGTAGGAATTGAGTTAGGAACAACTTCTACCGTTCTCCTCCCTCAAACCTGTGCCGCTCAGACCATGGAGAGCGTCCAGTGAAATTCACATTAACAACCCTTGCTGTTACTACAGCCATCTCTTTTTCTGCCGTTGCTGCAGACAATACTCTAACTGTATATACCTATGATTCTTTTGCTGCGGATTGGGGCCCTCGTCCTGCCGTTGAAAAAGCATTCGAAGAAAAGTGTGGCTGTGATGTGAATTTTGTCGCGCTAGAAGATGGCGTGTCTATTCTTAACCGCTTGCGTCTTGAAGGTGGTAATAGCAAAGCAGACATCGTGTTAGGCCTAGATAACAATCTAATGGCTGAGGCGAAAGCGACAGGCTTATTAGCTGAGCACAGTGTTGATACGTCATCAGTGACACTTCCTAACGGCTGGAACGACAGCACTTTTGTTCCTTATGATTTTGGTTACTTTGCGTTTATCTATAACAAAGAGAAATTAGCAAATCCGCCTAAGAGTTTGAAAGAATTGGTTGAGCAGCGTGACGATCTCAAGGTTATCTACCAAGACCCACGTACTTCAACGCCAGGTCAAGGCATGATGCTATGGATGAAGTCTGTTTACGGTGATGAAGCGACAGCCGCGTGGAAGAAGCTCGCTCAGAAAACGGTTACTGTGACTAAAGGTTGGTCTGAAGCTTACTCTATGTTCTTAGAAGGCGAGTCGGACTTAGTCTTGTCTTACACAACTTCTCCGGCTTACCACATCATTGCAGAAAGTGATTCTAAGTACGCAGCAGCAAACTTTGAAGAAGGTCATTACACTCAAGTGGAAGTGGCAGCTAAGGTTAAAGGCAGCAAGAACGAGAAACTTGCTGATGAGTTTATGGCGTTTATTCTAAGTGACGAATTCCAATCAGCGATGCCAACGGGCAACTGGATGTACCCAGTGACTGACATCGAACTACCAAAAGGGTTCGAGCAGTTAACGGTACCGCAGAAAGCTCTGAGCTTTACGCCTGAAGAAATTGCAGCTAAGCGCAAGCCTTGGATCCGTGAATGGCAGAGTGCGCTTACGTTCTAACTTAGCTTTCTAGCTTAATTGTCTAAAGATTAGCTTTCTAACTTTCTGTATTTAAAGGTTCGCTCGATATATTTTGAGCGGACTATTTACGGTAAAAATCAATTTATGATAAAGAAAACACCTAAGGTCGGGATCTGGGTTGCGATACTCATTACCGCCTTCGTGGTTTCAGCAGTTGGGGCATTGCTTAGCAATGCCCCTTCTCTTGATATCAGCCAAGTATGGTCCGATCCTTACTATTGGCATGTAACGAAATTCAGTTTTTATCAAGCAACACTCTCAACGGTACTGAGTGTTGGCTTTGCGATACCCATTGCTCACGCTCTGTGTCGCAGGCAATTTTTTGGGCGATCTCTGTTGTTAAGGCTGTTCGCGTCGACTTTGGTTCTGCCCGTGTTGGTCGGTGTCTTTGGCTTGCTCGCGATTTATGGCAACAGTGGTTGGTTAGCTAAATTTTTGGCTAACTTCGACATTGAATTACCATTCTCGATTTATGGTTTGAATGGCATTTTGCTGGCGCACGTTTTCTTTAATCTGCCTTATGCTAGCCGTTTACTTTTACAAGCTTTGGATACCGTGCCTGCCGAGCAACACAAGCTGTGTGCTCATTTGGGCATGAGCCATTGGAATAAATTTAAATGGGTCGAATGGCCGAGGCTAAGACAACAACTACCACATGTTTGTGGTTTGGTCTTCATGCTGTGCTTCACCAGCTTTGCGACAGTGATGGCTCTTGGTGGAGGTCCGAAATCGACCACCATTGAACTAGCCATCTATCAAGCGATTAAATTCGATTTTGACTTACAGGCCGGTGCATTACTCGCAATATGGCAAATGCTACTGTGTGGTGTGTTAGCAGTGAGTATTCAGCGCTTATCTAAGCCTATCTCCGTGACAGCCAGCCAGCTGTCGGAAGAGAAATATTTGGTTAAGGACAGCTGGTGGTCAAAAGCTTGGGATAGCTTTTGGATCATCGTAGTCTCAATGCTGGTATTGCCGCCATTAGCCATGGTTATCTTTAGTGGTATTAACTCTCAAGCTTTGACGGTGCTCAGCAGTGAACCGTTTTGGGCGGCGTTAATGACCTCGGTGCGTGTCGCTTCCTTGGCCAGTGTTATCGCCGTTTTTATTGGTATTGCGATACTGCTGACCAGTCGTGCATGGCGCTTGCAGAATAAGAATTTTCGAGCCGATAAAATCGAGCTGATTGGCACTATTATCTTAGTAACACCGGGGCTCGTGATCAGTACTGGTCTCTTCTTATTGCTGCGTTCATTTACCGATGTGTTCAGCTTGGCTTTCTTTATTGTGATCGCCGTGAACAGCTTGATGGCGCTGCCTTACGTGATTAAAACCTTGGCTCAACCTATGTTGCATCTGTCTCAGCAGTATCAATATGTGTGTGCAAGCTTAGGGATGACGGGTTTCACCCGATTTAGGCTGGTGGAATGGCGAGCATTACGTAAACCTATGGCGCACGCATTCTCGATTAGCTTCATGCTTGCAATGGGAGATTTAAGTGCGATTGCCTTGTTTGGCAGTCATGATTTTAGAACACTACCTTTGTATCTATTCCAATTGCTAGGCAGCTATCAGATGGAAGCCGCAGCCGTTGTTTCGGTAAGTCTGCTGTTGTTGAGTGTCGGTAGTTTTAGTCTGATTGAATTTTTATTTACTCGAACCTCAAATCTCAATGCTAAAAAGTTAAGGAACCGATGATGTTAGTGATGAAAGATGTGGACTACCACTATCACCGAGAGTTGTTTAGTTTTGATTTTCAAGCAGAGCAGGGCGACATTGTTGCATTGATGGGGCCTAGTGGTGCGGGTAAATCAACGCTGCTGGCGCTGGTTGCTGGTTTTATTGAGCCAACATCGGGTGAGATCTCGGTAGCAGGGCAATCTTTGATAGGTAAAGAGGCGCATCAACGCCCATTGGCTATGCTGTTTCAAGAACATAATCTGTTTGCCCACCTTACTGTACGTGAAAATATTGGTTTAGGGCTGCATCCAGGGTTAAAGCTTACTACAACCCAAAAGCTTGAAGTTGAGCAAGCAGCCGCACAAGTTGGAGTCGCGGAGTATTTGGATAGATTGCCGGAGCATTTATCGGGCGGTCAACGTCAGCGCGTTGCGCTAGCTCGATGTTTTGTACAGCCGCATGATATTTGGCTGCTTGATGAACCTTTTTCAGCGCTTGATCCTTTGCTTCGTGAGGAGATGCTTAGCTTAGTGAAGCGATTAGCAGCAGAGCGAAACATTACTGTTTTGATGGTGACACACCACTTAGGTGATGCGCGCAGTATCGCGAACAAGTTTGTGTTTGTGGCACTGGGTAAGGTTTTAGTCGAAGACTCGATAGATGCGCTAACTGCCGATCACCCACAAGGTGAATTGAGTTCCTTTGTTCGGGCAGGAGAATAACGGCTGAGTCCTGATATTGAATACTTCTTGA
This sequence comes from Vibrio sp. 14N.309.X.WAT.E.F5, assembly GCF_030397615.1. Lineage (NCBI taxonomy): Bacteria > Pseudomonadati > Pseudomonadota > Gammaproteobacteria > Vibrionales > Vibrionaceae > Vibrio > Vibrio sp. 14N.309.X.WAT.E.F5. The sequence goes on along the minus strand of NZ_JAPNXR010000025.1, from coordinate 38,312 downwards.
TATTGAATACTTCTTGATATTGAGAGCGTCGAATACAAAAAGACCTAGCATGCGCTAGGTCTTTTGTTATTTTTCTGAATAAAGGGAGGCAAAAATTAGTCGCCTAGCTTTAGCTCTTTTAAGATTTGGAAGATTTCACGAGAAGACTTAGCTGGTTTATTTGCCGCTTTCTCTTTGTTAGCTTGACGAGCTAGCTGACGAAGACGTTGACGGTCTGCTTCAGGATACATATCCATCACGTCTGAAATGGCAGCATCGCCTTCAGCAACAACGCGGTCACGCAGTTGCTCTAGTTTGTGCAGTTCAACTGTTGCTTGAGAGTGTTTATTGCGAATCTTATCTAAAGCCGCTTGAATCGGCTCTGGATCTACATTACGCATTACTTTACCAATGTATTGAAGCTGACGGCGCTTTGCTTCATTTTTAAAGCGCTGTGCATCTTTAATCGCTAAAGCCAGATCTTCAGACAAAGGAAACTTATCAAGAATAGAAGGCTTTAGTTCAACAAGCTCTTCTCCCAGCTTTTGCAGGGCGTCCATGTCCGTTTTCATTTCAGTCTTACTTACCCAGATGATTTCTTCTTCTGGTTCCCATGGGGCTTTTTGGTTTTTGCGAGCCATCTTTTCTGCCTATGTCACTATCTCAAACGAATATATTGCCTATTTTAGCAAGAATCTTGGGGAGAAAGCGAAATTCTTGTTATCCTACGTAATATTGACCTAAAAAATTAGAATAGATATGGATGTAAAACAGCAAGTCGCCCAGCAAAGAGTTGAGCTAGAAGCCGCAGTAGCTAAAGCGTTGGATATGGCATCAGTGAGTGCAGACGCAGCTGAGGTCGCTATTACTAAGTCAACGGGTTTAAGTGTTTCAACACGTATGTGTGAAGTGGAAAACGTTGAATTTAATAGTGATGGTGCTCTAGGCATTACTGTTTATCGCGGCCAGAAGAAAGGCAGCGCATCTACATCTGATCTGAGCGAGAAGGCGATTGCTCAAACCGTCGCAGCCGCGCTTGATATTGCTCAATACACTTCTGAAGACCCGTTTGCAGGTCCAGCACCTAAAGAATATATGGTGAAAGAAATTCCTGATTTGGATCTTTTTCACCCTGATGAGCCGAATCCAGACTATGCTGCTGAGATTGCGATTGCTGCTGAAAGACAAGCACTCGCGTACAGCGACAAGATCAAACAAAGTGATGGCGCAAGCTACGACAGTCATTATGGCGTTAAGGTTTATGGAAATAGCCACGGTCTACTAGCCAGCTTCGCATCAAGCCGTCATAGCACAAGCTGTTGTGTGATTGGTGAAGGTGTTAACGGCGAAATGGAACGTGATTACAGCTACACCGTTGCACGTCACCGTGATGAGCTTTGGACGCCTGAGCGTGTTGGTCAAGAAGCCGCAGAAAAGACCGTAAGCCGTTTGGATGCGAAGAAGCTTCCAACAGGTCAATACCCAATCATGTTCGCTAATGATGTCGCTACAGGCCTAATTGGCCACCTTGTGATGGCAATTAGTGGTGGTAACCTTTACCGTAAGTCTTCGTTCTTACTTGATCACCTAGGTCAGAAAATCCTACCTGATTGGTTCAATATTTCTGAGCGTCCGCATATCTTACGTGGTTTGGCTTCAAGTCCGTTCGACAGCGAAGGTGTTTACACTCAAGATCGTGAAATTATCACGGATGGTGTGTTAGCAACTTACCTTCTTACTAGCTATGCAGCACGCAAGATGGAAATGACACCGACAGGTCATGCTGGTGGCATCCATAACTGGTTCGTTAAATCTACCGGTCAAAACTTTGAGCAAATGCTAAAAGAATTAGGCACAGGTTTCCTTGTGACTGAAGTGATGGGTCAAGGTGTGAATACCGTGACTGGTGATTACTCTCGTGGTGCAGCAGGTTTTTGGGTTGAGAATGGAGAGATCCAATACCCAGTATCGGAAGTGACGATCGCGGGTAATCTAAAAGACATGTTCACTCAGATTGTAGCGGTAGGTAATGACGTTGAAACACGTTCGCAAATTCAAACCGGTTCTATCTTGCTTGAGTCGATGAAAGTCGCAGGCGAGTAATTCAATTAAAGCTAATCTGATGAATTAAAAAGGGAGCTGATAGCTCCCTTTTTGTTTTTCGCCAAAAGTTGGCTATCTGTTCATGTTCGCTAGATCAGTATGGTCGCTAAGCCTAAGAACACCGATAGGCCAATTACATCGGTTACCGTGGTGAGAGCCATACCGCCAGCAAGCGCGGGGTCGATATTCATCTTCTTCAGCATCACTGGAATGGTTACGCCTGCAATACCCGCGACAATCAAGTTTGTCATCATCGCTGCAGAGATAATGCCTCCCAAGATCCAATTGCCTTTCCAAGCTACGACTATACCGCCAATGATAACGGCCCATAGAATGCCGTTAAGGAAGCCGATAGAGGCTTCTTTGAGTAGTAGTTCGCGTTTGTTACTGTCACCGATGTGACCAAGTGCTAAACCACGAATGACCAGAGCGACGGTTTGGTTACCAGCAACACCGCCCATGGACGGTACGATGGTCATCAAAACAGCGATGGCAGCCATTTCATTTAGTGTCGCCTCAAACATGTTAGACACAGACGCCGCGGCGAGTGCCGCCAAAACATTTGCGCCTAACCAGACACTACGACGACGTGCGGATTTTACGACCGGAGCGAAGGTATCTTCGTCATCGTCCATACCCGCCATACTCATCATCGAGTGTTCGGCATCTTCACGAATGACATCAACCACATCATCGATCGTGATACGACCGACAAGATGTTGATTTACATCGACAACAGGAGCCGAAACCCAGTTACGACGTTCGAACAGGCTAGCGATATCAGAGGCACTGGTTTCAACCGCGATAGCTTCGTCTGCATCTTCCATTACTTCGGAAACCGCAACATCGGGTTGCGTCGTAATCAGTGTGCTGAGCGATAGGTTACCAATCAGGCGTTCATCATCGTCGATAACATAGAGGGCATCGGTAGCGTCAGGTAATTCACCACGCATACGTAAATAACGCAGGACGCCCTCAACATCGACATCACCACGGATCGTGATTACGTCGGTGTTCATTAACGCACCCGCTGAATCTTCTGGGTACGATAGTGCCGTTTCAACTAAAGCACGATCAACGGAGTCCATTTGAGAAAGGACTTCGCGAGAAACATCGTCGGGTAGGCTTCGAAGTACGTACGCGACGTCATCGGTCTCCATACCTTCGGTTGCTTCTGCCAAGGTTTCTGGTGCCATTTTTGACACAAGAGCATCTTTGACGTCTTCGTTTAGCTCATCAAGAATTTCACCGTAGTCTTCAGGATCGGTGAGTTGCCAGAGTACATCACGACTTTTGCGAGGGGAGGCTTCTAAAAGGTGTGCAATATCTTCAGGTTCCATGTCCTGAAGTAGTCGGCGTACGTGAACAAATCGGCCGTTTTCTAGGGCTTCGCTGACTTCTTGGAGGGTTTGGTGAGCTTGGTCGAATTCTAATTGCTCTGCCATATTTTCCTCCTATCTCATTATTCTAACAATGCTTGGAATAGTAACTTAATTCTGGGGCTTATTTAAATCATTAACTTAGCTAGAACTAAGATTTAATCGTGTCCGGAAGTTGCTCCGGACTATTGGGTATTTGGAGTCGTGATCTTGAGCTACTCGCCCTCATCAAACTTGTCTTCAATTAAATGGCAGACAGCATCCAAGGCTTGTTGTGAATCGGTACCCGCGGCTTGGATAGTGATATGTTGCCCTTGCGCTGATTCCAGCATGAGTAGCCCCATAACACTGTCAGCTGTCGCGACTTTGTCTTCTTCACTATGGATAGTGATAGTGGCATCAAAGCTTTGTGCGAGTTCAACTAACTTTACCGCCGCTCTAGCATGAAGACCCAAACGATTTTGGATCAGTACAGTTCGAGTTAATTCCATGGTTAAACCTGCTGTTGTTTCTCTAGGGAAGCGTGTCTAATTTGAACTTGGTGTCCAAGTTGGTCGAAGTACTCACCAATTTTCTGCGTTAAATACACTGAGCGATGTTTGCCACCGGTACAGCCAATCGCGACCGTTAGGTAGCTGCGATTGTTCTTCTCTAACATCGGTAACCACTGCTCAACAAAGCCTTGGATCTGCTGTTTGAGTTCAAGCACTTCAGAGTGTTTTTCTAGAAAAGAATGGATAGGCGCATCAAGCCCAGTCAATGGTCGAAGAGCCGGTTCCCAGTGAGGATTCGGCAAGAAACGAACATCAAACACATAGTCAGCATCACTAGGCAGACCATATTTAAAACCGAAAGATTGAAAGACAATGATTAACTCTTGCTTCTCTTTTCCTTCAACTTTAAATCGAACCTTTTCACTTAACTCGTAAAGGTTGCAGTCACTGCTATCAATGACGATGCAAGCTTGCTCTGCGAGAGGTGTAAGAAGGGTTTTCTCTAAGTCGATAGCTTGTTCAAGTGATAACTTGTCTTGGCCAATCGAAAGAGGGTGGATTCGGCGTGTTTCGCTGTAGCGTTTCAGTAGCGTCTGCTTACTCGCATCTAGGAACAGCACATTGACGTCGATGTCGGTTGCTGATTCTAGTTGCTCTAGCGTATCTGTGACCAGTTTTGGCTCTTTCGGCAGGTTACGGATATCAATGCTGACGGCAACGTTTTGATTGATTTCCCGCACTGATTCGACAAAGTCGCTGAGTAGATTTACTGGTAAGTTATCAACACAGTAATACCCCAAGTCTTCAAGGACTCGTAGCGCAACACTTTTACCGGCCCCAGATTGGCCACTAACAACGATTAATCGCATGCTATTGCTCGCAAGTTGGCACTTGAATCATGATGTCGTAAAGCTCCTGATCACTCTGAGCATTACGCAACTGTTTAAGGGTCTGCTTATCGTTAAGTCGTTCTGCCATACAAGAAAGGGTTTTTAGATGTTCTTTACATTGTTCACTAGGAACAAGCAGAGCAAATAATAGGTCGACAGGACGGTTATCAATCGCATCAAATTCGATGGGTTCTTGGCATTGCAGTAATACAGCAATCGCTTTATCACTGACATTCATACGAGCATGCGGAATAGCGATGCCATTGCCGATGCCAGTACTGCCCATCTTTTCACGGCTCAACATGCACTCAAACAGTTCTGTTGAATCTTGACCGCAGCTTTCAGCGGCGATTTGACTGATGAGCTCAAGGGCTCTTTTTTTGCTTGTGCATTGGACTGCACTTTTGGTGCAGTCCAATGAAAGTACTTCGCTTAATTGCATGTTAGTGACTACTTAGCTTTTCTTTGTGTTTGTTGAGTTGGCGAACGAGTTTATCAACCAATGAATCAATCGCAGCATACATACTTTCATCTGTTGCTGCTGCATGAATTTCGCCTTGATTTATATGAAGGGTCGCTTCTGCAATCTGATTGATTTTCTCAACTTTTAAAACAACTTGAATACTATTGATATGGTCAAAAAAGCGTTCAAGTTTGTCGAATTTGGTGTGAACATAGTCTTGCATTGAATCGGTAAGATCAACGTGATGGCCTTGAATATTGATTTGCATAGACTTTCCTTTTCAGTTTTTTGCCTGAGATATGACTTAAATAGCTAACTAAATAAGCCTACAACAGACGTTTACGCTGACTCGATGGGGCAATGCCCAGAGACTCACGGTATTTCGCTATCGTACGTCTAGCTACCTGAATTCCTTGGTCAGCCAGTAAAGCAGCAATCTTACTATCACTGAGAGGTTTTGCGGTATTTTCAGCCGCGACAAGCTTCTTAATGAGCGCGCGAATTGCTGTTGATGAACATTCACCGCCATTGTCAGTACTGACATGGCTAGAGAAAAAGTATTTGAGTTCAAATATGCCACGAGGGGTGTGCATAAATTTCTGAGTCGTTACACGAGAAATAGTCGACTCGTGCATGTCGACGGCTAAAGCCACATCATTCAGTACCATCGGCTTCATGGCTTCTGCGCCATGTTCGAAGAAACCGCGTTGATGTTCAACAATACATCGTGCAACTTTGAGTAGCGTCTCATTTCGGCTTTCTAGGCTTTTAATTAACCATTTCGCTTCTTGCAAATTTGAGCGGATGTATTGGTTATCGGCGCTATTACCTTTGCTACCTAAGTCAGCGTATTGCTGATTTACTTTTAGTTTAGGCACGCTGTCGGGGTTAATGGTCACTAACCATTTACCCAGATCTTTGAATACCGATACGTCGGGAACGACATACTCAGTTTCGTCTGGGGTTATCTTACTGCCAGGACGAGGGTCCAGTTGTTGAATGAGCTGCAAAACTTCACGTAGTTCGGCTTCTTTCAACTTAGTCTCTTTGATGACCAGTTTGTAATCACGATTACCGAGTTGATCGATATGGCTAGTAAGTACTAACTTAGCCTCGTTGAGCCAAGGCGTGTCTTGAGGGAAAGTTGCCAGTTGCAGTAACAAACAATCTTGTAGGTTCACTGAACAAACACCGAGTGGGTCAAATTGCTGAACTCGTTTGCGGACGGCTTCAATCTCATCAAGCTCTACTTCTTCGCTATCGAAGTTTTCGAGGATGTCTTCACAAGATACGGTGAGGTAGCCATAGTCATCAATGGCATCAATCAGCGCGAACGCAATGCTTCTGTCAGTTTCAGAGAATGGTGTTAGGTCGAGTTGCCAAAGTAGGTAGTCGTGCAGGCTTTGAGTTGTTTCACCTTGGTAGACGGGCATGTCGTCATCAATGGCAATACCCGTATTTCCGGTATTTGCGCTATAAACATCTTCCCAAGTGGTATCGATTTCTAGTTCGTTGCCAATCTCTGATTTTTCGATTAATTCGGAGCTATCAGGTAAGTCCGGTTCTGCGGTTTCAACTGTTTCTTTCTCGTCACTGCTAGGTTTCTCTTCTGATGTAGGCGTTTCTTCATTGCCTTCTTCGACATCGAGTAGTGGGTTGGATTCTAGTGCTTCTTGAATCTCTTGCTGCAAATCTAATGTAGACAATTGCAACAAACGGATCGCTTGCTGCAATTGAGGAGTCATTGCTAACTGTTGGCCTAGCTTAAGTTGTAATGAGGGTTTCATTCAGTGGTACTTACCTAGTTATTATTCTAAGAACTCTCGATACTCTCTATATAATCATAGACGGAATTGTTCGCCTAGATAAACTTGTTTAACTTGTTCGTTATTGAGAACATCTTCAGGAGTACCCTCTGCAATCAGGTGTCCTTGACTCACAATGTAAGCTTTTTCACACACGTCCAATGTTTCGCGAACGTTGTGGTCGGTAATCAAAACGCCTAAGCCGCGATCGCGCAGGTGAACAATGATTTTCTTGATATCAATAACCGAGATTGGGTCAACACCAGCAAACGGTTCATCCAATAGAATAAACTGAGGATTGGCTGCCAATGCGCGGGCAATCTCAACACGACGGCGCTCACCACCCGACAGAGCCATACCATTACTGGTTCGGATATGTTGGATATGGAACTCTTCAAGCAGGTCTTCTAGCTTATCCTGACGCTGTTCGTGAGTCAGCTCATCGCGCGTTTGTAAAACGGCCATGATGTTATTCTCAACTGACAACTTACGGAAAATCGACGCTTCTTGAGGCAGATAACCAATACCAAGGCGTGAACGACTGTGCATTGGCAAGATACTGATATCGAGATCATCAATGCTGATAGTGCCTTCATCACGCGCAACTAAGCCAACAATCATATAGAAAGACGTGGTTTTACCTGCGCCGTTGGGCCCAAGTAATCCTACGATCTGGCCTGACTCTACCTGTAAGCTTACGTCGGTCACGACTTTACGCTTGCTGTATGTTTTCGCTAGGTTCTTTGCTGTAAGGACTGCCATGATTACTTGTTCACTTCAGTAGGTTGTAAAACCGTTGATACACGTTTGTTTTCACCACTGTCAGCGACTAATTTTTGAGAGCCGATTTGGTAAGTGATTTTAGAACCACGAATGATGCTGCCATCTTGCGATAGCATTGCATTCTTAGTCATGATCAGTCTGTCAGCAACAAGCTGATAATGTAAGTCGTCAGCTTCGCCGTAGAGTGTCTTCCCGTCATCAGTCAACTGAGAGAAGGTTGCAGGCTTACCGAAGCCTTGAATTTCTTCAATTTCACCGTTGATCGCATTTCGAGTCACAATCACTTTATCAGCATTGATATTGATGCTGCCCTGCTTAAGAACAACATCGCCGATGAATGTGACTTTGTTGCTTTTCATATCCAGCTGCTGACTGTCTGAATCAATGTAGACAGGCTGCTCGCTATCCGAAGATAGGGCGTATACGCTTGGCGCAGCAAAGGCAAAAGCAAGTAAACTAAGGTGTAAGAGTTTCATATCTACCTTGAACAGAATTAAAGAGGGTTGCATTGTTGGTACCGAAGTTACCCTTCATTGCTTGTCCCTCAGTTTCAAAAAATGTACCGATCATATGGACCGGAGTATCTGAATAAAAATCTCGGCTAGTGAGCTCAACAACCATTTTATCGGTTGTCATGGTATCGAAGCTCGCCTCTGGCAATAGGTTCTTGGCTACAACGTTATCATAAAAAGTGACGACTTGATTTTCATCCATGATCGCGCGATCAGCGGTCACTTGCCATTCAATAGTATGTCCTTCACGGAAAACTGAGAGAACCGGGTTTTGAAAATGTGTATCACCAACAACGGAGTAGTGTTCCAAGTAGGTTGATTCAACCTGATAGCTACGAATACCGCTTTCGTCATAACTGATGTTATCTAGACTTTTGCCACTAAAAGCCGGCAGCTCTAAATTTGGAGCTACTTGTATCGTTGATTGTTGCTCTTTGTCGAACAAGTAATAGGTCGACCAAGAGGCAATAAATATAAGTATTAAATAGATAATACGAGTAAAACTCATATGCTTAAACCTTTATGCATGTCGAGTTCATTTCTTGCTTGTAAGATAAGATCGCAGACTTCACGTACCGCACCATGACCACCTTTAATTGTTGTCACGTAATTCGCTCGTCTAGCAAGCAGTGGGTGACCATCTGCCACACATACCTTCAAGCCAACTTTTTCCATCACTGGCCAATCGATCAGATCGTCACCGATGTAACCCGTATTGATTGGGTCTACAGAAAGCTTATCGCAAATATCTTGGTAGGCTTTAACTTTATCATCTTGACCTTGGTAGATAAGTTTAATACCAAGAGCCGTCATACGGTTCTCAACAATTTGAGATTTACGACCGGTGATGATCGCGATTTCAATGCCAGCGTTCATCAGCGATTTAATACCGTAGCCATCACGAGTGTGGAATGTTTTCAGTTCTTCGCCGTTGTTGCCCATGTAGATGCGACCATCTGAGAATACACCATCAACATCGCAAATCAGTAGTTTGATATCTTTTGCCAATTCGAATACGGCTGCGTCTGCTGTGCCATATAAGGTTTCTACTGTGTTTGTCATTACATTACTCCTGCTTTGAGTAAGTCATGCATATTTAGGGCACCGACGAGCTTGCCTTCATGACATAACATCAAGCCATTAATGCTTTTTGCTTGCATCAGATTTAAGCCTTCAACCGCGAGCATGTTTGGCTCTGCTACGGTTGGGTTTTGTGTCATTACATCGCCGATCTGCGTGCTATGAATATCAACGCGCTTGTCTAGGATACGACGTAAATCACCGTCGGTAAAAATACCCGCCATTTGACCGTCATCGCCAACAACCGCGGTCATACCGAGACCTTTCTGCGATATCTCTAGTAGAGCATCTCTGACTAGGGCGTTAGGTGCAACGACAGGAAGTGCATCACCAGTGTGCATGATATCTTCAAGCTTCAATAATAGTTGTCGACCCAAAGCGCCGCCAGGGTGAGACAAAGCAAAATCTTGCGCAGTAAAGCCTCTGGCTTGTAAAAGTGCGACGGCTAATGCATCACCCATCACCAAGGTTGCTGTAGTGCTGGTTGTTGGCGCAAGCCCTAATGGACACGCTTCTTCTGGCACGGATATTTGTAAATGAATATCAGATAACGTCGCCATGTTTGAAGCTGGCTTACCAGTCATGCTGATGATCTTGATGTTCAAACGCTTCAAGACAGGGAATAGGCTCAGGATCTCACCTGATTCACCCGAGTTGGATATCGCTATCACAACATCACCAGCTCCGATCATGCCTAGATCACCGTGCGCGGCTTCCCCAGGGTGTACGAAGAAAGCCGATGTACCTGTACTTGCCAACGTTGCTGCTATTTTGTTGCCGATGTGGCCAGATTTCCCCATGCCCATCACAACCACTTTTCCTTTGTTGTTCAGGATAAGGTCGCAAGCTTTGCAAAAATCATCATTAAAATATTGGTCCAATTGAGTAAGACCTGCAACTTCGGTTTCCAAAACTTGCTTTGCAACACTGCGATAATCGAATGACTGAGACATCAAATACTCCAAGTACGGGAAGTTAAATCAATAATTAAGCTGACATGTTCATTAGTAGGTAACTTTGATATGCCACAAACGTCACAATCAATACACCACCTTCAATACGATTCACACTGCGAGACTTACCGAGTGCCATTACAACAAGCAGTAGCGATACACCTAGCATTACCCAGAAATCACGACCCATCGCAAATTCACTCAGTATGGATGGGTTTAAGATGCCCGGAATACCCATAACAGCAAGAATGTTGAATACGTTTGAACCGATGATATTACCCACGGCCATGTCATCTTCACCCTTCATTACACCTGCAAGAGACGCTGCAAGTTCAGGTAGGCTAGTGCCAACGGCAATGATAGTTAAACCAATTACAAGGTCGCTCATGCCAAAGAACTTAGCGATAACAACCGCGTTATCAACCAACATATTGGCAGCGAGAGGCAGAACAATTAGACCAACCACCACCCACATTGCGGCTTTAGGGTTGCTTACGCCTTCAGGAACTTCAGATTCTTGCTCTTCAAGAAAGGCATCACCATTCTTTTTCTCACTGCGGCTGATTTGTAACATTGCGAATAAGAATGCGGCAAAAAGAACAAACAACAACACGCCTTCGTAGAACCCTAAATGGTTGTCCCACAGTAAAGCGCCTGCAAGTAGAGTGACACCAATCATCAATGGTAGTTCACGGCGAATCACACCAGAGCTGATAGATAGTGGCTTAATAAGCGCTGTAATACCTAAAATCAGAGCGATGTTAGCGATGTTAGAACCTAAAACGTTACCAACTGCAGTATCTGTTTTTCCGTCGAGAGCAGCTGTTGCTGAAACCATCATTTCTGGCGCAGAAGATCCCATTGCAAGAATCGTCATACCGATAACTAAAGGTGAAATACCGAAGTTGCGGGCAAGAGCAGCGGCTCCATAAACCAGTTTATCTGCACTCCACACCAAAAAACCTAGACCGATAATGAGAAACGCAATCGCTTCAAGCATGATGATTCCTAAAAATTAATAAAAAACGGAGAATTAACCGCTAATTTTGACTTGTTGATAGATAAAAGGGAAGTCACTCTACAAATTAATTCCGGGTTAGTGGTAAAGAAATGTACCCGAAAGGTGAATTTTTCAATGCTTTCAAATCCCTGCCTGTCTTTTTGTTTTGTGTAATTAATCGAACAGTGCTTTTAATTCTAAAGTAGACTCATTATTATTACAGCCATAATTGATGTTTTTTAGAGCAAGGAAACAACAGGTTATGTTGAATACTGAGCTTGTGAAGGTTAAAAACCTCAGCTTCTCTCGAGGCGAGCGAGTTATCTTTGATGACATTAGCTTAGAGGTACCTCAAGGAAAAATTACTGCAATCATGGGACCGTCTGGGATTGGTAAAACCACCTTACTTCGTTTGATTGGCGGTCAACTGCCTCCAGATGCTGGGGAAGTGTGGTTTGATGGCGATAATATTCCTGCGTTGTCACGCCGTAAGTTATACCAAGCCCGTAAAAAAATGAGCATGCTTTTTCAATCGGGTGCACTTTTTACGGATCTCAATGTCTTTGATAACGTGGCATTCCCCCTTCGAGAACATACTGAGCTTAACGAGAAGTTCATTCGTACTGTTGTTTTGCTTAAACTTGAAGCGGTAGGGTTGCGTGGTGCGGCTCAATTGATGCCGAGCGAGTTATCCGGCGGCATGGCAAGACGAGCGGCGTTGGCTCGTGCGATTGCTTTGGATCCGGAGTTGATTATGTACGATGAGCCTTTTGTCGGCCAAGACCCAATCACCATGGGTGTTTTAGTTGAGCTTATCCGCAATTTGAATCAAGCCTTGGGTTTGACCTCGATTGTCGTTTCTCACGATGTTCCAGAAGTGATGAGTATTGCTGATTGGGTTTATCTAATGGCTGATAGTAAAATTATTGCTGCTGGGTCTCCCGAGGAACTGTACAACAATGACGATCCAAGAGTGCAGCAATTTTTGCAGGGTGATGCGGATGGCCCTGTGCCATTTCGGTTCCCGGCAAAGAGTCTAGAAAAGGATTTGTTTTAATATGATTGCGAAAACTATTGCGGGTGTCGGTAAACGAACACTTGCGATCTGTGAGTCATTTGGTCGAGCAAGCCTGATGTTATTTGGCGCTTTGTTTGGCGTCCCGAGACTAAAAAACTTCCCTTTATTAGTTAAACAACTTTATAGCGTTGGCGTTCAGTCATTAGCTATTATTTTGGTTTCGGGTCTGTTTATTGGCATGGTACTTAGCCTACAGGGTTATGTCGTATTAATTGATTACGGTGCTGAAGGTAACCTTGGGCAAATGGTCGCGCTGTCGTTACTACGTGAACTAGGCCCTGTGGTAACAGCGCTTTTATTTGCTGGGCGTGCTGGTTCTGCGTTAACGGCTGAAATTGGCTTAATGAAAGCAACGGAACAAATCTCTAGTCTTGAGATGATGGCCGTTGATCCTCTTAAACGCATTATTGCACCACGACTTTGGGCAGGGCTTATCTCAATGCCATTGCTTGCTATGATCTTTATGGCGGTAGGTATTTGGGGCGGTCAGCTAGTGGGTGTTGATTGGAAAGGCATCGACCACGGTAGCTTTTGGTCTGCGATGCAATCTTCTGTTGAGCTGGGTCGAGATATTGGCAACAGCATGATCAAATGTATGGTCTTCGCTATCACCGTAACGTGGATCGCGCTTTTCAATGGTTATGATGCAGTACCGACCTCTGAAGGTATTAGTCAAGCAACCACACGCACTGTAGTGCACTCTTCTCTAGCGGTATTAGGGCTAGATTTTGTTCTTACCGCATTGATGTTTGGGAATTAATCATGCAACAAACTCGAAAATTAGAATTATGGGTCGGCACCTTTGTTATTGCCGGAATTTGCGCAATCTTAATCATGATCTTTCAAGTCGCTGACGTAAAAGGTCTCGGTTCAAACCATACTTACAACTTAAAAGCGACCTTTGACAACATTGGTAGCCTGAAAGTTCGCTCTCCGGTAAAGGTGGGTGGCGTGGTTGTTGGCCGAGTTCAGAGTATTCAGCTTGATACTGAAAGCTATCTCCCTGTGGTTGAACTGTCTATTGATGCGAAGTACTCACAATTTCCTGATACCTCTAGTGCTCAAATCTTAACGTCTGGTTTAATTGGTGAGCAATACATCAGTCTTGTTCCTGGCTTCATTTTTGAAGATGAAGAGATGTTGGTTGATGGTGACTCGATTGAAGACACCAAATCAGCATTAGTGCTCGAAGATTTGATAGGCCAAGTGCTGTATAGCGTTGGCGGTTCTGATGATAATGAAGCTAAGGAGTAGTCTCATGTTAAAGACGAATAGCCTATTGAAAAAATGGTTTATAACAGCGGTTGCTTTGCTGATGTCGACTCAAGTTCTTGCTGAAGAATCGATTGATCGCACTCAGCCTTATCAGATGATGACTCAAGTAGCCGAAGTGTCTTTTGAACGCCTGAAGAACGAACAAGAGAATATCCACAATGATCCTGAATTATTGAAGGTTATTGTAGAAGAAGAATTGATGCCTTATGTGAACGCTCAATATGCAGCACTTAAGTTGTTAGGGCCAAACCTAAAAGGTGCGGACAGAAAAGACGTGCGTGTATTTATCGATTCATTCCGTAAGTACCTCGTTTCTTCTTATGCTCAGGTACTGACGCAGTACACGGATCAGACGATTCAATTTGGTCCAGAGCCAAGAATCAAAGCAGATAGTCGTATTACGAGTATAAAGGTCGATATCATTGATACGCCGCGCCCAAACATTAAGCTTGAGTTTAAGTTACGCAAAGACAAGAAGTCAGGCGAATGGAAGGCATTCGATATGGTTGCTGAAGGTATTAGTCTATTATCAAGCAAGCAGTCAGAGTGGAATACTAAAATTCGTCATGAAGGCATCTTACAAGTTGCTGACGAACTAGAGAAATTGGCAGCGCAGCCCATTCGTTTTGAGAGCAACAAATAATGAGCCATTCTCAATGGCAAGCACTAAGCTCTAAAGAGTATCAGCTGCTCGGTGATATCGACCGAGACAGCGTTCCTGCAATCTGGCGAATATTGGAAAAGTGGCAAACAACGGAATCGAGCGTTGAAATTGACCTTAGCCATATAAATCGAGTCGATTCAGCAGGAATGGTGATGCTAATTCACTTATTAGAGCATGCAAAAAATCAAAACTGTCATATAATGCTCAGTTTCGTGCCAGAACAATTACGAACGTTGTTCCAATTGAGCAATATCCAGCCAATGATGGCAGAACACATAAAAAATTAGGCAGGAGCTATTTGTGGACAGCACAAAAGTACAAGAATTATTAGCAGCGGCACTGAACCTTCAGGAGATTTTCGTGAAGGGTGAAGGCAGTCATTACGAAGTTGTTGCGGTTGATGCATGTTTTGACGGCATGAATCGAGTTAAGAAGCAGCAACTAATCTACGGCCCACTAATGGAATACATTCAACGCAATGACATCCATGCTCTTTCTATTAAGGCGTTTACGCCAGAAGAGTGGGAACGTGATAAGAAACTGATGTCACTTTAAGGTTTATGATGGAAAAGTTTCGAGTTATTGGATCGGATAAGCCGCTAAGCGGTGAAGTGACGATCTCAGGCGCAAAAAATGCAGCGCTACCTATCTTATTTGCTTCAATTCTTGCTGAAGAGCCAGTGGAAGTAAGTAACGTTCCTCACCTACGTGACATCGATACTACGATGGAACTACTAAAGCGTTTAGGCGCAAAAGTATCACGTAACGGTAGTGTTCATGTTGATGGCAGCGAAATTAATGAATTTTGTGCACCTTATGATTTAGTAAAAACAATGCGTGCTTCTATCTGGGCTTTGGGTCCTCTAGTTGCTCGTTTTGGTGAAGGCCAAGTGTCACTTCCTGGTGGTTGTGCGATTGGTGCCCGACCTGTTGATTTACATATCCATGGCCTAGAGCAACTAGGTGCGACCATTGTATTGGAAGATGGTTATGTGAAAGCAAGTGTTGATGGCCGTCTGAAAGGCGCGCATATCGTGATGGATAAAGTAAGTGTGGGTGCCACCATTACTATCATGTGTGCAGCAACATTGGCTGAAGGTACAACTGTATTAGATAACTCAGCGCGCGAGCCTGAGATTGTTGATACGGCAGATTTCCTAAACAAACTGGGTGCTAAGATTTCTGGCGCAGGTACAGACACGATCACTATCGAAGGCGTTGAGCGTCTTGGTGGTGGCCAACACTCTGTGGTTGCTGACCGTATTGAAACCGGTACGTTCTTGGTTGCTGCGGCAGTGTCTGGCGGTAAAGTCGTTTGTCGTAACACTAACGCTCATCTTCTTGAAGCTGCATTAGCGAAGCTTGAAGAAGCGGGTGCGAAGGTTGAAACAGGCGAAGACTGGATCAGCCTTGATATGACAGATCGTGAGCTGAAAGCGGTGAAAATCGTAACAGCACCTCACCCAGGTTTCCCAACCGACATGCAAGCACAATTTACTCTGCTTAACATGATGGCGAAGGGCAGTGGTGTTATCACTGAGACTATCTTTGAAAACCGCTTTATGCACATCCCTGAGTTACAGCGAATGGGCGCAAAAGCGGAAATAGAAGGCAACACGGCTATTTGTGGTGAAACCAAAAAATTGAGCGGCGCTCAAGTAATGGCAACGGACCTTCGCGCATCTGCGAGTCTTGTTATTGCTGGCTGTATTGCTCAAGGTGAAACCATTGTTGACCGTATTTATCACATCGATCGTGGCTACGATAAGATTGAAGATAAATTGTCAGCCTTAGGCGCAAACATTACACGGTTTAGCGAGTCGAACTAACTTAGGTTAGTGAGTTCATGAATCAATAAGATGAAAACAGAAAAGTCGGAACCTTGGTTTCGGCTTTTTTATAGTTGTATTTACCGCCAGTGAATCTGTTGCCTATTTTGTGCAAATAGATGAATCAACTTGGCGGTTGTGAGGAACAAAATGATAGCAATATTACGTATTTTCGCAGTGGCGATATTTGCGATTCTTATGTTTGTATTTGGGTGTGGTTACTGTCTACTAAGCCCACGCAACCCGAAACACGTATTTACCTTTGGTCGTTATTTCGGTCGCATGTCGAAAATCTTTGGTATGAAGTTAGAGCTTCGTATCCCGGAAGATGCTTACTCTCGTGGCCAACATGTTTACGTTGCAAACCACCAAAACAGCTGGGATCTATTCACGATTTCATCAGCGGTAACACCTAAGGTTGTGACTGTTGGTAAGAAGAGCTTAGCGTGGATGCCTCTTTTTGGTCAGCTGTATTGGCTGACGGGTAATATCCTAATCGACCGCGCTAACCGCAGCAAAGCGGTAGGTACGATTGACCAAGTGGTCACTAGCCTAAAAGAGAGTGATGTTTCAGTATGGATGTTCCCTGAGGGGACTCGTTCTCGTGGTCGTGGTTTGTTACCATTCAAAACGGGTGCTTTCCATGCTGCGATTGGCGCTGGCTTACCTATTATCCCTATCGTGTGTAGCTCAACAGGTGGCGTGAAGCTGAACCGTTGGAACAATGGTCATGTGATTGTTGAAATGCTGCCACCAATCAGCACTGAAGATTACGATAAGTCTAATGTTCGTCAACTGGCTAACCTAGCTCGTGAGCAGATGGCTGCGAAGCTTGAAGAGTTAGACAAAGAAGTGGTTGAGCTTAATAAGAAGTAATCATCTAAGCGAAACGATGAACAATAAAAAAGGTTGCCAATTGGGCAACCTTTTTTGTATCTGATAAACGCTCAGCTCTATGCCAATTTGTTTACTAGAAACCGTTTATTCTAGATATTAAAACCTATTTGCGAACCGCAATAGCTTCGATCTCAATACCTACATCTTTTGGCAGACGCGCTACTTCAACACATGAGCGTGCAGGGTAGTTTGCAACACCGTGCTCATCAAAGAATTTACCGTAAACTTCGTTTACTGTACCGAAGTCGTTTAGGTCTTTAACGAATACCGTTAGTTTTACGATGTCTTTTACAGTCAGGCCTGAAGCTTCAACAACTGCTTGAACGTTGTCTAGAGATTGGCGAGCTTGCTCTGCGATATCAGCAGATACTTCACCAGTTGCTGGGTTTACTGGGATTTGACCAGAAGTCAGAACCATGTTGCCAAGGTCAACACCTTGTACGTATGGGCCGATTGCAGCTGGAGCAGATTCTGTGTGAAGTACTTTAGTCATTGGTTATTCCATCAGTTATTGGATAAAAAGCGATTTTTAGTGTGCCTTCAAACTTAGGATAGGTAAAGAGCAAAATACCCCGCACAGGCGAGGTATTGAATAGTTTTTGCGTTCGATCGGCGTTGCCGTATGACGTTATCTTTCTGTCACGATCTCACGAGAGAAGACTTTTTCGCAGTATTTACACTTCAATCGAATATCTTCTTTCTTTTCAAAGATCTTAAAGCTGCTTTCAACGGGTTCATTGTGAGTAATACAATTGGTGTTTGGACACTCGAACACATCGTTGATTTGCTCAGGAAGCTCTAGTGGTAGCTTCTTAACCACTTCGTAATCTTCGATTTGGTTTACGGTCGCGTGAGGCGCGTAAAGTGCTAACTTGCTCGCCTGTTCTTCAGTGATAAACACATTCTCTATCTTGAGTAAGTCTTTACCGCCTAGAGCAGAGGATGGCAGGTTTAGGCCAATAGTTACTCGCTGATTAGAGTTATGCATGTCGAACAGTTTGAGTACCTTGATCCCGATGTTGGCTGGGATATGGTCGATAACCGTTCCGTTCTTGATTGCTTCAACTTTTAATTGAGTCTCTTTAGACATGATATCTCTCCTCTACAGCGTTTCGTTAAGAACAAGGGCTAGCAATGCTTCACGCGCGTAAACACCGTTCTCAGCTTGCTGGAAGTAGTAAGCGTAAGGTGTTTTATCGACATCGACAGTAATTTCATCAACACGAGGAAGAGGGTGAAGAACCTTTAGGTTATCACGTGCATTTTCCAACATCGGAGCCGTCAGGATGTACGCTGATTTGATGTGCGCGTATTCCGATTCATCAAAACGTTCTTTTTGAACTCGAGTCATGTACAGAACATCCAACTCTGGAATCACATCTTCCATGTCGGTCAGTAGTTGGTACTTGATGCCCGCTTCATCAAGCTCTTCACAAATGTAGTCAGGCATCGCCAGTGCTTCTGGAGCAACGAAGTAGAAACAGATGTTGTCGAACTTCGCTAGTGCTTGAGTTAGCGAGTGAACCGTACGGCCGTACTTAAGGTCACCAACGAATGCAACGTTTAGGTTGTCTAGGCGACCTTGAGTTTCGGCGATAGAGAACAGGTCTAATAGCGTTTGTGTTGGATGTTGGTTTGCGCCGTCTCCCGCGTTAATAACAGGTACACCGTTTGAGAACTCAGAAGCCAGACGCGCAGCGCCTTCTTGAGGGTGGCGCATTACGTAAGCATCAACGTATGAAGAGATGACCTGCACTGAGTCTGCTAGCGTTTCGCCTTTCTTCGCCAGTGACGTGTTACCACCGCTATCGAAACCAATCACATCACCACCGATGCGCTGAATAGCCGTTTCAAAAGAGAGACGAGTTCGCGTTGAAGGTTCGAAGAAGCAGCTTGCAACAACTTTGTTCTTGATGAGTTCTGGGTTTGGTTCAGCTTTAAGTTGACCTGCCGTTTGAACAATTAATTCTAGCTCTTCACGAGAAAGCTCTGGAATTGAGATGATGTGCTTTTGATAGAGCGAATTCGCCATGATCTTCTTCCCCACAATAATGTATTGGCCATAAAAAAGCCCCCCATAATGGGAGGCTTTAAAAAAGTGCTGAAAAGCAGAATAGACGGCCTGGCAAGCATGCTAGCTTGCGAGCAATATTTGGTGTTTTCACAATTTTATTATGTGTTTTCACAATATCATTATGTTTTATCACAACATTGCTTGGCGTCATTTTCACTACTCTCAGACAAATTGCCGAGAATTATACGCTTTCAATTTGTGAGCGCAAGCGATTACATCAAGCTTTTGTTTACTTTCATTATTCTCTATTGGCCAAGTGTCGCGACCATTACTGCTTTGATGGTGTGCATGCGATTCTCTGCTTCATCAAACACAATTGAGTAGTCGGACTCAAATACTTCATCTGTTACTTCCAAACCGTTCATTCCATATTTGTCTGCGACTTGCTGGCCGATCACGGTTTCATTGTTGTGGAAAGCTGGCAGGCAATGCATGAACTTAACTTGAGGGTTACCTGTGAGCTTTATGACATCCATATTCACTTGGTAAGGTGTCATCACAGCCACGCGTTCGTCCCAAGCTTCGGGCGCTTCACCCATAGAAACCCAAACATCGGTGTAAAGGAAATCACAACCTTTCACGCCTTCGGCAACGTCTTCTGTCAGCGTGATTTTTGCACCTGTAGTTTGTGCAATAGCTTGGCACTCTTCAACGAGCTGTTCTTCTGGCCAGAATGCTTTAGGTGCGACAAGGCGAATATCCATACCCATTTTAGCTGCACCTACTAATAGAGAATTACCCATGTTGTTACGAGCATCGCCTAGGTAAGCAAAGCTGATTTGATGCAGATGTTTACCGCGACCATGTTCGATCATAGTAAGGAAATCAGCCAAGATTTGAGTTGGATGGAACTCATCGGTTAGACCATTCCAAACCGGTACACCCGCATAAGCGGCAAGATCTTCGACAATGCTTTGGCCAAACCCTCGGTATTCAATACCATCGTACATGCGACCTAATACACGCGCGGTATCTTTCATTGATTCTTTTTGACCAATCTGAGAACCAGAAGGGCCTAAATAAGAGACTTGCGCTCCTTGATCAAAAGCAGCTACCTCAAAGGCACATCGAGTTCGAGTTGATGCTTTTTCAAAGATCAAAGCGATGTTTTTACCGTTAAGCTTTTTCTGCTCTGTACCTGCATACTTAGCTTTTTTAAGGTCAGCAGACAGGTCGAGTAAAAACTGAATCTCTTTAGGAGTAAAGTCGAGAAGTTTTAGAAAGTTACGATTGCGAAGATTAAATGCCATCTCTCGCTCCTTGGGTATATAGAATCAATGAAGAACTTAGTTAAACATAAAAATGCTATATTTGTGAATATTTATTTTATTAATTTGATAAAAAAGGCCAGTACAATGGTACTGGCCTAGATAAGTTAATGTGTTCGCTTTATTGAACTACTTGAGTTAAATACCGTCTCTTTCGATAGGACAGCTCATGCAACGAGCGCCACCACGACCGCGACCCAATTCATTGCCTGGAATTGTCAGAACTTCGATGCCTGCTTTGTCGTATTTCTCATTGGTGTAAACATTACGCTCATAACCGATAACCGTACCCGGCTTCACCGTCAGTACGTTGTTAGCGTCATTCCACTGTTCACGTTCAGCTTCGTAGTTATCACCACCAGTTGTGATGATCTTCAGTTGATCGAGATCCAGTGCGCCTTCAATCGCTGTTAGGTAGTTTTCAGCTTTCTCTACTCGCATTTCGCCATTTTCTTTCGGCGTTAAGCGCCAAGTATCTAGGTCTTTACGAACGATCTCTGGATAGACAGAGAATGTGTCGATATCCATGTGCGTCATGACCGTATCAAGGTGCATACAAGAGCGGTGCTTCGGTAAATCAATCGCAATCACTTCTTTAGCTTGACCGGACTTGAATAAACTCGCAGCTAGGTTTTCGACACCTTGTGGCTTGGTACGCTCTGAAATACCGATAAGAACAGCGCCTTTACCGATTACCAGTACATCACCACCTTCAATATTGGCGTTGTCGTAATGAAGATCTTCATCACCGAAGTACTTAATGAAATCTTGCCCCGCGAATACAGGGTGCCAGCGATAGATTGCTCGCAAGTGATTCGTTTCTCGTTGACGAGCAGGCATCATCATAGGGTTAAGAGAGACACCGCCATAAACCCAGCAAGAAGTATCGCGGGTAAATAGATGGTTAGGTAGCGGCTCAATAACGAAATCAAGTGGGCGGTGCATCTTCGGTAGCATTGAAGAAGATTTAATAGGAAGCTCAGAGTAGGCTAAACCACCAAGTAGGATCGTAGCCAAGTGCTCATTGTCCATTTGAGCAAGGTACTCTCTTAAATCACGTGCGAATGTAGGGCCGTAACGGAAATCAGAGATTTGAGTATTAAGCAGCCACTCACGAGCTTGTGCTACAGCGAGTGTCTCAACCAGTAGGTCATGCAGTAATAACACTTCAACGTCTTGGTTACGAAGTGTTGTCGCAAAGGCATCGTGTTCTTCACCTGCCGCTTCTACTGCAAGTACATCATCAAAGAGTAGCTCATGACAGTTAGAAGGGGTGAGGTGGGTGAGTGCCCTTTCAGGCCTATTTAGGAGAACTCGTCTTAATTGACCGACTTCGGAGCCAACGTACAGCTTACTCATTTTGCATCCTTACTATTAATCCAGCGTCTATTTATGACAAGCTTGTTCGTAATATGCAAGTTTTGAAACTTGTGTAAAGGTTATGTTATTTTGATATTTTTGGTTTTAAATGCTGAGTTGTATGGGATTGTTAATATTAAAATCCAACCGAAAGGCTGAGTTATGGAACAAACTTTTTGCGGATCTATGCTCCAATTTCAGTGATTTGATAATCCACTTTGCTTGGTTAACGTGATTTTTCATTCAAAATTTATGCAGTTACTTACTTATAAGTGAGGTTTTATGCATCGATGAAGTGATCGGCAGTATGCATCTGATATGATTAACCACTCAATTTTGAGGAGTCAGGCTAAAAGTAACAATAAAAATGAAATGCTAAAACACACGATGGTTAAAAATATGTTGAAAATTTGTTTCTGTGATTTTGATTTCACTTTTTAATTGATATCCCTTCTGTTATCTAGCGATAAACTTACTCTTCTACACCTGATCTAGGTGGCTTTTCTAGGCGATCCGTGCCATATTTCGTGGCAATCAAATTTGATCTTTTCATAGTCAACACTCTGGAGCAGACACATGTCTCACGAAGATGAATATCTATCAGTAGCGGAATTAATTGAATTTCAAAAAGGAGAGACTCGCGACATCATTGAAGCACTAATCGAAGATGGTAGCGATCCTGAAGCTCTATACGATATCGAGCATCACCTATTCGCTGAAGATTTCGCAGTACTTGAGAAAGCCGTTGTTGAAGCATTCAAAATGGGCTTTGAAGTGCTTGAAGCTGAAGAGACAGAAGATGAAGATGGCAACAAGCTTCTTTGTTGTGATGCAACGATGCAGTGTACTCTGAACGCAGAAGCGATTGATGAGCAAGTTGAGAAGCTTGTAAATCTTGCAGAGAAGTTTGACATTATCTACGACGGTTGGGGCACTTACTACGAAGGTGAAGATGCTATCTACCCTGACGAAGATGATGAAGACGAAGAGTAATCTCTCCCAGTTTTAAAGAATGCCAGCCTTGAGCTGGCATTTTTTTGTCCTCAGAAAAATAAATGTCTTTATATGCATTCATTCATTATAATGCGGTCAAAATTGATCTAGCTCAAGGAATGACATGCGGCTACCTCTCGATGGTCTTTGGCAAATTTCGCCACTGACGGATCTCTCTATCCCACAAGATGACATTACCTTTCCTGCTCCATTAAGCTCAAAGCTCCCTAACAGCTTGAGTGAAGAGGAAATCGCAGAGCAAGAATGGCACCTGATGCATGACATCGAAGTGGATGATGCCATGTTGGCATGCCCATTTGTTGAGCTAGTCGTCGCAGGCGTTGACTACTTTGCAGAAGTGCGACTCAATGGCGTTGCCGTGTTTGACTGTGATGGCAGCGAAGCCGAATATCGTAAAGACATCCGTCCTTATATGCAGCCTGGTCGAAATCGTTTTGAGATCCTTTTCCTTGAAGAAGAGGAGAGCCTGTTGCTTGAAGAGGATATGGATGACTCTATCTCTTCACAGGTCGTCGCTAAATCAGATTCTCGTATCGGAATCTGGCAAGCTCCATATCTGCAGTTCGTTCGTAACGTCAAGCTTGAGCAAGTCGTCACCGAGCAAATCTGGCATCACGGTGGTGGCTGTGAGTTTAAAGTAGATGTTATTTATCAAACGTTAAAGCCGGGATTAATATCGGCATCAATCAAGTTTAATGGTATGACTCTCGTGATGCCGATTGATGTGCGAGCAGAACATACGGGTGTTGTGTTTCAGGTTGAGGCTCCAATGGTATTTAACCTTGAGAAGCCCAACCCTAAGCATTTATATCAGTTAGAAGTAGAACTCGATGGGCAAAAAGAGAGTTCTTTCGTAGCCTTGAATCCAGCCTCTTGCGTGAGTAACTTTTTGCGTAACTAGCGGTTATTCAATTAGCCCGTTACGTAATGAACCAATTTGCTCACTCGCTTGTCATCTAATGAACTGCCGACGCTAACCCTATTTCAAAAACACATTATAGCGTTTTGGCCATGACAACCTCACAAGCGTCATGGCCTGTTTCTCCCCAAGCTGAATCAAGGTGTTCAAAGTCCAATTTTTCGTAAAGTTTAACGGCGGCATTAAGGCATTCGGTCGTTTCTAGATACATATGTTGATAGCCCAGTTCCTTCGCTTTCTCCATCGACATATTAACCAACTTCTTCGCTAAGCCTTTGCCTCTGGTTTCTGGCAAGAAGTACATTTTTTGCAGTTCACAGACTTCTGGCATACCGGCTAGTGGTGCAAATCCACCACCACCAACAACCTTTCCATCAAGTTCAATCACCCAATATTGAGATCTTTCATTGTTATAAACACTGAACATGTCTTCTAAGGTGGGATCAGCAACACCATAACCTTTATCTTCAGTTAGCCCGTTTTCATAAGAGACTTGTCGAATCACATTGGCCACTCCGGTGTTGTCCTGCTGTTGTAGGGGGCGAACCACCACATCGATTGAAGCGTGGCTTTGTTGCAGTGCTTTAAGGTAGTGCTCGATTCCCCTCGAAACTTGTTGGGTTTCCGCTTCGGTTAAACGCTCAAGTACCGAGTCATAAAACTGATTCTGTTGACTGTGAAGCTGGGCAAGAGTGTTTATCCCTTGCTCTGTTACTGAAGCAACAACACTGCGTTTATCGTTGGGGTGTGGCGAGGTTTGGATTAACGAGTTCTTCGCTAGATTGTTGACTGCTCTACTGGCGTTGGACTTATCAATATTGAGCTTATCCGCTAATTGGTTCACGGTTAATGGCTGCTGTTCTAGTTCAATCAGTGTATGAGCTTGAATCGGAGGTAGGGCAATATCACCACAATCTTTGTCGAGCATTCCAAGCTGTCGAACGAGCTGACGTGATAATTCTCTAAGTTGTGCTGAAGTCATGTTGCCTCTCAATGTGGTTGCGATGTACAACTATAATTTAATTGCGAATCGCAACTATGTCAATGGGGTTATTGTAGGAAAGGGGGAATAAATTAGAGATCAAAGGGTTAATGTTGATAGTTCGCTCTCTTTTTATATTAATTATCAATTGATCAGAATGATGTGTTTCTATATTTTTACGTTGTTGATGTGCACGCAGATGTACATGGTTGTTTTTAAAACGTCAAATGGAATAGAGAAATGGAAACAAAACAGTTAGAAACTAGGGCGAATTTTAAGGGAAAGGGTAACGAATATTTTGGTATTTGGATCGTTAATATCCTTCTATCCGTCATCACATTGGGTATTTATTCGGCTTGGGCAAAAGTTCGAAATAAACGTTACTTTTATGGGAATACATTTATTGGCAGTGATAGCTTTGAATATCATGGTAAGCCTATACAAATATTGAAAGGGCGAATCATTGCGTTGATTTGTGTAGTCGCTTGGGGAGTCAGTAATCAATTTGCTCCTCAGGTTGCATTGGTTTTATTACTGGCTTTCTTTGCATTGTTACCATTGTTATCTCGCAGTAATGCTCGTTTTGATTCTGCAATGACAAGCTTTCGAAATGTTCACTTCTCTTTCCACGGTACTGTTTCTGGAGCCTACTGGGCAATTATTGGGCGCGGTCTTGTTGTGGGTGTCGGCGTATTTACGGCAATCATGGCAATAATATTTACTATGCAAATGAACATGATTGCTGGTGGCATCGCCATTTTAATATCCATACCTTCTTATGTTTATTTACAATCCTGGCTACTTGCTGGTATCGCCAATTATTTTTCTAATGGTTATCGCTATGGCGATCGTCAGTTTAAAGCTGATTACCAAGATGGCTTTTATTTCAAAGTATACTTAACCAGTATGATTGTATGGCTGGTTGTCTCTATTGTTGCCGTCTTGGCTCTCTTCAGTGCCGTTGGCTTTAACATGATCAACAACCCTGAGTCGTTATCCGAAATCGCTAACAACGGAAGTTTGACTTCAATGATAGTTGCTTATTACTTTGTTTTCATTGTTATGAGTATTGCGATTGCTGCTTACATTCAAGTAAAAATTAGAAATTATACTTTCTCTAAATTAGTGCTTGAAGGAAAAGAAAATGAGGCCGATTCAACGTTAAGTTTTGCTTCGACATTAACGATAAAAAGCTACATGCTTTTAGTATTAACTAACTTCTTGCTTCAAGTGATTACCCTCGGGTTAGCTAGACCATGGGTGATGGTAAGAACGATGAACTACTTGTCGGAGAATACGTATGTTCAAGGTAACTTAGATTTACTAGTAGCAAACGACCAACCGTCTGATGTGGAATCGGCTATTTCTGATGAAATAGCTCAAGCGTTTAATGTTGATCTTGGTATTGGCTAAATGATCTCTGGTGTTGCACACCCGCCTCGTAGTTCTGAACGCTGCGAGGCCATTTTAGATATATCTCACCCTGATAAACTACTCCTGAGTGTGGATGGGGATGGTTCTATTGTTTCTGCATATTTTGAACGTGTTGAAATTATGCGAGGCGTTGGATCCGCTCCAACAAAGCTCAAATTCCCAGATGGATGGCAATTTATCACGGAGGCAAGTGATGAATTGGACGCCTATTTGAGAGACAGAGGTAAACATAATTTCTTAGGTAAATTAGAAAAGAACATCATGGCTATCTTAGTTAGTAGTGTTGTTCTTGTGTTACTTACTATTTCTATGTTTACTCATGGGATCCCGTGGTTAACTCATCAAATAGTCACTTATTTGCCTGATTCAGTGCCTAGATTGGTTGAAAATCAGGTTTTAGAGTCTTTAGATGAACAGTTCTTTGAGAGCTCTACTCTGCCGGAAGAACGACAGAATCATATTCGTCAGCGCTTTGAAAAGCAGTTGCAACAAATGAATATTGAGGGCGATGTACAGTTGGTCTTTCGTTCTTCAGAACTTGGCGCCAATGCTTTTGCACTGAGTGCGGGAACAATCATTGTATTAGATGACTTAGTTCGGTTGACTGAGACGAAAGAGCAACTAGACAGTATCTTGTTACATGAATTAGGACATGTTCAACATCAGCATGTAATGAAAGTATTGGTTCGATCCAGTTTGTTATCAGTAACTGTGGCGGCTTTGACTGGTGAAAGCTCTGGGATCATTGATAACCTTACGGGTCTTGGTGTGTTTGTTGCAAATAATGGTCAATCACAAGATGCAGAGCGAGAAGCGGATTCATTTGCTTCCTATTCGATGATCGAGCTGCATGGCTCTAATCAAGCTATGATTGAGATGTTTGAATTGTTAGGAAAAGGTTCTGATGGACATACTGAACTACCCACATGGCTCAGTTCTCATCCTGAATTGGGTGAACGGATTGAAACATTGAGGGACGTACATTAGTTGTTTACTGGTGAAGGCTAGTGTTAATGCTTAAATCATTGTTATCTAATGTGAATGTATTAATCAAACAATTAAAACCGAATTTTAGACAATAAAAAGGGCAGATTATTATCTGCCCTTTTTCTTACTTAAAAACTATCGCATGGATTATAAAGCAGCGATTGTCGCTTTTTGCTCTTCAAGCTTAACAAGAGTTTCTTGGTAGCCTTCAAGCTTTTCACGCTCTTTCGCGATAACGGCTTCTGGTGCTTTAGCAACAAAACCTTCGTTACCTAGCTTACCTTCGATACGCTTAATCTCACCGTGAGTCTTCGCTACTTCTTTATCTAGACGAGCAAGCTCAGCATCTTTGTCGATAAGACCCGCCATTGGGATCATCAGCTCAGATTTGCCAACCAGTTTGGTTGCACAAGCCGGAGTTGCTTCGCCGTCTGCTAGAACTTTAATATCGTCTAGCTTAGCTAGAGAAGTAAGAACGATCTTATTTGCTTCGATACGAGCTGCATCTTTCTCATCAGCGACTTTGATCATTACTTCTAAGCCTTGGCTTGGTGCAATGTCGTATTCCGCACGTAGGTTACGGATAGCTGTGATGAAAGTTTTAACCCATTCGATGTCGTCAACGATCTCAGCATTGAAGTTAGCTTCATTAAACTGAGGAAGCGCTTGAGTCATGATGGTCTCGCCTTCAACGCCGTCTACTAGTGGCTTAACGCTTTGCCAGATAGATTCAGTGATGTAAGGAAGAACAGGGTGAGCAAGACGTAGAGTCTTCTCAAGAACCGTGATAAGCGTGTAACGAGTCGCTTGTTGTTGAGCTTCAGTACCCTTCCAAAGAACAGGTTTAGTTAGCTCTAGGTACCAGTCACAGAATTGGTTCCAGATGAATTCGTAAAGCGTGTTTGCTGCCATGTCTAGACGGTAGTTGTCTAGATGAGCGTTAAACTCTTTCGCTGCAACTTCAAACTGAGATTCAATCCACTTGTCTGCTAGAGAGAATTCCATGTTTGCACGGTCTTCTACAGACAGTGACATGCCACAATCGTGCTCTTCTGTGTTCATCAGTACGTAACGGCTTGCGTTCCATAGCTTGTTACAGAAGTTACGGTAACCTTCAAGACGCTTCATGTCCCAGTTGATGTCACGGCCAGTTGAAGCCATAGCAGCAAGAGTGAAACGCAGTGCATCGGTACCGTATGGTTCGATACCATCTTCGAAAGTTTTACGTGTTGCTTTTTCGATCTTAGCAGCCAGTTTAGGTTGCATCATGTTGCCACAACGCTTCTCTACTAGCTCTTCAAGGCCGATGCCGTCAATCATATCGATAGGGTCAAGTACGTTACCTTTCGACTTAGACATCTTGTCGCCGTTTTCATCACGGATAAGGCCCGTCATGTAAACTGTTTTGAAAGGTACTTGAGCCTTGCCGTCTTCGTCTTTCACGAAGTGCATAGTCATCATGATCATACGAGCAACCCAGAAGAAGATAATATCAAAACCAGATACTAGTACTTCTGATGGGTGGAATGTTTTCATTGCTTCAGTATCTTCAGGCCAGCCTTGTGTGCCGAACGTCCAAAGTGCAGAAGAGAACCATGTATCAAGAACGTCGTTGTCTTGCTTAAGAACAATTACCGGTGAAAGGTTGTTCTTTTCACGAACTTCTTCTTCAGTGCGACCTACGTAAACTTTACCATCGTTGTCGTACCATGCTGGGATACGGTGACCCCACCAAAGTTGACGAGAGATACACCAATCTTGCACGTCACGCATCCACGCGAAGTACATGTTTTCGTACTGCTTAGGTACGAATTGGATCTCACCATCTTCAACGGCTTTAACAGCAGGCGCAGCAAGAGGTGCTGTACGCACGTACCATTGGTCAGTCAGCATTGGTTCGATAACCACGCCACCACGGTCACCGTAAGGAACGGTTAGATCGTGATCTTTGATTTCTTCAAGTAGGCCTAGTTCTTCAAATTCAGCAACCGTTGCACGACGAGCTGCAAAGCGCTCCATACCTTGGTATTTAGCTGGAAGCTCTGTTGAGTACACATCGCTCTCTTCACCGTTCGTTGTGAAGATTTCTGCCGCATCACGGATATCACCGTTGAACGTTAGGATGTTGATCATTGGTAGGCTATGGCGCTTGCCCACTTCGTAATCGTTAAAGTCATGAGCTGGCGTGATTTTCACACAACCCGTGCCTTTATCCATGTCAGCGTGCTCATCACCTACGATAGGGATAAGACGATTTACGATAGGAAGCAGGATTTCTTTACCGATAAGATCTTTGTAGCGAGGATCTTCAGGGTTAACCGCAACACCGGTATCACCAAGCATGGTTTCAGGACGCGTAGTCGCAACGACAATGTAGTCTTTGCCATCAGCGGTTTTAACACCATTCGCTAGCGGGTAGCGGAAGTGCCACATAAAACCTTTTTTGTCTTTGTTTTCAACTTCAAGATCAGAAATTGCAGTGTGCAGTTTAGGATCCCAGTTTACTAGACGCTTACCACGGTAGATTAGGTCTTCTTCGTATAGACGAACAAATACTTCTTGAGTCGCAGCTGATAGGCCGTCATCCATAGTGAATCGCTCACGATCCCAATCTACAGATGCACCAAGACGACGAAGTTGTTGAGTGATCGTGCCACCTGATTCGCCTTTCCATTCCCAGATCTTGTCGATGAAAGCTTCACGGCCGTAGTCGTGTTTTGTTTTGCCTTCTTCAGCGGCGATCTTACGCTCAACAACCATTTGAGTTGCGATACCAGCGTGGTCAGTACCCACTTGCCAAAGCGTATTTTTGCCTTTCATACGTTGAGCACGGATAAGCGTATCCATGATCGTATCTTGGAACGCGTGACCCATGTGTAGGCTACCAGTGACGTTCGGTGGCGGGATCATGATGCTGTAAGCTTCTTTTGATGTGTCACCGTGTGGCTTAAAGTAGCCTTTCTCTTCCCAAGTCTTATACAGAGCTTGTTCGATTGATGTTGGGTTGTATGTCTTTTCCATAGTGCTCTTAAACGGATACTGTGAATGGTTAATCGTGGTCAAACTTCATAAGTGAAGCTTCTTGAATCTAAATCCAAAGATAGCTTTAACTATGAGGTTTGACTATGGATGTTGAATCTCGATAGTTTGTAGCTGATATCCAGCCTGACGGTAAATTTTATACCTTTCTCGAGCGAGTTGCTTAGGTTTTTCGTCGCAAGGAACGAAGTCTATCACCTGAGCAAAGGCGTTCGCAAAGGTTGTATGATTATCGGCCAGATTTATTACCAATTGGCGGTTCCAATTAGGTTTGACACCTTGATGGCCTATCTCAATATTCGTTGAATATTTTGGACCTTCGCCAACCAAGTTGTGCGCGATAAATTCAGTAGGCTCTACTTGCCAAAAAACTTCAGCGATACGCTCAGCATGATCTTTATCGTTACAGTTGAGATAAAGTTTAGCGCCTTGTTTTGCAAAATGCTGCGCAAGAAACAACACGTAGTGAGCAAAACCCTCTTCACTGGCTTGCGGGCTGTCTGGAGACACAATGTAAAACGTAGCAGTCTGCATATTTAACACTCGAACTGAAAATTGTGGATATCAATGTTACTTGGTTAACAGGCTCTAACAAATAGCGCTTATTAAAAAAGGGCCCGTAGGCCCTTTTCATTATTTTGAAGATTGCTCTTCAGTCTCATGGCCGCTGCGGTTCAATAAGAATTGGACTAGCATTGAGACAGGACGACCTGTCGAGCCTTTCGCTGCACCTGACTTCCACGCGGTACCTGCACTGTCGATGTGAGCCCAGTGGTACTTTTTGGTGAACTTAGACAGGAAACAACCTGCGGTGATAGTACCGCCAGGGCGGCCACCGATGTTTGCCATATCAGCAAACGGGCTGTTTAGCTGCTCATGGTACTCGTCTGCCATAGGTAGACGCCATGCACGGTCACTTGCTTGCTCTGAAGCATTAACAAGTTCATGAGAAAGAGGGTTGTGGTTTGATAGAACGCCACTGATGTGGTGACCTAAAGCAATAACACACGCGCCAGTTAGTGTTGCAACGTCAACAACACAATCCGGTTCAAAACGCTCAACGTAAGTTAGAGCATCACATAGAACCAAGCGACCTTCAGCATCAGTGTTGAGTACTTCAACCGTTTGGCCAGACATTGTCGTTAGAATGTCACCTGGGCGGTAAGCATTGCTACCCGGCATGTTTTCACAGCCTGCAAGAATACCGACAACGTTGATTGGCAAGTTAAGTTTCGCCAATGCTTTCATTGTGCCGAATACAGATGCAGCACCACACATGTCGTACTTCATCTCATCCATGCCTTCACCAGGCTTAAGTGAGATACCGCCTGAATCGAAAGTAAGACCTTTACCGACTAGAACGATAGGTTTTGCATTTGGGTCAGCAGCACCTTTGTATTCCATGATAGACATCATAGATTCGTTCTTAGAGCCACGGCCTACTGCTAAGTATGAAGTCATACCCAGCTTTTCCATCTCTTCTTCACCGATGATCTTAGTCTTTACTGTCTCATAATCGTCAGCTAAACGACGAGCTTGAGAAGCTAGGTAAGCCGGGTTTGCGATGTTTGGTGGCATGTTGCCAAGGTCTTTAGATGCTTTCACACCTGAAGCAATAGCAAGACCATGAGAAATCGCTTTTTCGCCAAGGCTTAGCTCGCGACGAGTTGGTACATTGAATACCAATTTACGCAATGGACGACGAGTCTCTGGTTTGTTGCTCTTAAATTGGTCGAATGTGTAAAGACCATCTTTAGTCGCTTCTACCGCTTGACGAACTTTCCAGTAAGTGTCGCGACCTTTAACGTGAAGCTCTGTAAGGAAGCATACTGCTTCCATAGAACCTGTTTCGTTTAGTGTGCTGATGGTTTTTTGGATAATTTCTTTGTATTGACGCTCGCCTAGCTCACGTTCTTTACCACAGCCTACCAGTAGAACACGTTCTGAAAGTACACCAGGTACTTGATGCAGTAGCAGCATCTGGCCAGGTTTACCCTCTAGATCACCGCGACGAAGCAGTGAACTAATATAGCCATCGCTAATCTTATCTAATTGCTCGGCTACTGGAGAAAGGCGGCGCGGTTCGAATACACCGACAACGATACATGCGCTGCGCTGTTTCTCTGGGCTGCCACTTTTTACACTGAACTCCATGCGTACTCCTACATCCTGAAGACAAATCGAACTAAATGTTAGATAATGGGTTCTTACTTGTTGGATCCTATAATGGAACTAACCTTAAAGAAGAACGCTAACACTTAGCTAAAAATTTAAAAAAATAAAAGGTTCAACGGGAAATTATAGTGATTCAATCAAAAAAACAAGTTTTGTATAGGTAATTTGAGCGTGATTATTGTTAGATATTTGATCCGCGAGACAATCAAGAGCCAATTTGCGATCTTTTTTGTTCTCTTTCTCGTGTTTCTCAGCCAAAAATTCATCAGTGTTTTAGCGGACGCCTCTGATGGTGATATTCCTGCGAGCCTCATATTGTCGATTGTTGGTCTAAATATGCCGGCAATGGGCTTGTTGATGCTTCCACTCAGTATCTATATTGGTATTTTGCTTACTTTTGGCCGTCTTTACGCTGAAAGTGAAATAGTCGTAATGAACGCTACGGGTATTGGTAATAAATTCCTTATCCAATCTGCGCTTTATTTGGCTTTGATTACCGCATCTGTTGCTGCCTTTAACTCATTTTGGTTATCTCCTTGGTCGCAAGACAAAGTTGAGCAAATGTATGAAGAAGTCGCTGCAGAAAATAGTGTTGATTTATTGCCAAAAGGTAAGTTTGAAGGTACGCCGGATGGTTCTTCTGTCGTTTTCATTGATGATATCGACGGTAATAAGTTAGAAAATGTGTTTGTTGCTCAAATGCGCCCACGTGATTCGGTATTGCCTAGTGTGATGTTCTCTAAGTCAGGTGATGTAAAAGAACTCAGCGATGGTCGCCAAGTGATTGTGATGTACGATGGTACCCGTCATGAAGGGATTCCAACACGTCTTGATTATATGGTGACGCACTTTGAAGAGTACGAAGGCTTAATTGGTCAGCGTGAGGTTGAGAAAAAAGGTCGAGATTGGGAAGCCATTCCTACGCTCGAACTGATTGGCAATCCAGAAAACAGTGCTAAAGCGGAATTACAGTGGCGAATTTCATTGGTGCTTTGTATTCCATTGTTGACCATGCTTGTCGTGCCACTGTCTGCGGTGAACCCTCGACAAGGTCGTTTCGCTAAAATTGGGCCAGCTATTCTAATTTACCTAACCTATTTCTTAGCAATTAGTGCAACCAAATCTTCGATTGAAGAGGGGAGTATCCCTGCGGTAGTCGGCATGTGGCCAATTAATGCGTTATTGTTATTTGTCGCAATTGGTGCAAACTTTATGGATAGCGTGCCAGTAAGGCGTTTGAAAGAAAAATTCAAGAATAAAAGGTTAGCTTAAGCCGTGTTTAAGATTCTCGATTTATATATAGGCAGAACCATCATCGCAACAACGTCACTGGTATTGGTGACGTTTGTTGGTCTCTCTGGGATTATCAAGTACGTAGAGCAGCTGAGAAAGGTTGGTCGTGGTACCTATGATCTATTACAAGCGCTGTATTTCGTTCTATTGAGTATCCCTCGTGATATCGAGATGTTCTTTCCAATGGCTGCATTACTTGGTGCGTTGATTGGATTGGGTATGCTTGCTGCGAGCTCTGAGCTGGTGGTGATGCAGGCTGCCGGTTTCTCTAAGTTAGATATTGGCCTATCGGTACTCAAAACCGCCATTCCATTAATGATCGTGGTGACTCTTCTTGGTCAATGGGGTGCGCCTCAAGCACAGAAGATGGCTCGTGATCTGAGAACCATATCGATTGCTGGTGGTAATATTATCTCTACTCAAAGTGGGGTATGGGCGCGTGATGCCAATGACTTTATATTCGTTGTCAAAATTGACGATGAAAAGCTATATGGTTTGAACATGTGGCGCTTTGATGAAAATAAGGCACTTAAGACCGCGATATATTCTGAAGAGGTCGATTACGTTGGAGACAACGTTTGGACAATGAATGATGTCGAGATCACATCGTTCGAAAATGAGATTCAGATTACCAAAGAAAGCCTACCGACATACTCATGGAAGACGTCACTCGCTCCAGATAAGCTTGCGATTGTAACGGTTAAGCCTGAAGAGCTGTCTTTAAGTGGATTGTATGATTATGTTTCCTACCTAAAAGCGTCGGAGCAAGATGCATCACGCTATGAGCTCGCTTTATGGAGAAAGATAACTCAGCCTATCTCGATAGCGGTCATGATGTTGATGGCACTGTCGTTTATCTTTGGTCCATTACGAAGTGTGACTATGGGTGCAAGAATTCTTTCGGGGGTTATTGCAGGTTTCACCTTCTATATATCCAGTGAGTTTTTTGGTCCGGTCAGTTTGGTTTACCAAATACCACCGGCCTTTGGTGCGTTAGCCCCGAGCGTGGTGTTCCTCGGAATAGCCATAATGCTCTTGAGGCGGAAACTGTAGATAGAAAAAGGAAGGCATAACGCCTTCCTTTTTTGATCTTGCTTGTAGCGAGATTAATAGCGTTATCGTGCTTGTGGTAGCACGACTACTTCAGTCTTCGCCCAGATGTCGTGAAAGCCTCGCTTCTGAGGATCGAATGGAACACATAAGTTTGCCAATCCAAACCCTGAGGTTCCTAAGCGAATCAGTGCTTGGGTTACCGTAATTGCTGAGCCATCTTTGTTTTGAACACGCAGTTTCCAAGCTCTCATTCCTAGCGTTTGGCCAGCTCTTGTCCAGAAGAATACAAAGAAGTACACCCAAACTACGACTAAGTAGAAAGTATATGCTGGGCTCCAGATAGGGTGGTTCGTTAAGAAGTCACTAACATCGGCATAACCGCTATGGTTAAAAACGCCAAGAGCCATGAGTGCGTGCAGTAGAGCGACAATGACGCCAGCCGCCAACATTTCAATAGCGATTACGATAAGGGCGTCATAGAACAAGGCACCAAATCGGCGCATTACTCCTGCTGGTGGCATTGTGTTTGTTGATGTCATGGTGTTATTACTTCTTCAAAAATTTAGGCGTCAGAATATAGTCTAAGGCTTGGCGTGAAAAGAGACATGACGCACAGCTTATGACTTAGTGGCGAAATTATCGGCAAACACACATGAATTCAAGTTTTTATACTTGCCACATCAGTTCGCATACGTATAATGCCAGACATCGAAAGGGCAATGCCCCAAGATAATGCCGGTATGGTGAAATTGGTATACACGACGGATTCAAAATCCGTTGCCTTCGGGCGTGGCGGTTCAAGTCCGCCTACCGGTACCAAACATAGAAAGGTCGCTTTTATAGCGACCTTTCGTCGTTTTGGACGTTTGTGAATTCCTAACCCAGCGTGTCGGCTTGGATGCAAGCCCAGTCAAGTCGCCTACCGGTACCATATTTTAAGATAGAGCCTCAACGAAAGTCGGGGCTTTGTTGTATCTGGAGAGCAGAAAACGTTGCCTTCGTGGTGGCGGCAGGAATGCCTGTCCAATCAGTCGGTCTAAACCAGTACCAAACATAGAAAGGTCGCTTTGGGATGTTTGTGAATCCCTAACCCAGCGTGTCGGCTTGGATGCAAGCCCAGTCAAGTCGCCTACCGGTACCATATTTAAATGACAAAGCTTCGACTCAAGTCGAGACTTTGTTGTATCTAGAGACCAGAATACGTTGCCTTCGTGGTGGCGGCAGGAATGCTTTTTCAATCAGTCAGATCTTGTGGTTTCATTCCTAAATCTCACGGTTTCCCTTCGTAATTCGATTCCTTAGTGAATTAATCATCTTAAATCATGATGTTACCTACCAATCTCTCTTCTATTGTCTATGTTTAAAGGAATAATAGAGGAGAGATATATGCTGACAGTAACCCCTTACTTGTTTTTTGATGGCCGTTGTAATGAAGCGTTGGATTTTTACCATAAGTGTTTTGGCGGTGTAGTTTTATCTAAACAACTTTTTAGTGATGCGCCACAAGTAATAGAGGGAGCTCAACCTGATTGGATTATGCATGCTGAGTTCGAAGCATTTGGTATGAAGCTGATGATGTCCGATGGTGTTAAAGCCAAGGAGCTTGAAGGGAACAACCTTGCACTCTCGCTTGTTACCGAGGATACCGCGACTCAAGAACACATCTTTGAAAAGCTAAAGCAAGGCGGGCGTATAATGACACCGCTAGCGGATACTTTTTGGGGGGCTCGGTTTGGCAAAGTAGAAGACAAGTTCGGTATACGTTGGATGGTGCACTGTGATTCTTTAAGTTGAACCTGTGAAATTGGATAGTGAAATTGCTGCTTGGTTTTATTAGAATTATAAATAGAGATTAATAATCAATATTATATATAAAAATGGGCAGCATAAAGATTACCGTAGATCGCATTCAGCCCGGTCTACATGTACGACTCCCAGTAAAATGGAATGAACACCCATTTCTACTCAACAGCTTTAAAATCAAAGACGACGCCCAAGTAAAAGTCATTCGACATCTTGGGATTAAGCACGTCTATATAAACCCGAACCAAAGTGATACATCACCCTTACCCGCGAACCATGTGAGTGAACAAGACCTTGATTGTGATTTACAGGTAAGCCTTGAAGCAGAAAGAATGTGGAAAGATAAGCATGAGCGTATCGAAACTCTAAGCTCTTACCGTCGTAGGGTGAGCCATTGCGAGAAAGAGTTCGAACGTTCGCTTGCTCGAATGCGTTCAGTGATGACTAAAATCCGTAATCGCCCATTAGATGCGGTAGGGGAGGTTAAGGCTCTTGTTGATGATATTGTCGAAACCCTAGTGAGCGATGATAACGTCACCTTGCATCTCATGAATGCAAAAGGTGACTTTGAAGATATCTACTTTCATACATTAAATGTCTCTGTTATTGCGCTAATGATAGGTAAAGCTAAAGGCTACAATACGCAACAGTTGAAAGATCTTTCATTTGCCGCATTGTTCCACGATGTAGGCAAAATCAAAATACCAGTCGCGATATTAAGAAAGCAGAGCGCACTAACGGTACCAGAAGAGAACTACCTAAAGCTTCACACCAAATATGGTGCAGATATTGTCTCAACAATTGATGACTTTCCTGAAAGTGCTAAAAAGGTGATTGCTCAACATCATGAGATGAATGATGGTTCTGGTTATCCTGAAGGTTTAAAAGAAGATGAGATCGATGAGTTTGCCAAGATAGTTGCAGTAGCTAACGCTTTCGATAATCTTTGCCATGGTAAAACGCAATATCAACAAATGATCCCATATTTGGCATTGTCTCACTTATATAAGAACGGCAAATATCTATATAGCCAAGATAATTTGGGGTTGTTGGTTAAGTTTATGGGAGTCTACCCACCAGGAACCGTAGTACAACTTTCAAATGATTCGATTGGGATTGTGATATCTGTTAACGCCAAGCATATGCTTTATCCAAATGTACTGATCTACGATCCTAGCGTGCCAAGAACCCAAGCCCCGATCATTGACCTCTTTATTAAAGAGATCAAAATCGTTAATGCTGTTCATCCAAGCAAGCTACCGGAACAAGTTAGAGAATATCTAAACCCTAGGGCTCGTTTATCTTACTTTTTTGATAATGGCGAGTAGTTATCCACAGGTCGTTGTGGGTAATTTGTTCGAAACTTGGGGTGAAACTGGTATAAATAAGCCCTTGGTTGAAATGTCCTCACTTAACCTCTTTTTTCAATAAAAAACGCATTTATTGCTTGCCAATATGAGCGGTATCTCTATAATGCCGCCTCACTGATACGGCAGGCGCCACAAGGCTTCAGCGCAGAATGTTGGTAAGGCAACTAGCTTAAAGCGTTTAATCGCTCCTACTTTTTAAAAGTGGAAATTAATTCCCAATAAGTGTTTGACACTGAGAATTAAAACGCTAGAATGGCCGTCCACTTCGAGAGGCTCCTTACTTAAAGGAACGCTCAACAAGTGAAGCTCTTTAACAATTTAAACCTATCAATCTGTGTGGGCACTCGTTGATGAATAT